>JBAWFF010000218.1:0-21097 GCA_049591635.1 Acetobacteraceae bacterium
GGACGACCTGGTGGCCTTGGCGGGGAGCCCGCACCCGATCCCATCCCGAACTCGGCCGTGAAAACCCCCAGCGCCCATGGTACTGCGGCCCAAGCCGCGGGAGAGTAGGTCGCCGCCAGGTCCTCCAGCTCATCCGTGTCGGACGTTTGCTCAGAACTTATCGTAGACCAGCGTCGTCATCATACCCGCTTGCAGATGATACAAATTGTGGCAGTGGAACGCCCATTTGCCCGGGTTGTCGGCGTCGAAGGCGACGGTGACGGTGGTCTTCGGCGGCACCAGGACGGTATCGCGCATGGCACCGGGGAAGCGACGGCCGTTGATCTCGACCACCTGGAAGACGTGCCCGTGCAGATGCATCGGGTGCGACATCATGGTGTGGTTCGGCATCACGATCTCCACCCGCTCGCCCCGCTTCACCATGAGCGGGGTGTCCTGGCCGTAGACCTTGTCGTTCAAGCTCCAGATATAGGCGGCCATGTCGCCGGTCAGCGCAACGGGAAGCACCCGGTCGGCGCGGCGCGGGGCCAAGGGCGAAGCGCCCCGCAGTCGCCAGCGGGGCCACGCCCGCGCGGGGGGTCGCGAGGACGATGCCGGCACGCCGATCCAATCCCTCCACCACCGCCAGGATCGGCCATGCGCCGGCCTGTTTCGGCAGTTCGACCATCAGGTCGATGCGCTGTGCGATCGCCAGCGGAAAGCTGATTCCGGTCAGTGGCCGCGCGGGGTGGCCGTCGACCGCCAGCAATGTCGCTCGAAGTGCTCCCAGTTCTATGTGGAAATTGCTCGCTGATGCGCCGTTGATGAGGCGCAGGCGGACGCGCTCCCCCGGCGTCACGCGCACGACCTGTGGGTCGGCCAGCGTGCGATCGTTGGCGAGGAAGGCGTCATAGGACACGTCGTTGAGGTCGGGCGCCGCTGCCATCGCCGACATTCCCGCCATCGCCTTGGCCGGCTTGGCGTCGGTCGGGCGGCTGCGCAGCCGGGCGAAGATCGTCGCGGGGTCGGTGAACGAGAAATCGTGCAGCATGACGACGATCTCTTGTTCGCTCGCCGGCGCCGCGTCATGGATGATGAGCGGCGCCGTCATCAGCTGCTGCTCCTGGAAACCCACATGCGAGTGCATCCAGTAGGTGCCGGACATGGGGAGCGGAAAATCGTAGTCCGCGGATCCGCCGGCCGCGATCGGCGGGCCGGACACGCCGGGCACGCCGTCCTGCTGGTAGGGCGGGGTCAGGCCGTGCCAGTGGATTAGCGTGTCGGTGCCGATGTCGTTCACGAGGTGGACGCGGAACCTCTCGCGGACGGAGGTGACGAGCCCGGCCGTGCCGTCCTTCTGGGTGATGCCGAAGACGCTCGCCGGCTTGCCGTCGACGTCCAGTGTTCGGCGCCCGGCGGTCAAATTGAGGGGCGGGTTCGCCGCGTCGGCACGCGACGCCCGGGCGAGGACGAGGGCGGCGGCGCCTGACATCAGCAGGCCACGCCGGGTGATCGACGGCGTCATGGCTGTCCCTCGGTCAGACCGGCTTCTCGCCCGCGACGGTGACACGAAAGCCAGAGCGTGTGTGCGGCCAATAGTCCCACATCGCGCGGTGCTGCGCGCAGCGATTGTCCCAGAACGCCATCGAGTTTTCGTGCCAGCGAAAGCGGCATTGGAACAGCGGGTTCGCGGCGTGCTCGTATAGATAGCGCAGGACGGCCTGGCTCTCGTCGGGAGGGATGCCGACGAGGCGCTTGGTGAAGCCGGCGTTGACGTAGAGCGCCTTCTTGCCGGTCACCGGATGGGTGCGGACCACCGGATGCTCGGCGCGCGGATAGCTCGGCTTGTCGGCGACCCCGTAATTCGCATAGGTGCCACGATAGACGTCCTCGCCGTCGTGGATCGCGTTTAGCCCCTCGAGATAGCGCTTCATCCGGTCCGACAGCGCCTCGTAGGCGGCGTACATGTTGGCGAACAGCGTGTCCCCGCCGCGGGGGGGGCAGGTCTTGATGTAGAGGATGCTGCCCATCGGCGGCTCGACATCGCACGATACGTCGGTGTGCCAACCCTCGCCATTGGCGCGTGGACTGTCCTTGTCGGCGTGGATGATCATCAGCTCGGGATGCCCCGGGGCGTGCGGCGCGGCCGGGTGGATGTGCAGTTCGCCGAACCGCCGCCCGAACCCGAGCTGCTGCTCCGGCGTCAGATGCTGATCGCGAAAGAAGATCACCAGGTTCTCGGCGAGAGCGCGGTGGATCTCGTCGAAGGCGCGGTTGCCGAGGGGCTGGGACAGATCGACGCCGCCGATCTCGGCGCCGATGATCGGCGTCAGCTTGTCGACCGTGATGCTCTCGAACGGGGCGGAATTGTCGTCGAGATGGCGATAGCGCGGTCCCTGATTCCCCCGCAGTTCGTTCATGGCATTTCTCCCGGCTCTATTCTACCAGCCGCGCCCGCAGATGCGCCAGCCGCGCGGCGTCCATCTCCAGCGCCAGGGAAGCGTACCGCGCGAATCCGCCATACGCGCCGGCGATCGCGGCGAAGGCCGCGTCCAGCAACTCGGGGTGGACGCGCAGCAGCGTCTCGGCCACGCCCGGCGGCAGGTCCCGCGCGATCCCCGCGTCCCCGCGCCACAGCCGGTTGGAGGCGAGGTAGTCCTCCCGCACCGCCTCGTACGGGACGCCCAACGCCGTGAGGATCAGCGCCGCGCCAAACCCGGTGCGGTCCTTGCCCGCCGAGCAATGCAGCAGCAGCGGTGGCGCGTCGTCCGCCAGCAACGCGAATATCGCCCGATAGCGATGCGGCCATTCCAAGGCGTACGCCACATAGGCTTGGCGCATCACCGCCATGACGTTCTCCCCGGTCGCGTTCCGCGTGGCGACGAGGTCGCGCAGCGAGGCGCCGACCGAGGGTTCGATTGGTAGGGAGTGTACCGTCGCCCCGGCCACACCGCCAAGCGCCGACGGCGCTTCCGCCGCCTCCTGCCGTCCGCGCAAATCGCACACTGTGCGCAGGCCCGTTCCGGCGAGGGCTAGGGCGTCATCCTCGGTGAGGCCGGTCAGTGCGGCCGACCGGAACACGTGGCCGAACCGCACCCGCCCGCCGTCTTCCGTCGGCCAGCCGCCGAGGTCGCGTACGTTGGACGCCCCCTGCAACACCAGGGCGCGCGGCGGCCTCTCCGTCACCGTCGGCGCAGCGCGTCCACGGCCTGTTGCAACCGCTGCGGCTCGACCTCGATCGACACGCCGGCGCGCTCCATCTGCAGCAGCATCGCCGAGCGGGAATCGCGGTCGGCCCAGCCGCGGTTCATTGCCTCCGTCATCTCTGCCTGCACCATGTTGGCGAGGCGCATCGGCACGCCCATCTCCCGGCCCAGCGTGCAGGCGAGGGAGACGTCCTTGTGCGCAAGACGCAGCGCGAAGGCCGGTGGCTCGTATGTGTTCGACAGGAATTGGTCGGGCATGGCGTCGAACGCGCCCCGCCTGCCGATCGCGCCCTGGCGCACCGCCTCCCAGATCGCCAGCGGCTCGATGCCGGCTTTCACCCCCATGGTGAAGACCTCGGCCAACCCGGTCGTCATGATGTAGCCGAACATATTGTGGACCAGCTTGGCGACCGAACCGGCGCCGATCGGCCCGACATAGCATGCCTGATCGCCCATCGCGTCGAGTACCGGCTTGTGTCGGTCGAACACTGCCTGCTCGCCGCCGACCCAGATCGCCAGCTTGCCGGTCGCCGCGCCGCGCGGCCCGCCGCTGACCGGCGCGTCGAGTGCGTGGGCGCCGCGCTCGGCGAAGGCGGCGTGGACGCGGCGCATCAGGGTCGGCGAGTTGGTCGAGAGGTCGAAATAGGCGGCGTCCTTGCGCATCGCGCCGAGCAGCCCGTCGGGACCCAGCGCCACTGCCTCGACCTCTGGCGGGCCTGGCAGTGAGGTGAAGACGAGGTCCGCCTGCTCGGCGACCGCGCGCGGGGTGGCGGCCCAGACGGCGCCGGCATTGACGAACCGCTCGGCGGCGGCGCGGCGCGTGTCGCTGACGAGCAGCACATGCCCGGCCTTGTGGAGATTGGCTGCCATGCCGGCACCCATGGTGCCGAGGCCAATGAAGCCGACCTTCATGGCGCTCACTCGTTTTCAGCGAAGACTTCGCGGGCGACGTTGGCCGCGGTCATCGCGGCGGGCCAGCCGGCGTAGAACGCCATATGGGTGATGACCTCGGATAACTCCTCCTTGGTGACGCCGTTGAATAGCGCGCGGGCGAGGTGGCCCTTGAGCTGCTCCGGGCGGTAGGTCGCGACGAGGGCGGCGCAGGTGATGAGGCTGCGATCGCGCTTGGACAGCTCCTTGCGTTCCCAGATGTCGCCGAACAGGACATTCTCGGTGACGTCGATCAGCTTGGGGACGGTGTTGCGGACGCGGTCGCGGGACTCCGTCGTGGGTGCCTTGGCCATGGTTATCTCCCCTGGGGTTTGTGTGGGGCATTGCACACCCAGGCGGGGTTCGAGTCCAATCCCTCCGCGCATTGCCGTGGTGGGTCAGCTTGAATGGCTGCGCGGGCAGGATTTGATGATTCAACAGGCCAAAGCGACGGCGCTTTCACGAGGTTCCGTGCGGGAATGGACCACCGTGCCATCGGCGAGCAGCGCGCGCGACAAGTCCTCGCAGGATCAAATACGGCACGAACGCAAGCAACAGCGCGGTGACGAGGGCCTCACCCGGATAGAACGTCTTAAGCACGATCGCTTGGTAGATGACGTCCATCGCAAGCCCGAGAAGGATGATCCTGGCGGTTGCGTTCAATCCTTCTCGCAGCCGCTCCAGACGCTCCCGCGGGACGCGCAGCACCGTCCAGAAATACGGCGAGCGGCCGGTCCGTGCGTCCTTGAGTCCGCCGTGGATCGCGGCGATTGCGGCCATCAAGGGTTGCAGAATGAAGCGAAACCGCATCGGCCCGCTCGGTCGCTCGGCGAGATCTCTCCAAAAGCGTTCAAAGGTCGCCGCGGTGAATCCATGCCAAACCGCACCGGCGACGATCAGAGCGATGGCGATGACAATGACCAACTTGGCCAGGGTTCCCAGGTTCTGCGACTCTGCGTCCAACGCCACGCCGTTCGCACCTGCTTGATGCGGCATGATTAGACCCTGACGATGCAGCGGAAGCCGATATGGCTCGTCCCGCTGTCGATCGGCTGCGCATGGCGTGCGGCCGGACGGTAGCGGCGGCAATAGTTCGGCGCGCAAAGATGCGAGCCGCCCTTGACGACCTTGCGTGGGATGGGCACCAACGTGTCGCATTGGTCGAAACTATCGCTCTCTTGCCCGCCGCGGGGGTTCTCCGGGACGCAGCAGGCCTTCGGCATGTCCGCTGTGTGCCGGGCCGAGAACCAGTCCGCGGTCCACTCCCACACGTTGCCGATCATGTCGAAGACCCCGTAGCCGTTCGGCGGGAAGGTTTCGACGGGAGAGGTGCGAGGGTAGCCGTCGGCGGCTAGGTTCTCGTGGGGAAATGCGCCCTGCCAGGTGTTCGCCATGTGGCGGCCGCCCGGCGTCAGTTCGTCTCCCCAGGCGAACTCGGCGCCGTCGAGACCGCCGCGCGCGGCGTATTCCCACTCGGCCTCGGTGGGCAACGCCTTGCCCGCCCACGCGGCATAGGCCTCCACGTCCGGTAACGCGACATGCACCACCGGATGATCGTCGCGGCCATGGTTGGGCTTGCCTCGGCCGTACGGCCGGCGCCAGTTGGCGCCGAACTCGAACTTCCACCACTGCGCCCAGTTTCCGAGGTCGACGGGATGCGAAGGGGGCGCGAAGACCAGCGAGCCAGCCTTGAGCATGTGCGGCAACGCCCCCGGATAGTCCTTGGCGTCCGGAGCTATTTCGGCGACGGTGACATAGCCCGTCGCATCCACGAACGCGCGGAATTGGCGGTTGGTGACCGGCGTGCGGTCGATCCAGAAGGGAGCGACCGCCACCGAATGGGCCGGCGCCTCTTCGGGGTAATGTCGATCCGACCCCATGCGGAACGTGCCGCCCGGAATCCATGTCATGTCGGGATGAGGAGACACCTCAGTTTGCATCATGGATCCCTGGGCGGCCGCGATCGTCATTTAGGTTCCCGAACCAGCGAGGGTAAGTTCCACCCGACGATTTTGCGTCCGTCCCTGTGGCGTATCATTCGGCGCGATCGGGTCCGCCTCGCCGAGCCCCTGCGCGGACACGAGATTTGGGTTGACCCCTTGGGAGATCAGGAACTGCATGACGGTCTGTGCCCGCTTCAGTGAAAGTTGCTGATTGCTGCCGATTCCCTGTTGCCGCAGTTCGGGACCGATTGGAACGTTATCCGTATAGCCGGTCACGATGACCTTGGTCTGCTGGAGTGGGGCGAGGACCGGCGCCATCTTGGCGATAGTCGCCGCGGCCTGCGGCGGCATCTGCCAGCCGCCTGACGGGAAGAGCAATTCGCTGTTCACGGCCACCTTGATCGCGCCTTGCAACCTGGTGATGTGCACCTGCTGGTTCGAGATTTCGCCCGAGAGCCGTTGATTGAGCTGGTTGTAGTCATTCTCGAGCGCATCGTATTGGTGCGCCGGTACGCAGGCCGCGAGTAGCCCCGCCAAAAGCAGCGGTCCCGTGGCAACGCTGATCTCCCGTCTCGTGAGCATGTCTTCCCCCTTATTCATGGTTGGTCAAATGGTCCCGGACCGCAGCGTCCGCTCCATGCTCACGTCTTCTCATTACGACATTGATGAGGTCTATGCAAAAACGGCAGGCGGCGCGAGTCAGCCTTCTGTCCGCACGTCGCGCGTCCCCGCGCGGGCCGCTGCTTTCAGAAGCGCATGATCGCGCTCGGCCTGGTCGGCATAAGCGAGCGCGAACGCGCCCATCGCCTTGTCGAAATCGCCCTTGGAGCCCAGATATTCGCTGATCGTCCACGGATCACCGGCCTTGGCATGGGCACGTGCCAGAACCCAGCCGCGCGCTTCTGCATAGACGGACAGCTTTTCGGCATCGTAGGTTTCGACCAGGGGACTCAGCTTCACGTCGCGCAATTGGCGCATTGCCGGCCCTGGGGTCCCGTCGCCCAGCCGAGGAACAGATCGGAGGCGATCAAACAACACGCGGCGATCCTCCGTCAGCGTGTCCCGGCACTTCGCGAGCACGTCCCGAACCATGGCCATATAATCGCCGCCGCGGGATTCCTCCGCGTGGAAGATCGTCGGAGGGGTTTCGCGAATTCGGAACTGCACGCCGTCGTGCTCGACGAGCTTGGGAAACACCAGCTCCGCGCTGCTACGCACGGTTGCCTTGGCGATCCGTTTTGTCAGCACCGCCTTCCGCGACTGCGGAAGCATCGCCAGATAGGCCTGTTCATCGAGGCGGGCGTACCAGGTTTCCAGCACGTCCTGGTTCGAGAAGTCACGCATCGTTCGTCGGTAGCGGCGAGCATAGGCAACCGCGGCAGCGCGGCCGTTCGCGTCGGACAGCCCGTTGGACCGGACGGCGAGCGCGAAGGAGGCGACGAGGCGTTTCACGTCCCACTCCCACGGTGCCGGCAGCGTCTCGTCGAGGTCGTTGTCGTCCGGCTTGTCGCCCACATGCCATTTGCCGGAGAAATACGTGGAGTACCCATTCTTCTGGAAGTACTCTGCGATCGTCGGTGTCTGTTTCCGCAGACGATTCTCGTCACCCGGTGCCACCACGATCGACAGGGCTGAGCGGATCGGAAGACGCCCGGTCAGAAACGAGGCTCGGCCGGCCGTGCAGCTCGCCTGGCCGTGCCAGTTGGTGAAGACGGCGCCCTCCTTGGCGATCTGATCCACGTTCGGCAAAATGGGAAATTGCGAAATTAATCGGGCTCGAGCATGGTGCCATGTTCGTAGGCGGCATTCCGTTGCCGGCGCTGTCGCTCCGCCCGCACTCGCTTGAGTCGCTTCAGACGCTGATAGCGGCCGGGGGGCATTCCCAACGACTTGGAGCAACAGACCCTCAGGGTCCATGCCGACATGCCGATGGCTCCGCTGATCTCCGCCACGCGCGGCGATCGGCCGGGATTGGCCGCGAGCAGTTCCTCGAACCGGCATAGCATTCCGACCCGACGGGACCTGACGACCGGCTCACCATTCGTCAGGCAGTTGATCAGCGCCCAGGTCACGTCTTGCTCCAGGGCACGGGCGACCTCCGGATGCCCGGTGTGGCTCAGCGCTGTCTCGGCGATGCGGCAAGCCTGGGCATGCAATCGAAGCAGGTGGTTCATATCCGCCGGAGGGACGCGCAGGATGCGCCCGACAGGCGGAGGGACAGGAACCGCGACATCGACGCGGGGGCTGGACGGATCACGCGCGTGACGGCGGGCGCCGCGAGGTCGTGCCCGACGAGGGCTCGGCCAGCTGCGGCGAGGCTCTCCGGAGTGAGCGACATTGCTTCCCAAGACGTTTCCCCTTGGGAGCGGTGATGCGGTTCGGCACCCGGGGAGGTGAAGACGATTTCGCCCGGTGACAGCTCCATACCGCCGTAGCGCAACGGCGCGTGGTCAAATGTCGTTAGGAAAAAGATCGGGCGTCGATCGGCGTGGATCGCCGTTCGCGCGACGCGGGAAGGGACTCCCAGCCGCGTTGCATCCAAAGTCGATGCAGATCGATCCGCGTCAGACTGGCCCGGTACGCTCCGCCTGACGTGACGACAAGCTTCACGTCAGCGGCACGTAGTGCCGCCTGGTATTCGTATGGATCGGTAAACGTCCAAGACTGGCTGCTTGGAGTGTCGTTTCGGCAGCGGCCGGCAGGATTATCCCTTCCATGGTATACCGAAAGTTCGAAGGTTACTAAAGTATTACGACCGTAGTCTGGACCGGCGGAAGCCGGCGCTCGCCAAGGGGTGGAAAAAGGCGATGAAATATCCGTGAGCGCGGCCTATTGGGCCAGGATTCGGCGTGCGCCGGTTATTCGGCGAAGTCGCGCCCGTCCGGTGGCCGAGCAAGCTCGTTGGCTTGCCAAATCGGCATAGACAAGGGTATCCGAATGGTGCAGCGTTGCATCGCCCGACGGGGCGCTAAGATGGTGCATCCCTTTTATCGGCCGACGGGGCCCGAAGTCGAGCGATCCAGGAGAAAGAAAATGCGGTTAGGACTGTTGATGGCGACGATCACTGCGGGGACCCTTGCAATGGGGATATGCAACCAACCCTCGGCGGCGCCGGCTCCGGCTGGCTTCAGCGGTCACGCCGAATCCTCGGTTCCCGGGTGCCCCTACCTCGCATGGCGTTTGGCTCGCGCCGCGGACGGGGACATCACGGGGATCGCCTATTATTCCGATCTCAGCGGCGTCAGCATGGTCAAAGGCATGGCTCAGCCTAACGGTCAGTTCACGATGACCCTGACTTCCTCGATGGGCAATGGGCCGACCGGTACCGTCAATGGCAGGCGTTCCGCGAATGGGACGGTCTCGGCCGACCTCAAGGGACAGGGCTGCGCCAATATGCATCTGACGATGCGGCCGCTTACCGACATCAACCATTGGACCAATGCCGGGGGTGGCGCCGGCTAGCCCTGCTTTCGCGTCCGTCCCCACTCTAGCCGCTCGGGTTTACGAGCGGGCGGAGGAAGGCGGTTTTCGACACTGGATGCTCAGGCGCCGGCGTGTTGTTACGTCGGCGCCGGCTCTCCGTTGGGATGCCGGGTTCGGATTGAGAACCGCGCTTAAGGCAGCCTGCTAGGGCTTGCGGGCGGCGGTCCGAGACCCTTCGCTCCGGCCAGGACCGCACCATCGAAGTCGGCGCCGGTCCTGTCCGCTCCTGCAAGATCGGCGCCGGTCAGATCGGCGCCGGACAAATCCGCATTGATAAGCACCGCACCCCGCAAATCGGCCCCGTGTAGCTTGCTGAACCGAAGCAGCGCATATTTCAGGTTCGCCCCCGCGAGGTCGGCGCCTTCCATCTCGCAATCGGACAGCTCCGTGCGCAGCAGCCCCATCGACTGATTGCGCAGCTCCACCCCCATGTCGGCTCCCGCGAAGTTCGCGAAGCGGAGGTTGGCAAAGCTCAATCGCGCGATAATCCGCGCACCCGCCAGGATGGCGTGCGAGAAGTTGGCGGCCTCCTTCACCGAAGCCTCCATGCCGGTCGATGTCACCATCGCCCGCAGGCTTGCCCCCGACAGGTCCGCGCCGGTGAAGTTCGTCCGCATGATCCAGGCGAGGTCCATGAGGGCGCCACGCAAGTTCGCGCCCGACAGATTGGCATCCGATAGGTTGGCGTTGCGCAAATCCGCCCCGGCGAAATCGACCCCCGCCAGATCGAGGCCGCTGAGGTCTGCCTTCTCCAATGATTGGCCCGCGAAATCGGCCTTATGCTCCGGGCTCGCCCGAGCCAACGCTTCCGTGACGTCGGCGCGTGTCAGTCCTGCCGCCCACGCCGGCCGGACCAGCAACATCAGCCCGAGCAGCGCGACCGCGCAACTACTTCTTCGATCCATCTTCGTTGTATTGCGAAAGGAACGCGATCACGTCGTTGACCTTCGCCGGATCCTTGATCCCCGGAAAAATCATCTTCGTGCCCGGCACCACCTTTTGCGGATCGGCGAGATATTTTTGCAGCGTCGGCACGTTCCAGGTCAGACCCGAGTCCTTGTTCGCCGCCGAATAGTCAAAGCCCGGATAGGTGCCGGCCTTGCGGCCGACCACGCCGTTCAACACCGGGCCGACAGCGATCTGGGCGCCTGGTCCGATCTGATGACAGGCGCGGCAGACGATGAATATCTTTTCCCCGGCGGCGGCATTGCCGGCGGCGTCCTGTGCGCGTGCCGAGCCGGCGGCCAGGGCAACGAGCGAGACGGCGACACACGCAATTCGAGTCACGAGACCTCCCCTTCACGTCGTTTTCGTTCACCGACGCATCGGCGTTTTCGCCACTCCTCGTCGGCGCTGTCAACATCACGCACTACCCTCGGCTTTGTCGGGCCAGACGCAGCTCCAGCGGTGGACCCGCTGGTCCGGATATTGGGCCATCATCTGGGCGAGATACGGGGGCGCCTCCATCATGCACGCCTTCAGAGAGCCGTGCGATTGAAACAGGAAGTGCTTCTCGGAACAGGCTCCCGGATGGGCGAGGGAGCAGATGATGACAATCAATTCGACCAGATTCATCTCGGCCTCCACGATGAGAGACGCGCGCGGCTCAGCTACGATGGCATGAGGACCTCGCCTTTTCCAATCGCCGCCATGTCTCCGTTGAACCGGTGCGCGGCGGCCATCGCGAGCGTGGCGGCTTCCGCGCAGAGGGGCGCCACTGCTCGGGCCAGAAGGCGGCGGAATACCGGATCGGCGTCGCCGGCACGAACGAATGTCGGCGCCAGCAAACATGGCCGACCGAGCACGATCGTTCCCCGACGCATTAGGGTGCCCGCTGTCTCGTCCGCCTGACCGCAGACGATCAGCGTGCCCGCGATCATATTGGACCCCGCGTAGCGCTGCGCATCACCGACGACCACGATCAGGCCGCGCCGCATCCGATCCGCCGCCCGTTCGCCAACCCGGCCGCGCACGACGACGATTCCGCCGCGCATTCCGGCGCGCTCGCCCGGGAGAGGGCCGCCGAGGAAAGCGCCAGTGTCGCCGCCGATCTCCATATGGCCGTCCGTCATGCCCGAGGCGGCGAACGGACCGACATTGCCCGTAATGGCGAGGTGCCCACCGGCGAGCGCACGCCCGGCGCGCATCCCCGCTTCGCCCTCCAGACGCAGGGCGCCGGCGCGCATCCCCTCGCCGACGCGGTCGAACCGGTCCGATCCGCCCTCGATCACCAGCATCGCGGGATCGCCGTCATGGACGGCGAAAACATCACCGACGTGGACCGCCGCGCGCGTGGTTCCCACGCCCAGACGCTCGATCATCGCGGTGCTCAGCCCGACGAGACGGTCCGGAGTCAGCGGCGAGAGATCGAGGCGCTGCTCGGGCGGCGCACGCAGCACCAGCCGCAATGCGCTCACGACAGCAACTCCACCAGGTGGAAGTGATGCTTGCCCAGCTTGCCGCCGTAATTGCCCGCGCCGATCCGGCTCGCCCCACGCTCCGGCCCGAGTGCGATCGCGGCGAGCAGCCCCGCGCGCATCGCCCCGGCGACCGCTTCGGGCGTCAGGCCGTCGATGACGATCTCCAGCACCGCTTTTGTGTCTGCGCCAAGCGCGGATGATCGCGTCACGCCGCGCAGCGTCGGGCAGTAGGCGTCGTTGGTCGAGGCGGGCAGGGCCTTGTATTTGGAGCCGACCTTCGAGCCCGACCGGGCGATGCCGCCGGGAAACGGAGCGATCGCGTCCGCCACGCCGGCGATCGCATCCGCCGCCGCCTCCGCCGCGGCGAGCGTCGCTTCCGCCGTCCCCCCCATGAGGATGAGGTTGCCGCCGCCGACCGCGCCTTTGGTGAGCCCGGTGGTGCCCTCGCACACGAATTCCCCGTCCATGACGGGGATGCGCCAGATGTGGCGTCCGCCGATGCGCTTGGAGATCTGCCAGCCATCGCCGAAATAGCGCAGGCCGTCGCCGAGTTTGAGGCTTTCGGCCCCGTCCAACCCGGCGTAGCAGGCGGAGCCTGGGCTGGTCAGCACGCATTGCGCCACGCGGGCGAGAAGTTGCTTCTGCAACTCCCCAGTGGAGCCGGCGCACAAAAGCACGCGTACCCCTGGCCGCCCGTCCGGCGTTGCCGCCGGATCGAGCGTCGCGTCGATCCCGGCCTCGACGCCGCAGCCGATGATGGAGGTCGCGAAGCCGGTCGCCGTCACCGCTGCCTGGCGTGCCCAGCGCGGGCTCGGCGCGGTGATGGCGAGGGCCGTCGCGCGCATGTCGAACGCTTCGGCGAAGGTGTCCTCGATCAGCACGCCGTTGCGGGTTACGTCCGGCATGCGACCCGTTCCGAGTTGGCGACCATGTGCGTGGGAACGTCGAAGGCTGTGTGGGAGACGCCGTATGCCCGGTCGTAGAATGCGGCCAGCCTCCGGTCGATCGCGCGATCGTAGCCCGGATGCACCGACAGCACGCGGCCGAACGGCGTTGCCAGAACATCGCCGTCGCGCACGATCGGGCGACCGTCCTTCAGCACCAGTGCGGCGGTGCGGAACATTGCCGCGCGATCCGGTTGCGGGCGATAGATCGCTACGTCGCCGCGCGCACCCGGCCCGAGATGGCCGCGATCCGTCAGGCCGAGCAGCCGCGCCGGGGAGGCGCGCGTCATCGTCGCGATCTCCGTCCACGAATACTCGCGGGTCAGCGACGGCAGGGTACAGACCGCCATCGCATCCTCCGGCAGCGTTGTGACCCACCGCGCGCGAAGGTCGCGGTCCATCAGCAACGCGAAGAGGTCGGGATAGGCGGTGAATGGGGCACCGTTCGGATGGTCCGTCGTGAAGAAAAGGCGCGACGGATCGGTGACGAGCAGGAATAGCTCCAGTCCCGCCGCCCATTGCACCGCGTTGTGGAAGTTGCTCCGCCGATAGCGGTAGGGGACGATGCCGCCGCCATTGCCGTCGCCGTCCCAGATCACCGATTTGCGCGGATGCGCCTGGCCACGCGCGTTGAACTGACGCAGGACGTCCGACGAGACGGTGACGGTCTGGCCGAACATCACCTGCCCGACATCGGCGGTGACATTCTTGCGTGCGTTGAGCGCCTCTGCCAGACGCGGGGCGGCCGAGGAGAAGCCGCGCGGACCGTCGGTGCCGTAGGCGTAGAATTGCAGATGCGCGAGGTGCAGTGGCAGGTCGCCCGCCGCCTCGATCGTGGCGAGCGCGGTCGCGACGTTGCCGGGCATTCCGAGGTTGCTGCAATGCAGGTGTACCGGGTGCGGAATGCCGAGGGTCGTCACCGCCTGCTGCATGGCGTTGATGATCGAGCGCGAGGAGATCTCGGTGGCGGGAACGAAATCGTCCAGTCCGAAGCTTCGGACGTTGGTCTTGAAGGCGACGGCGGCGCCGGGATTGATGACCTTGACCCCAAGTGCGCCGGCGCCAGCGAGCACGCGTGCGGCGTAGTCGGCGACCGAAGCCGGGCTCTCCTTCGCATTCAGCAACTGGACCAGGTAGTCGTCGTTGCCGAGCACGGCGAGGATCGCCTTGTCGATGAACGGAATCGCCGCCAGCTCCAGCTGCGCCTGCAAGGCGACATGCGGCGAAATCGCCGGCTCGACCACGGTGGTGAACCCCATCGTCGCATAGAGGCGGCCGATCTCGTGGGCGATCGGGGCGGCATCCAGTGCCCCATCCACCCGCAGTTCCGGCAGCAGCAGCCGCGCGGTGTTCACGTTGGCGCCGGCGATATGGGAGTGGATGTCGATGCCGCCGGCGAGGACGACGCAGCCAGTGGCGTCGAGCGTCTCGTCGGCGGCGCGCGTGCCGGGAGAGGGCGGTGCGACCACGCGTGCGTCCTCGATCCAGACGTCGCCGATCGCGTCGCGTCCGTGCGTCGGGTCGACGACTCGCCCGCCGGCGAGCCGGGTCAGCACGGCTTCGGCCCCGCGGTAGAGGTGATCCGCGCGAGAACATCCGCCACCCGCGCTATCGGCGCGGCGGTGTCGGCGGCCACGAAGCCGAGCGTGCCCAGGGAGGACAGGAACAGCACCGCGTCGTGATCAATGCCGGGGCGGCCCACAGTGATCGCCACGTCGGGCGGTGTTGCGAACGCGGTTCCCGCCGCCGTCAGCGCGATCGTCTTCACGGCGCGCGTCCACGGCGGCGCCACCTTATCGATCGCCGAGACCCATAGCGCCGCGTCCGCCTCGCCGCTCTCGACCATGCGGACGGCGTCGAAACGCCAGGGGTCGTGCTCCGGATATCCGCGCCCGAACCCGGTTCGCATCGGAAATCCGCTCTGCCACGCGGCCGCCTGGATCACCCCCGTCGCGTTCCCTCCCGGGTCGAGCGGCAGTCCAGCGAATCGCGTGGTCTTGTTCAGGTCGTCGATCAGCCCGCACAGCATCTCGATCGCCAGTTCGTCGAGGTCCGCGGCACGCCATACGGCGACGCCGAACCGCGCGCCGCTCAGCGCCTCGGCATGGGCCGCCAGCGTCTCGGTTCGCGCGTCATCGCGCACCGGGCGTTTGCCGATGAGGGCGCGCAGAATCCCCAACTCGCGTGCATCGAGGTGGATCACTCGGCGTGGCCGGTCCGGCGCAAGCGAGGGCGGCCGGTCCAGGCGCAGGTTCGTCAAGGATTCCGCCAGTCCCGCACCGACAAGCACGAGCAGATCGGCCCGCGCGCACACCTGCAACGGGGTCGTTACAATCCAGCCGGCCCGACGCATCACCCCCAGATCGCGCAGCGCCGCCTCGCCGCGGTAGTGGTCGATCGACCCGCCGACCGCCCGTGCCAGCGCGACCGCCTCGTGCGCGCCCGCGCAATCCGTGCCCAGCCCGGCGATGATCGGGTTGCGGCTGGCCCGCAAGATCGAAGAAGCTGCCTCGATCGCCTCGTCGAGCGAGACGGCGCGGGTGCCGATCGTCGCGTCATTCGTCATATTTGATATACGCGAACCTTGCGTCGCCACGCGGCGTGCCCTCCAGCGCCGAGCCGCTCGGCTGCCATTGCACCACCTCCTCGATCTTGGTCGCCAGTTCGAGGTCCTTGTCGGTGATGCCCTTCGCGGAATGGGTGCAGAGCCGCACCTCGACCCACGCGTAGGAGGCGGTGATGTCCGGATGATGCCATGCCGCCTCCGCAAGATGGCCGACGGCGTTGACGACCATCAGCGTGCCCTTCCAACCGTGCGTGCGATAGGTGCGGCGGATCCAGCCCTTCTCGAGCCGCCAGTGGCGCAGAGGGCCGGCCAGGTGGGCCTGCACCTCGGCATCGGTGTACGTCCGTTCGACGGATTTGTCGTTCATGCGCCCTCCTCCCGGCCGGGCCGGCCGTTGCCGACCGCCGGACCAACGTGGAACATGGCGCATGGCGAACGCAATGCCGAACGTGAAGGTAAGCGGGGCGCGGATGACAGGAATCCGTGTGACCTGCGCCGCGCGGCTGCATTTGGGATTTCTCGATCTTCACGGCGGGCTGGGACGCCGCTTCGGCAGCATCGGAATGGCACTCGACGAACCGATCACCCGCATGATGCTGCGGCGGGCGGAGGCGACCGCGGTGGTCGGACCGGAACGTGATCGGGCCGCACACTTTCTCGCGATCATGACGGACCATCTCCGCGTGTCCAGCGCGCACGAGTTGCGCGTCGAGCAAGCCGTTCCGGCTCATGCGGGGCTCGGCTCGGGGACGCAACTGGCGCTGGGCGTGGCGACGGCCTTGCGCCGACTGCACGACATTCCGCCTGACCCGCGCGCCGATGCGGCGCTGCTTGGCCGTGGCGGCCGATCGGGTATCGGAATCGGCCTTTTTGAGCGCGGCGGGCTGGTGGTCGATGGCGGTAACGGGGGGCGTGTCGCCACTCCCCCGCTGCTAGTCCGCATAAGCGTGCCGCCGTCATGGCGTGTTCTGTTGCTGCTTGACCGTTCGCGCGAGGGTTTGTCGGGATCGCGCGAGACGAACGCGTTCGCCGCGCTGGCGCCGATGCGGGCCGCCGCTTCCGCCGAGATTTGCCGCCTGCTACTGATGCAGGCGCTGCCTGGCGTCGCGGAGGACGATCTCGATGCATTCGGCGCGGCGATCACGCGGGTGCAGGAGATCGTCGGCGACTATTTTGCCCCGGCTCAGGGTGGCCGGTTCACGAGCCCCCCGGTCGCGGCGGCGCTCGCCGCGCTGCGGAATGCCGGGGCGACCGGGATCGGCCAAAGCTCCTGGGGACCGACTGGCTTCGCCTTCGTTCGTGGTGATGCCGAGGCCATTCGTCTTGCCGAGGCGGCGCGCGCCGCGGCGGGGGGGATTGATGTCTTTATCCGTCGGCCGCGCGATCGCGGCGCCGATGTGAGCGCCTGCTGACCTGCCAAGAGGGAGAAACGCGGCATGGCCGACAAACACATCCTGCACGTGATCAGCCCGCTGCGGCATGTCAGCCCGTTCGACGTGAACATGGCCCTCGACGCCGGCTTCGACGCGGTTGTTCCGTACGGCGGCGTGACCCACGAAGACGTGACCGCGCTTGTGCAAGACGCCACCTTCTCGCGTCCGCCGAAAGACGGAGCCAAGACCGGGATGTTCATCGGCGGCAAGGACGCGATCGCCGCGCTCGACATGCTCGACGCGGCGAAGCGAGCGATGGTGAAGCCGTTCGTGATCTCGCTGTTCGCCGACCCGGCCGGTTCGTTCACCACCGCGGCGGCAATGGTCGCGCGGGCGGAGCACGTGCTGCGCCAGAAGCACGGCCACGGGCTCGATGGGGTAAAAATCCTGGTGTTCGGCGCCACCGGCGTCGTCGGCTTCGCCTCCGCCGTCATTGCGTCCCTGGAAGGCGCAGAGGTGACGCTCGCCGGATACGACGGCCCCGATCGCGTGGCGCGCGCGGCGGCGGAGATCGGCAAGCGGTTCGGCGTGACGCCAAATTCGGCGGAGGCGCGCACCGATGCGCAGAAGGAGGGATTGTTGCGCGGGGCGCAAGCCGTGTTCTGCGCCGGCCGGGCCGGCGTGCAGGTTCTTGGGGCGCGTCAACTCGCCGCCGCCGCCGGGCTGCTTGTAGTCGCGGATGTGAACGCCGTGCCGCCTTCGGGCGTGGAGGGACTGAAAGCGAGCGACGACGCGGCGCCGATCGGCGGGCACGCCGGTCTGGGGATCGGCGCGCTCACGATCGGGCAGACGAAGTACCGCACCGAGTTCGGCCTGTTCCGCCGCATGATCGAGAGCGACAAGCCCGTGACGCTGGATTTCCGCGATGCGTTCGCGCTCGCGCGCGATCTTGTCGGATGATCGTCCGACGGTGTTGATCGCGGCCTTGTCGGGCCGCGCGCTCGCCGCTGCCGCGCATCGCGCCGGCTACGTCCCCCTGGTCGCCGACCTTTTCGACGACCTCGACACGCGCGCACTCGCCGGAGCGACGATGCGCTTGCAGGGCAGCTTGGCGGGCGGCTTCTCGCAGGCCGCGTTGGTCGGTGCGCTCGATCATCTGGCGATGAACCACTCGCCCGTGGGCCTTGTCTGTGGCGGCGGCTTCGAGGGTCGCCCGAAGCTGATGCGGGCCCTCGCCGCGCGATACAGGGTGCTGGGCAATGCCCCCGAGACCGTGGCGCGCGTCAAAAAACCAGCCGCGCTGGCCGCCCTCTGTAGCCGCCTCTCCATCCCGCACCCGCGCCCTTCGTCCGTCGCCGACGCTCCGGGCGCCTGGGTGCGCAAGCGCGTCGGCGCCTCCGGCGGCGGCCACGTCGCGCCGGTCGAACCGGGCGCCGTCGCCGGACGTGGGTGCTACTTGCAGCGTCGCGTCGAGGGAACGCCGATCTCCGCGCTTTTTCTCGCGGACGGGCGGCGCGGCCTGCTTCTTGGGATCAGCCGGCAATGGGCGGACCCGACGCCGGCGCGGCCGTTCCGTTACGGCGGCGCCGTACGGCCTGCGCCGGTGCCTGATGCGCGGATGGCCGACGTCGCCGAAATCGTCGCGGCGCTCGCACCGGAGACCGGCCTTGTCGGGCTGAACAGTGTCGATCTGCTGGTCCGCCCGGATGGTTTGGATCTGATCGAGATCAATCCGAGGCCGGGCGCCACGCTCGACATTTTCGTGGACGCGCGGGGAACGCTGTTCCAGTTTCATGTCGATGCCTGTCTCGGAATCTTGCCGGATCGCGCCCCCGCCTTCGCACTGGCCGCCGCCGCGTCCACCGTCTATGCGCCGCGCGCCATGCATGTCGCCGCCGGCATGGTCTGGCCGGATTGGGCCGCCGACCGTCAGCCCGCTGGAGCCGTGAGCGAGGGTGCGCCGCTGTGCACGGTTTTGGCCGAGGCCGGCGACCCGGACGGTGCGGAGCGGCTGGTTCGGGCCCGCGCGGCGGCGATCCTTTCCATGATCGAGGCGAGGACATGACGATCAGCGTAAATGGCCGCGCCCGGAAACTCCTTGCCGCGCTTTGCGAGGATGCGCCGGCGCTGCGCGTCGGGGTCGCGCGTGGCGGCGAGGGCGAACTGCTCGTCGACGCCGGGGCGGCGCATCAGGGCGGCGTCGCGGCGGGCCTTCGCCTCGCGCGGATCTGTCTCGGCGATCTGGGTGGTGTGCGTCTTGGCCCCGATCCAACGCTGCCGCGTTGGCCGTGGACGATCACGGTGACAAGCTCGCAGCCGGTCATCGCGTGTCTTGCCAGCCAGTACGCCGGATGGAGCCTCGCGCACGGCGAGGGGAAGGGCGCCTTCTTCGCGCTCGGCTCCGGTCCGGCGCGGGCGTTGGCACGCAAGGAAGCGCTGTTCGAGGACCTCGACTATGCCGACAAGGCCACCACGGCCGTCCTGGTGCTGGAGAGCGGCAAGCCGCCGCCCGCGCCGGTGGTCCGCCGCGTCGCCGCCGATTGCGGGATCGCCGCCGCGGACCTGGCGATCCTGTACGCGCCGACGCAGAGCCTTGCCGGCGGCGTGCAGGTCGTCGCGCGCTGCCTCGAGGTCGCGATGCACAAGGCGCACACGCTGCACTTCCCGCTCGGACGCATCATCGACGGGATGGGAGCCGCCCCGCTGCCGCCGCCGCACCCGGATTTCGTGACCGCGATGGGCCGCACCAACGACGCGATCATCTTCGGCGGCCGCGTCCAATTGTTCGTCACTGGATCGGGGGCCGAGGCGCGCGATCTCGCCGATGCCATGCCAGCGGTGCGCTCGCGCGACTATGGCCGTCCATTCGCGGAGGTATTCCGGGCGGTAAAGGGTGATTTCTACGCGATCGATCCGATGCTGTTCTCGCCGGCCGAAGTGATCGTCACCGCCGTCGAGAGCGGCGAGAGCTTCCGTGCCGGGCGGATCGACGCGGCTTTGCTCGACGCCTCGTTCGGCTGATGGCGCGCATCGCGCTGGCCATCGACGACCGGGACTGGCACGCGCGGGAGTTGCTTCATGCGTTGTCCGCGCGTGGCGCGACGGCGGTCTCCGTCCGCCTGTCCGAGGTCGATTTCGACGGATCGGCGCGCCACGGCATCACCCTGCCGTCCTTCGACGGCGCGCTGCCGGATGCGGTGCTCGTGCGCGCCGTCTCCGCCGGCAGCTTCGAATCCGTGACGCGACGGCTGGGCGTGCTGCACGCGCTGGATCGCCTGGGCGTGCCGGTCTGGAACGACGCGCGCTCCATCGAACGCTGCGTGGACAAGTCGATGACCAGTTTTTGCATCGCCCGCGCCGGCCTGCCGACGCCGCCGACCTGGGCGGTCGAGGGCAAGAAGGCGGCATACGCGATCGTGGCGCGCGAATGCGCCGCGGGGGCCTTGGTGCTGAAGCCGCTGTTCGGCTCACAGGGGAGGGGGCTTCGGCTCATCACGCACCCGGACGAATTGCCGGAGCCGGCGGAGGTTGCGGGCGTCTACTATCTGCAGCGCTATCTGCCCACGGGCACGGCGGCGTTTTGCGATCATCGCCTGTTCGTGTGCGCGGGCGAGGTCGTCGCGGCGATGACCCGCCATGCGGATCGCTGGGTCACCAATCTGCGGCGCGGCGGCCGGGCCGAGGCGTTCGCGCCGACGCCGGACCTCGTCGACCTCGCGGTGGGCGCAACCGAATGCGTCGGTGCCAGGTACGCCGGCGTCGACCTGCTGCGCGATAATGGCGGATCGGCCTGGGTGCTGGAGGTGAACAGCATGCCGGGGTGGAAGGGGCTGCAGAAGGTCACACCGCATTCCATCGCGGACCGGATTGCCGCGGCGCTGCTCGCCACATTGTGATGCGCGGGATCGAGGCCGCGTTCATCGAGGCGTGTGACGAGGAACTCGCCGCCCCCAAGCCTGGCAACGTGCACCGCCATGCGGCGGGGCACGGCATGACCGTCGCCGACTTCGAGCGCAGCGCGCGCGCCGCCGCGCCACCGCTTTGCCGCGCCGGGTCGCCGCTGGGCTTGCGTGTCTTCGACGCCGTGCGGGCGACGCGCGATGCCGTCGGGCAGAACACCAATCTTGGGATCGTCCTGCTGTGCGCGCCGCTCGCGATGGCGGCACAGGAGCGGGCTTGCGTCGGCTCGATCATCGGGGCCACCGACCTCGCCGACGCGCGCGCGGTCTTCGCCGCGATCCGCTTGGCGGCAC
>JBAWFF010000219.1:0-2490 GCA_049591635.1 Acetobacteraceae bacterium
GCGCGGGATCGCGCGCCCATAGCGTCACCTCGCACCCGGCCCGCGCCGCCTGGATCGCGAGCGCGGTGCCCCACGCCCCGGCGCCGACGATCGCGACCCTACTCATCGGCCGACCGGATCAACGCCGTGCCCTCGCCCGCTTCGCGCCCGCCCAGCCGATCGAGCACGGCGGACAGGATCGCCGACGCCGCCTCGGCGAAACGGAACGGCGGATTGACGACCAGCAGCCCGCATCCGTTCAGCCGGGCGGGGTCAACAGGCTCGCGGAGCCATATCTCGGCGGTGAGCACGTCGCGTATCCCGCTCTCCGCCATCCCGGTCAGGAACTTCCGAACCGGCGCGCGGTGCTTGATCGGATACCACGCGGCGAACACGCCGGTCCGGAAGCGCACGTACCCGGCGCGCAATCCCACCAGCAGCCGGTCGAACTCGTCGGGGGCCTCGAAGGGCGGATCGATCAGCACCAGCCCTCGCTTCTCCATCGGCGGCAGCAGCGCACCGAGCGCCTCCCAGGCGTCGCGGCGATGCACGCCCACGAGCGGGTCACGGCCGAACCGGCGGCGCAGCGCCGCGTATTCCTCGGGATGGAACTCGCAGCACGCCATCCGATCGCCCGGACGAAGCAGCGCGCGCGCCAGCATCGGGGAACCGGGGTAGAGGCCAAGCCGGTGCACCAGCCCGACATAATCGCCGAGGACCTCCGGAGTATCCTGCAACAACCGCCCGATCCCGCCGCGCCATTCCCCGGTACGCGCGGCTGGCCCGGCATCGAGGTCATAGGCGCCGGCGCCGGCATGGGTGTCGAGCACGAAGAGCGGCGCCGGCTTGCGGAACAGCGCGCCGATCAACCACACCAGCAGCGCGTGCTTGACGCAATCGGCGAAGCCGCCGGCGTGGAACGCGTGGCGATAGTTCAACCGGGCGCGTGATCCTTCCCACTATCCAGCGGCAGCGGCACCCAGCTCAGCCCGTCGGCGCGCTGGATCAGCACGAGGACGGACTTCCGATCCTCCTTGCGCACCGTCTCTACCCGGCGGCGGACGTCGTCGGGCGAACTCACCTCGCTCTGCTGGACCTCCACGATCACGTCGCCCGGCTTCACGCCGCGCTGCGCCGCCGCACCGCCGCCTGCTACGTCGGTCACGACGACGCCCTTCTGGTCGGCGCCGAGATGGTAGCGGTCGCGCGCGCCCTGGTCGATCGGCGCCAGCGTCATGCCGAGCCCGGCGATCTCGGCGGGCTTCGGCGGCGCCGGCGCGGCCGACACCGCCGCCTTCTCCACGTCGTCGGGCTTCTCGGCGAGCGTCGCTTGCAACGTGATTTCCTTGCCGTCCCGCCACACCGCGATCGGCACCTCTTTGCCCACATCGGTATCGGCGACGATGCGGGGGAGGGCGCGCATGTCCTTCACCGGCGCGCCGTTGAAGCTCAGGATGATGTCGCCGTTGCGCAGATGCGCGCCGTCGGCCGGTCCGCCCGAATTGACGCCGGCGACCAGCGCGCCGCGATTGCCGCCGTGCAGCCCCAGGCTGTCGGCGATGTCGGGCGTCACCTCCTGGATGCGCACCCCCAGCCAGCCGCGGCGCGGATGGCCGTATTGGCGGATCTGGGCGACGTCGAGCTTGGCGATGTCGGACGGAATGGCGAAGCCGATGCCGATCGAGCCGCCGGAGGGCGAGTAGATCGCCGTGTTGATGCCGATCACCTCGCCGTCCATGTTGAACAGCGGCCCGCCGGAGTTGCCCCGGTTGATCGGCGCGTCGGTCTGGATGAAGTCGTCGTAAGGGCCTTCATGGATGTCGCGCCCGCGCGCCGAGACGATGCCCGCCGTCACCGTGCCGCCGAGGCCGAACGGGTTGCCGATCGCCAGCACCCAGTCGCCCACCCGCATCGCGCTCGAATCGCCGAACGCGAGCGCCGGCAGCGGCTTGCCGGCGTCGACCTTCAGCAACGCGATGTCGCCGGTCGTATCGCGTCCGATCACCTTCGCCTTCAGCGAGGTGTTGTCCTGCAACGTCACCGTGATCTCGTCGGCGCCTTCGATGACGTGGTTGTTGGTCACGATGATCCCCGAGGGGTCGATGATGAAGCCCGATCCCAGGCTCTGCATCTTCCGATCCGGCTCGGGCTTGGTCGCGCCGCCCGGCGGGCGATGCCGATCCATGAAGTCCTTGAAGAACTGCTCGAAGGGAGACCCGGGCGGAAACACCGGCGGGACCACCGGGCCATTATCGCTGACCGCGACATCGGCCGAGGAAGAGACATTGACCACCGCCGGCAGAAGCCGGGCGGCGAGGTCGGCGAAACTATCGGGCGCGCCACGCGCGACCGCGGTGGGCGCGGGCAGGACGCCCGGCAGGGGTAGGGAGAACGCGAGCGCGGCGGAGGCCATCAGCGCGGCGCGAAGCAGGCGGAAGCGTGGACGCATGGGCAGGACCCCGATCAGAAGCGGCCAGTTGTGGCCGCGAGACCTCCCGGATGCAACAGGTT
>JBAWFF010000220.1:0-19033 GCA_049591635.1 Acetobacteraceae bacterium
CCGTGCTGGTGGTCGGGGCGAGGCCCATCGGGCAGGCCTCCCCCACTCGCGGCAGCAGCAGCACGACGTCGGCGGCGCGCGCGAGTGCGGCGCCGGCGTGCGCGGTCACGGCGATGATTGGCAGGGCGAAGCGCCGCGCATGGGCGAGGATGGCGGCCAATTCCGGCGTCTCGCCGGAATTGGACAGCGCAAGCACGACGTCGCCCACCACGATCATGCCGAGGTCTCCGTGCGAGGCCTCCGCCGGGTGGACAAACAGCGCGGGCGTGCCGGTCGAAGCAAGGGTCGCGGCGATCTTACGCGCCACATGGCCTGACTTGCCCATGCCGGAGACCACGACACGGCCGGAGGCGTCGGCCAGCAGGTCGAGGGCGCGGGTGAAGCCCCCGTCGAGGGCGGCGCTGAGCGCGCGGAGTGCCGCTGCCTCGGTTCCAAGGACGGCACGCGCGACATCAAGGTCGGAGGTGGCGGTAGCGAGCGCGGCGGACACGGACGTGGCTTAGGCTCGCCATGCGCGCCGGGTCAACCGCGACCGAACATGTCCGACAAGAAACGTGCCACTTATGGGCGTGGCACCCCATCTCGTGCGGCGTGCCCGACCCGCATCAACCGAGGCCGTCATGACCCTCCGCATAGAGTCCTCCGGCGCCGGACCGGACGCCGCCACGTCGACCCTTTCTTCGCCGGCGCACGTGCTCGCGGTGGAGGACGACGCCGGCATGCGCCGCCTCATCGCCCGGACGCTCCAGGACAACGGCTTTCGGGTCAGCGGGGCCCGTGACGGGCAGGAGATGTGGGAGACGCTGGACCGCTTGCCGATCGATCTGGTGCTGCTCGACGTCATGCTGCCCGGCACGACGGGGATGGATTTGTGCCGGATGCTGCGCGCCAGGAGCCCGATACCGATCATCATCGTGACGGCGCGCGGATCGGAGACCGATCGGGTCCTCGGGCTCGAACTCGGCGCCGATGACTACCTGCCTAAACCCTTCAGTGGTCCGGAACTCGTCGCCCGCATCAGGGCCGTGTTGCGCCGCTCGCGAATGATCGCCGCCGAGCCGTCGGTGCCGCGGGGCCGGCGCCTGCATTTCGCTGGCTGGACCCTCGACCTCGCGCGTCGCGAACTGGCGGCGCCAGGCGGGGCCACGGTAGACCTGTCCGGCGCCGAATATGACACGTTGCTCGCGTTCCTCGAGCATCCGCATCGCGTGCTCACGCGCGATCAGGTGCTGGAGCTGTCGCGCAACCGCCTCGGCGAGGTGTTCGATCGCAGCGTCGACGTACTGGTCAGCCGGCTGCGCAAGAAGATCGACCCCGAGCAGGGCGAGCAGACCATGATCAAGACAGTGCGCGGCACCGGCTACATGTTTGTCCCCGACGTCACGCGATCATGATCGTGCGCTCTCCCTGGCCGCGCAGCCTGGCCGGGAGGACGTTGTTGCTGCTGCTGGTCACCGCGCTTGCGGTCTATGTCGGCGGCATCCTGGCGTACCGCCTGATCGCCACCAATGGCGCCGAGACCGCCCGCCTCGCGCAGGTGGCCGGCCGCCTTGAAACCACGCTCGACGAACTCAGCGCGCTCCCGGCGCGGGAGCGTGGTGCGGCCGCACGCGCGTTGTCCTCGGCGAGCTTCCGGGCGGTATGGAGCGCCGCCTCCCTGGTGGACGACGCGACGGCGGATGATGCGGAGCTGCTCGATTTGCGGCGGCGATTGACGGCGTTCGTTCCCGCTCTTGCCGGCCGGGAAGTCGACCTGCGGTGGGACGATCATGCCACCGGTGGTTCGCGGACCGTCCTGCTAGGGGCGGTCCGCCTGACCGACGGCTCGTTCGTCGTGTTCTCAGCGGCGATGATCCCGACCGCCGTTCCGCTGGTGCATGGCATGTTGCTCGCCGTCTCTCTCGTCTTCGCGAGCATCTTGGCCGCCGCGATCGCCCTGCTGCACGGGATCAACGCTCCTCTCCGGCGCCTCGCCGACGCCGCCGATCGGTACGCGCACGACCAGCCAATGATGCTGCCGGAACTCGGTCCGCGGGAGGTCGTGCAAGCGGAGCAGGCGTTCAATACAATGCAGCGTCGCATTCATAGGCTGATCGAGGACCGCACGCAGGCTTTGGCGGCGGTCTCCCATGACCTGCGCACGCCCATCGCGCGGCTGCGCCTTCGGTGCGGCCTGCTGGCGGACAAGGACATCCAGTCCGACATCGAGCGGGACCTGACGGAGATGGAGGCGATGGTCGAGTCGACGCTCGCCTATCTTCGTGGCGAAGACGATGTCGAGACGCCCCGATTGACTGATCTGGCATCGCTTCTGACGACTCTCGTGGACGATGCGGTCGATGCCGGCCATTCCGCCACTCTGTTGGGACCACGCCACTGCGTCCTCATGCTCCGCGCCGTGAGCGTGAAGCGGGCTTTCGCGAACCTGATCGACAATGCCGTGACGTATGGCGGCTGCGCGCGTGTCGCAGTGAGCGAGCAGCTATCCAGCCTGCGCGTCACTATCGACGACGACGGGCCTGGGATTGCCGTTGCCGACATGGAACATGTGTTTGAGCCGTTTCGCCGGCTCGACGCCTCCCGCAACCGCGGCACCGGAGGGGTCGGCCTTGGCCTGACGATCGCCTGCCAGGCGTTTGCGCGGGAAAGCGGCAGCCTCACCCTCTCGAACCGACCCGAAGGCGGGCTTCGCGCCGAGGTCTTACTGCCGGTCGGCCACCGCACGCGCTGACATACTTCGTCATACGGGTGACACGCGGCCGAAACGTTCGCGCGCCAGCTTGAGAACCATCAACAGGGCAAGAGGGAGGACCAGCAATGGTTGACCAGATCGTTCTCGAAGCAGGCTCGGACCAGCCGCCGCTTCTGGTGTCGGCTGATGACCACGACCGGCTCATTACGCTGGCGCAGGCAACCGTGGAGCGTTATCCGGCCGATGACGTGCTGATGCTGCTCGACGAGCTTCAACGGGCCGACATCGTCCCACCGGACTGGATGCCGGAGGAGGTGGTCGCGATGAACTCCTACGTCGAGTTCACCGACGATCGGACGGGCGCGACTCGGCGGGCGCAGCTGGTGTTTCCGTATCAGGCTGACATCAGCAAGGGGCGGATCTCCGTGCTGTCGCTGGTCGGGGCGGCCCTGATCGGGCTCTCCGAAGGACAGTCGATCGTCTGGCGGACGCGGGACAAGCGCCCCCGCCGGCTCAGTGTTCGCCGGGTGAGCCGGGAGCCGTTCCCGACACCGCCGACACCGAACGCACAGAGGAAAGGAGAACCTTCATGAACATGATCCGCGAACAAGGTGCGGGCTCCCCGACAGCGCCGGAGGAGGCCATGACACTCGTCGCCGTCGCGTCGGCACGCCAGGGAGCTCAGGCGATGCTTCAGGCGCAGACCGTCCTGCTCGCCAGTGCGGAGACGCTGATGGCCGACTGGCTGCGCCGTCGACAGGAGGGGTTGTCCGACGCGCATCGGCTGCTCGAGCGTCTGCACGCCTGTCGCGATGTCGCCGCGATGTGGGACGCGCACCACGAGTGGATGCAAAGGGCCGGGCTGCGTTTGACCGCCGATGTCTGTAGCCCCCTGGCGACCGCCGCGGTGTTGGTGAATGGAGCGGTGCCCAAGGGCAAGGTGGAGACGCACAGCGCGACGGAGGCTGCGCGGGCCGCCGCCTGACGACACCGCCCGCGCACGAAACGTAAGGAGAAACACCATGACTGGACTGACGGAGAAACCAGCCCTTCATGACGCCGATCGCGAAGCACGCAAGGAGCAATCCGATCTGGTCGACATGGTCTCGGCGGACTCGTTTCCCGCCAGCGACGCACCGCCATGGACGTTCGGTCGGACTCAGTGCGCGAAAATGTCGGGATCGTCGTAGCCGAGCAGGTCGAGGCGGGCGCGGGTCGGGAGGAAGGCGAAGCACGCCTCGGCCAGCGCCAGCCGCCCCTCGCGGCGCAGGAGCGCCTCCAGCCGCGCCCAGAGGGCGTGCAGGTAGAGCACGTCCGATGCGGCGTAGGCGAGTTGCTCGGCCGACAGGTCGGGCGCGCCCCAGTCCGAGGTCTGCTGCTGCTTGCTGATCTCCACGCCCAGCAATTCCTTGCACAGATCGCGCAGGCCGTGGCGGTCGGTGAAGGTGCGGACCAGCTTGGCGGCGATCTTGGTGCAGCGCACCGGGGCGACGGTGATCCCCAGGCCGTGCTGGAGCACGGCGACGTCGAAGCGGGCGAAGTGCATCAGCTTGACGGTGGCGGGATCGGCCAGCAGGCGGGAAAGGTTCGGGCAGTCGAAGCCGCGCCCGCCGAGCGAGGCGGGGCGGAGCTGCACGAGATGGGCGATGTTGTCGCCGGCCGAAAGCTGCACGAGGCACAGCCGGTCGCGATGCGGATTGAGGCCCATCGTCTCGGTGTCCACGGCGACGACCGGACCGAGCACGACGCCATCGGGCAGGTCGTCGCGATGGATATGGATGGTGGCGCCGGGCATGAACTGGGTTTCGCTCATGTCCTGGTCATTCCACAAAGGTTGGTGCCCAGGAGAAGACTCGAACTTCCACGACCTTGCGGCCACAGGTACCTGAAACCTGCGCGTCTACCAATTCCGCCACCTGGGCAGGGGCTGTCGGCGAGTCGCGCGATGTAGCGACGCGGCGCGCTTGCGTCAACCGAGCCTAGCGGAACACCACGCGCCGCGACAGGGTGAAGTTCACCCCCATCCCGGCGATCGCCCCGGCGGCGACCGCTAGCACCGGCTGGGCGGCGCACAGCGCGGACACGGTGACGAGCGCGGCGTAGGTCCCTCGATTGAGGACGAAGCCGACCGTGTTGGTCAGCATGTAGCGGGCCCATTGCCGATGCGCCGCGCCGCTGCCACGGCCGCGAAACGTCCAAATCCGGTTCAGCGCCCAATTGACCGAGGCGGCGACCAGATAGGCGGCGATGCCGGCGCCGTAAAGGCCAAGAGGCGCTCGCAGCGCATAGACCGTCGCGGTATCGAACAGAAAGCCGACGACGCCGACCACGCCGAAGCGCAGGAACTGGGCCGCCACATCCGTCTTCACCCGTTCGCCCTTGCCTGTTCCGGCCTCCGGAGGCCAACTATCGCGAACCAACCCCTCACGGAAGGCCGTGCCATGAAGCGCCGAACATTCCTCGCCGGCTCCGCCGCCGCGCTCGCCGCCCCGTTGGCCGCGCCCTCCATCGCGCGGGCGCAGGGCAGCCGGGTGCTGAAATTCATTCCACAATCGGACGTGACCATCCTCGATCCGATCTGGACCACCGCCTACGTCACGCGCAACCACGGCTACCTGATCTTCGACACGCTGTATGGCATGGACGGCAAGTTCGCGCCGCAGCCGCAGATGGTCGAGGGGCACGTCGTGGAGAACGACGGCAAGCAATGGAAGCTCACCCTGCGCGATGGCCTCGCCTGGCACGACGGGACGCCGGTGCTGGGGCGCGACTGCGTTGCCTCCATCAACCGGTGGGGCAAGCGGGATTCGTTCGGCCAGACGCTGATGGCCTACACCGACGAGCTATCCGCGCCCGACGACAAGACCATCCTGTTCAAGCTGAAGAAGCCGTTCTCGATGCTGCCGGAGGCGCTCGGCAAGCCGGGCAGTTCGATGTGCTGCATGATGCCGGAGCGGCTCGCCAAGACCGATGCCTTCACGCAGGTGACCGAGATGGTCGGCAGCGGGCCGTTCAAGTGGAACGCCAAGGAGCGCGTCGTCGGCTCCCTCGCGGTCTATGAGCGCAACACCGCCTATAAGCCGCGCACGAGTGGCGCGGTCGAATGGACCGCGGGGCCGAAGATCGTGAATTTCGACCGCGTCGAGTGGCACGTCATCCCCGACCTCTCCACCAAGGCCGCGGCGCTGGAGAGTGGCGAGATGGATTGGTGGGAGGATCCGACCGGGGACCTGTTGCCGCTGCTGCGTGCGCAGAGTGGGCTGACGGTGGAGGTGACCGATCCGACCGGGCTGATGGCCTGCCTGCGGCTTAACGAATTGTACCCGCCGTTCGACAATCCTGCGATCCGCCGCGCGCTGCTGAAAGCGGTGAACCAGACCGACGTGATGCTCGCGGTGGCGGGCGATCCGAAGCTGATCCACGTGCCCACAGGCATCTTCACGCCGGGCACGCCGATGGCGAGCGACGTCGGCCTCGACGTGTTCCGCGGCCCGCGCGACTACGACGCGGTCAAACGCGAGATCGCGGCCGCCGGCTACAAGGGCGAGAAGGTGGTGTTCATGACGCCCACCGACTTCCCGATCCTGAAGGCCGAGGCCGACGTCTGCGTCGATATGCTGAAGAAATCCGGCTTCAACGTCGACGACCAGGCGATGGACTGGGGAACCGTGGTGCAGCGCCGCGCCATGCAGACCAACCCCGCTTCCGGCGGCTGGAACGCGTTCTCGACGTTCTGGGCGGGGCTCGACCAATCGAACCCGGTCGGCCACGCCTTCCTGCGTGGCAACGGCAAGCAGGCGCTGTTCGGCTGGCCGACCGCGCCGAAGCTCGAGGAGCTGCGCCAGCAATGGATCGACGCGCCGGATCTGACGACCCGCAAGAAGATCGCTGAGGAATTGCAGGTTCAGGCGCTACAGGATGTGCCGTACGTCCCGCTCGGCCAGTATTTCGCCGCGACGGCGCATAAGAAGGAGATCACGGGGATTCTGAATGGCTTCGTGATCTTCTGGAACGTGCGGCGGACGTCAGCGTGATGCGGCCTTTGCGGCTCAGTCCTCGACGAAGCTGACCAGTATCTGACCCTCCTCGACGCCGTCGCCCGGCCGGCAGGCGACCTCGGCCACGACGGCATCGGCCGGCGCGGCCAGACGGAAGACGGTCTTCATGGCCTCCAGGATGACCAGGATGTCACCGCGCTTGACGGCCTGGCCCGGAGCGGCGGCGACGGCGGTGACTTGGCCGGGGATCGGGGCGAGGAGGCGGCCGCCGGCAGCGTCCTCGGCCTCGACAGCGGCTGCGGGGTCGGGCAGCGATAGGCGCCAGGTCTCGCCGTGCCAGCGCAGGACAACCGCGTCGGCGGTTCGGATGAAGCCGGCATGGTCGCGGATCGCGTCGAGCGTGACGGCGAGGCGGTCGTCCGGAGCGAACGACGCGGTGCCGGTGAACGATGCGCCACCCGCGGCGAGCGTCCAACCGGATGGGGCGGGGCGGACGACCACCGGGTAGGCGGCGTCGCCGACGCTGAAAGCGAGCGTGCGGGCCCGCGTCGCGTTCAGCCACCAGCCGTCGCGCGCGTTCCAGGGCGAATGCGGGTCGCCCGGCGGCGGCTGGGTCCGCGCTTCGACGGCGAGCACGCCGAGCGCGGCGACAACGAGGACTTCGGCGGGCGGTTCGCGTTGCGGGGCCAGCAGCGTGTCGGCGTGACGCGCGATGAAGCCGGTGTCCATGCCGCCAGCGGCGAACGCGGGATGCGCGGCGATGCGGGAAAGCAGATCGAGATTGCTGGCGATGCCGGCGATCTCGGTCTCGGCGAGCGCGCGGCGGAGGCGAGTGAGGGCTTCGTCGCGGCTCGCGCCATGGCAGATCACCTTGCCGAGCATCGCGTCGTAGTGGACGCTGACCGCATCGCCCGCCCGCACGCCGGCATCGACGCGGACGCCCTCGCCAGCGGGCAGATGGAGCCGGCTGATGCGCCCGATGGAGGGGGCGAAGTCGCGGGCCGGGTCCTCGGCGTAGAGGCGGGCCTCGATGGCGTGGCCGTTGAGGCGGATGGCGTCCTGAGTGGCGGGAAGCTTCTCGCCGGCGGCGACGCGGAGTTGCCATTCCACGAGATCGAGGCCGGTTACCATCTCCGTCACCGGATGCTCCACCTGAAGGCGGGTGTTCATCTCCAGGAAGAAGAATCCGGTCGCATCGGCAACGAATTCGACCGTGCCGGCGCCGACATATCCGACGGCGCGCGCGCAGGCGACGGCGGCTTGCCCCATCGCGTCGCGCCGCGCCGCGTCGAGGCCGGGCGCTGGCGCCTCCTCCAGCACCTTCTGGTGGCGGCGCTGGGCGGAGCAGTCGCGCTCGAACAAATGCAGCGCATTGCCGCCTGTGTCGGCGAAGACTTGCACCTCGATATGGCGGGGGCGGTCGAGATAGCGTTCGATCAGCACGCGATCGTCACCGAAGGCGGAGGCGGATTCCTGACGCGCGGAGGCCAGCGCGGCGGCGAAATCGGGTGCGGCGGTGACGACGCGCATCCCGCGCCCGCCGCCGCCGGAGACGGCCTTGATGACGACGGGAAAGCCGATGCGTGTGGCATGATCGGCCAGCAGCGCGGGGTCTTGCGCCTCCCCCTCGTAGCCGGGAAGCACGGGGACGCCCGCTTCGCGCATCAGCGTCTTGGCGGCGGATTTCGAGCCCATCGCCCGCATCGCCGACGCCGGCGGGCCGACGAAGACGACGCCGGCGGCAACGCACGCCTCGGCGAAGGCGGGGTTCTCGGAGAGGAAGCCGTAGCCGGGATGGATCGCGTCGGCCCCGGTGCGGCGGGCGGCATCGATGATGCGCTCGATCGAGAGGTAGCTCTCGCGCGCGGGTGCCGGACCGATGCGGATCGCGCGGTCGGCGGCGGCGACGTGCATCGCGTCGGCGTCGGCGTCGGAGAAGACGGCGATTGTCTCGATGCCCATGCGCCGCGCGGTGCGCGCGATCCGCACGGCGATCTCGGCGCGGTTGGCGATCAGGAGCGTGCGGATCGCGCTCACATCCGGAACACGCCGAAGCGCGTCTCCTCGATGGGGGCGTTCAGCGCCGCCGACAACGACAACGCGAGCACACGGCGGGTGTCGGCGGGGTCGATGATGCCGTCATCCCAGAGCCGCGCGGTCGCGTAGTAGGGGCGGCCCTTGGCGTCGTATTCGGCGCGGATCGGCGCCTTGAACGCCTCCTCCTCAGCGGCGTCCTTGAAGCCGCCGGCGCGCACGGTGGACAACACGCTCGCCGCCTGCTCGCCGCCCATCACCGAGATGCGCGCATTCGGCCACATCCAGACGAATCGCGGGTCGTAGGCGCGCCCGCACATGCCGTAATTGCCGGCCCCGTAGCTGCCGCCGATGATGATGGTGATCTTCGGAACCGACGTCGTCGCGACGGCGGTGACCAGCTTGGCGCCGTCCTTGGCGATGCCGCCCGCCTCGTATTTCCGCCCGACCATGAAGCCGGTGATGTTTTGCAAGAACACCAGCGGGATGCGGCGTTGGCTGCACAATTCGATGAAGTGTGCGCCCTTCAGCGCCGATTCTGAGAACAGGATGCCGTTCGACGCGACGATGCCGACCGGATAGCCCGAGACCCTGGCGAAGCCGCAGACGAGCGTGGTGCCGTAGAGGCGCTTGAACTCGTCGAGGTCGCTGTCGTCGACGATGCGCGCGACCACCTCCCGCACGTCGTATGGCGCGCGGATGTCGGCGGGGACGACGCCATGCAGCTCGGCGGGATCGTAGCGCGGCGGCATGGGCGCGCGGAGCGGCGTGTCGAAGCGTTTGGCATGGTTCAGGCCGGCGACGATGCGGCGGCAGATGCTCAGCGCATGGCGATCGTTCTGCGCGTAGTGATCGACAACGCCAGACGTGCGGGCGTGTACGTCGGCGCCCCCAAGGTCCTCGGCCGAGACCTCCTCTCCGGTCGCCGCCTTCACGAGCGGCGGCCCGGCAAGGAAGATGGTGCCCTGGCGGCGGACGATCACGCTCTCGTCGCTCATCGCCGGGACGTAGGCCCCGCCGGCGGTGCAGGAGCCGAGCACGGCGGCGATCTGCGGAATGCCGTGGGCGGACAGGTTGGCCTGGTTGAAGAAGATGCGGCCGAAATGCTCGCGGTCGGGGAATATCTCGTCCTGCATAGGCAGGAAGGCGCCGCCGGAATCCACTAGGTACAGGCAGGGGAGATGGTTGGCGCGGGCGACGTCCTGGGCGCGGAGGTGCTTCTTCACCGTCATCGGGAAGTAGGTCCCGCCCTTCACCGTGGCGTCGTTGGCGACGACGACGCATTCGCGCCCGGCGATGCGCCCGATGCCGGTGATAATCCCGGCGGAGGGCACCTCGTCGCCATACATGCCGTTGGCGGCGAGTTGGCAGAGTTCGAGGAACGGCGAGCCGGGGTCGATCAGCGCGCCGACCCGATCGCGCGGCAGCAGCTTGCCGCGCGCCAAGTGGCGCTTGCGCGAGGCCTCGCCGCCGCCGAGTTCGGCGTTCGCGACCTGGGCGCGAAGGTCGTCGACGAGGGCGCGCATCGCTTCGGCGTTGGCGGCGAAGTCGGCGGAGCGGGGGGTAAGGTCGGAGCGGAGGATGGTCATTCGGCGCGACTCTCACCCGGCGCGCGTTGCGCGCCGACCTCTCCCGGAGGGAGAGGTGAAGGCTTCTTCTTACCTCTCCCTCTGGGAGAGGTCGCCGCGCCTTCGCGGCGGGTGAGGGTGTTCACGCCGTCTCCGTGAACAATTCGCGCCCGATCAGCATTCGGCGGATTTCGCTGGTACCGGCGCCGATCTCATACAGCTTCGCATCCCGCAGCAGTCGTCCGGTCGGGTAGTCGTTGACGTAACCATTGCCGCCCAACGCCTGGATCGCCTCGCCCGCCATCCAGGTCGCCTTCTCGGCCGCATACAGGATCGCGCCGGCCGCGTCCTTGCGGGTGGTCTGGTTGCGGTCGCAGGCGCGCGCCACCGCGTACACGTACGCCTTGCAGGCGTTCATCGTGGTGTACATGTCGGCGAGCTTGCCCTGCATTAGCTGGAACTCTCCGATCGGCTGGCCGAACTGCCGGCGTTCGTGGACGTAGGGCACCACGACGTCCATGCAGGCGTCCATGATGCCGAGCGGGCCGGCGGCGAGCACCGCGCGTTCATAGTCGAGCCCGCTCATGAGCACGCCCACGCCCTCACCCACCCGGCCGAGGACATTCTCCTCCGGCACCTCGCAGTCCTGGAACACCAACTCGCAGGTGTTCGACCCGCGCATTCCCAGCTTGTCGAGCTTCTGCGCGGTGGAGAACCCCTTGAAGCCCTTCTCGACGAGGAACGTCGTGATGCCGCGCGGCCCCGCCGCCGGATCGGTCTTCGCGTAGATGATCAGCGTGTCGGCGTCCGGTCCGTTGGTGATCCACATCTTGTTGCCGTTGAGCACGTAGCGATCACCGCGCTTCTCCGCCCGCGTCCGCATCCCGACGACGTCCGATCCGGCGCCCGGCTCGGACATGGCGAGCGCGCCGACATGCTCGCCGGAAATGAGCTTCGGCAGGTAGCGGCGCTTCTGCGCCTCGGTACCGTTGCGGTGGATCTGGTTGACCGCGAGTTGCGAGTGCGCGCCGTAGGACAGGCCGACCGAGGCCGAGGCGCGGCTGATCTCTTCGACCGCGACGACGTGCTCCAGGTAGCCCATGCCGGCGCCGCCGTATTCCTCCGGGGCGGTGATGCCGAGCACGCCGAGATCGCCGAACTTGCGCCAGAGGTCCATCGGGAACGCGTTGTCGCGGTCGATCTGGGCGGCGCGCGGCGCGATCTCGGCGGCGGCGAACGCCTCAACCTGGGCGCGCAGCATGTCGGCGGCCTCGCCGAGGTTGAAGTCGAGGCCTGGGAGCCGGTTCGGGAGCGAGGCCATAGGCGAACCCTTCTCACGCAGTTTACTCGCCGGGCAGGCAGTGATGTGCTTGACTAAGTCAAGCAATCATTTGACAGAGCCACGCCATGTCCGACCGCATCGCCGCCATACGGCGTTTCAACCGCTTCTATACACGCTGGGTCGGCGCGTTGCAGGAGGGCCTGCTGCATAGCCGCTTCAGCCTCGCCGAGACGCGGGTGCTCTATGAACTCGCGCATCGGCGCGATGCCACCGCGACCGAGCTTGGCCGCGACCTTGGTCTGGACGCCGGCTATCTCAGCCGCATCCTGACGCGGTTTGACGAGGATGGCCTGATCGCGCGGGCGCCGTCAGCGGAGGATCGCCGCCGGAGCGTGCTGTCGCTGACCGAGGCCGGCCGGGCCGCGTTCGCGCCGCTCGACGAGGCCGCGCGCGAGGAAATCGCCGGCCAGATCGCCGGACTGGCGGCGCCGGCGCAGGACGAGCTGGTTGGCGCGATGGGACGGATCGAGGCGCTGCTGGCGGCCGATCCAAACCGGCCCTACGTCATCCGCCCGCCACGCGCAGGCGACATCGGCTGGGTCGTCGCCCGGCACGGCGCGCTGTATGCCGCCGAATACGGTTTCGACGCCCGCTTCGAGGCGCTGGTCGCGACCGTCGCCGGCGCGTTCCTTGCCGAAAACGACCCAGCGCGCGAGCGTTGCTGGATCGCCGAGCGCGACGGGGTCAATCTCGGCTCCATCTTCCTGGTCCGCGCAGACGACGACCTTGCGAAACTGCGGCTGCTGCTCGTCGAGCCGACCGCGCGCGGGGCGGGCATCGGGCGGCGGCTGGTCGAGGAGTGCTTGGCCTTCGCCCGCGCCGCCGGGTATCGGCGGGTGACGCTGTGGACCAACGATGTGCTGACGGCGGCGCGGCGCATTTATCAGCAGGCGGGGTTCCGGCTGATCCGTAGCGAGCCGCATCGGAACTTCGGTCCGGCGATCGTCGGGGAGGATTGGGAGAAGGTGCTGCGGTGAGGCCGTCGCCCCCCACCGGCAGCCCACCACATTTTCGACGAAAGCCGTCGCTGCTAGCGGCCGAAAATCGATTGGATCTCCGTCGCGCTCGGAACGCGGCCATTGGGCGTGAGCTTGTCAACCACTCCCGGCAGGGCGCGAGAGAGCTGCGCCAGCAGGTCTTGCTCGCTCATGCCCGCGTGTCTCGCCAGGTCGGCGATCGTAGTCTGCCCGAGGGCCGAACCGAGTTGGGTCGGCTGGATCGGCACGTTCTGCCCGGTGCCGACCCAGGAGTTCGCGGCCTCGCCATGACCGGCGCCCGACAGCCGATCGAGAAGCCCGCCAAGTCCACCCATCAACCCGCCGCCCTGCCCCGGCTGTGCCGCGGTGCCCGGCGATGCCCCCGCCGCGGGCGCCCCCGCGTCACCCCGGTTCATCATCTTCCCAACTAGAAGGGCGCCGAGTGCAATCATCAAGGGCTTTGAGATATTGCCGCCAGGGACGGCATCGTCGAAGAATCCCATCTGAGCCTCCTCGCTTAGGTCGGCCTTGCCGAGATGGCCGACAGTTCGGCCGTCCAGAGTTGACGGTAGGGTTTCCCTAACCTTCGACGACATTTTTGTCGATCGGAACCGGCGTAACGCCCTACGGCCGAGGATTTCGTCCGCGCGAAGCCTGCAATCTCGTCATCGCGCCAACACGCGTAGCCCAACACACCACTGTGATCAGCGTGCGCGCGCCTTCTAAGCGATTTTCTTTGCGCTTTCGCCGAATTAGTAGTATATCCAACGTCACGCCAACTTGCGTCAGGATCATTCCTGACGAGTTGCGATTCTTGCGAGATTTGCCCTGTCAGATGGGAGGCTTGCATGGCCAACGAAGAGGCGTCGTTCGAGGACCTTCTCAAAGACGCGCCAGTCGCGGCCAAGGCCACCACAGTGTCCTTGACCGGTGCCCTCGCGCGAGCAGAAGAGCCGGGCAAGTTCGGATTGACGCTGGCGGACGGCCGCAGCCTCACGCTCGACACCAAGGCGGTGAAATCGCACACGCGGCTCGGCGGCGCGGCCGGCCAAGTGCTGGTGCAGCTGGAACTGGATGCCAAACTGGTGCCGGATGATATGGCGGCCCCCGAACAGGCTCGGAACACTTTCGCTTGGTTCGATCCGAAGCAGCCTTTTCTTGATACGGCTCATGTAACGGACCTCATCACCATTGCGGAGCTTACCGGACACCACGATCCAATTGTAAAGCCGGCCCTGTCTGACGGGACCGGCGCGTGGGATCCACTCGGCACCGGCCCCTCAGATACGTTCGGCGGCGCCACCCTGGCGGAGCAGATCGGGCCAGTTGGACCGGGTCCGGTCTTTAGCGGGGGACAGTTGGCGGGTGGGGCCGCACCATTCGCGCTGGCAACGCAGCATCAGGCACCAGCGGAGACGATCGCGGCGCTCGGACAATTCGGAGGCGGGCTCGGGTTCACACCGTTCTGGTGGGATCGTTTCCATACTTTTTTTGGGGCGGATCACAAGCCTCCGTGGATAGATGGCAAACCTCCACCGGCCGATGGTACGATCCCTAGCCGGTTCCCGGGGGTCCCACCCTCGTCGGATTACTGACCTCGCAGCGCCGTCCTGGGTGTCTTTGCGATGACAGTGCTCATCGTTTCCTCGTTGGGCGACGTGCACGCGCAAGTCGTGATGGGGGCGCTCGCGGCGCAGGGCGAAACCGAGGTCGAGCTGCTCGATCTCTCGGGATTCCCGCAACGGCTGGCGCTGTCGATGGCATTCGAGGATGGGGCGCACCGCTTCGCCCTGCGCGGCGCGGGCGACCACACGCTCGATCTCGACCGGGTGCACGCGGTGTGGTGGCGTCGGCCGCAGGCATTCGGACTGCCGGACGCCATGACCGACCCCGTGCACCGCCGCTTCGCGGTATCGGAGGCGGCGACCGCCTTCCAGGGCCTCTATCAGTCGATGGATGCGCTTTGGGTGAACGACCCGTTTCGCGACGCGGCGGCGGCGCATAAGCCGTTTCAGCTCTCCCTCGCGCAGCGGATCGGGCTGGAGATTCCGCCCACGCTGATGACCAACGATCCCGATGCGGCGAGGGCTTTCTGGGAACGTCACGACGGGGAGGTCATCTACAAGCAGTTCCTGGCAACACCCGAATCATGGCGCGAAACGCGGCGTTTGCGGCCGCAGGAGACCGACCTCGCCGCGGCGGTGCGATGGGCGCCGGTCATCTTCCAACGTCACGTTGAAGCCGCCGCCGACATCCGGGTAACGGCGGTCGGTGATGAGCTGTTCGCGGGCGCGGCGGATGTGCGTGCCGCATCCTATCCCACCGATGTCCGCCTCAACCTCGATGCGAGGTATGTCGCGCACGAGTTGCCGGACCCGATCGCCGCGCTGCTACGTCAACTGATGCAAGAACTCGGACTGCGATATGGGGCCATCGACTTGCGGCTGACGCCGGAGGGCCGGTACGTCTTCCTGGAGATCAATCCCGCCGGCCAGTTCCTCTATGTAGAGCAGGCGACCGGCCAAACGATCACCGCGGCGCTCGCCGCCTTACTCGCGAATGGGAAACAGGCACGGCAAGCAAGCCCCGCTCCATCCATTAGCCGACGAGGTGGAGCGTCATCTGGGTAGGCACGCCGTTGGAGCGCCGTGCTATGGTGCGTCCAAATGCCATCCGGGAGACGATCCATGACCGCAGCCGCGCCGAGTTACGCGCATGGCTCCGCCGATGTCGCGCTGCTCGGCGAAACGATCGGGGCGAATTTCGACCGCGCGGTCGCGCGGTGGGGCGACCGGCCGGGGCTCATCGTGCGCCAGCAGGGGATACGCTGGACCTACCGGGAACTGGCCGAGCGCGTGGATGCCTGCGCCGCCGGGCTGCTGGCGCTCGGCCTCGTGCGCGGCGACCGCGTCGGCATCTGGTCGCCCAACAACGCCGAATGGATCATCACCCAGTTCGCGACCGCGAAGGCGGGCCTGATCCTGGTCAACATCAACCCGGCATACCGGCTGTCGGAGGTCGAATACGCGCTCAACACGTCCGGCTGCCGGGCGCTGGTGATCGCGACCGCGTTCAAGACCAGCGACTATGTCGGCATGATCAACACGCTGGCGCCGGAGTTGCGGACCTCCGAACCCGGGCATTTGCGCGCCGCGAAGCTGCCGCGCCTGGAGGCGGTGATCCAGATCGGCGAGCTTCCGGCGCCCGGCGCGTTCGCCTTCAGCGCCGTTCTCGGCATGGGGTTCGGGGCGGAACGCGAACAGTTGGCCGCATTGTCGGCGTCCCTGCAATTCGACGACGCGATCAACATCCAGTTCACCTCCGGCACCACCGGCGCGCCGAAGGGCGCGACGCTCACCCATCACGGCATCCTCAACAACGGCTTCTTCATCGGCGAGGCGCTGCGGCTTGGCCCGGACGACAAACTCTGCATCCCGGTGCCCATGTATCATTGCTTCGGGATGGTGCTCGGCGCGCTCGCTTGCGTGACGCATGGCGCGGCGATGGTGTTTCCTGGCGAGGGCTTCGACCCCCTGGCGACGTTGCAGACCTTGGCCGAGGAACACTGCACCGCCGTGCATGGCGTGCCGACGATGTTCATCGCCCAGCTCGATCATCCGGAGTTTCCCAAGTTCGACCTGTCGAGCCTTCGCACCGGGATCATGGCCGGCGCGCCTTGCCCGATCGAGGTGATGCGCCGCGCCGTCACGCTGATGCACCTGTCGGAGATCACCATCGCCTATGGCATGACCGAGACCAGTCCGGTCAGCACGCAGACGACGGTCGATGATCCGCTGGAGCGCCGGGTCAGCACGGTCGGGCGGGCGCTCGCCCATGTCGAGATCAAGATCGTCGACGCCGAGGGCCGCGTGGTGCCGCGCGGCACGTCGGGCGAGTTCTGCACCAGGGGCTACTCGGTGATGCTCGGCTATTGGGAGGACGAGGCGCGCACCAGCGAGGCGATCGACCGCGCGCGGTGGATGCACACCGGCGACCTCGCGGTGATGGACGACGACGGCTACATCAAGATCGTCGGGCGCATCAAGGACATGATCATCCGCGGCGGCGAAAACGTCTATCCGCGCGAGGTCGAGGAGTTCCTCTACCGCCATCCGAAGGTCCAGGACGTGCAGGTGTTCGGGGTGCCGGACGCGCGCTACGGCGAGGAGATCGCCGCCTGGATCAAGCCGCGTCCCGGCGAGACATTGAGCGCGGAGGATGTCCGCGCGTTCTGCGAGGGCCAGATCGCGCACTACAAGGTGCCGCGCCACATCCGGTTCGTCGATGAGTTTCCGATGACGGTGACCGGCAAGGTGCAGAAATTCATCATGCGCCGGCAGACCGCCGAGGAACTCGGCGCCGTCGAGACCGCTACCGCCTGATCGTTCTCGACAGGAGCCGCCATGCCCGACCCGATCCCTTCCTCTCCGTCTCCGCCGCCGGAGACGCCGCCCGCGCGGCCGCCGGCCGAGGCACCGTCGCATACCCCGGACACCGCGCCCTCGCCGCCGCCGGCCGAGGTGCCCTCGCCGGGTCCGATGCAGCCGCCGACCGCTTAATAACAGGAGCAACTAGAATGCGTTGGGCCCGATTCGAGCAGAACGGAACGCCGACTTACGCCGTGGTGGAGGGAGACGAGCTTATTCCCGTGCGCGGCTCGCCCTTCGCGACATGGGAGCGGACGCCGACGCGCGTCGCGCTGGCCGGCGCGACGCTGCTCCCGCCGGTGATCCCGCCGACATTCTATGCGTGCGGGATGAACTATGCCGGACACGTCAAGGCGGTGGCGGCGAAGATCGGCCAGGCGCCGAACCTGCCGACGCAGCCCGATATCGGCTATCGCGCCAACAACGCGCTGATCGGCCCCGGCGCCCCGATCGTGATCCCGCGCGATGCGACGGAAAAGGTGCAGTACGAGGGCGAACTGGTCGCGGTAATCGGGCGCACGGCCAAGCATCTGACGCGAGAGAATGCGCTGTCGGCGGTGCTCGGCTACACTATCGGCAACGATGTGAGCGAGCGGAGTTGGCAGAAATCGGACCGCACGCTGTGGCGGGCGAAGAACACCGACACGTTCAAGCCGATGGGGCCGTGGATCGAGACCGACGTGACGCTGGAGGACCTGGTGACCCGGATCCGGCTGAACGGCAAGCAGCTCATCGAGTTCCGCACCAATGAGATGGTGTTCGGCGTGGTCGACTATCTGGTGGCGATGACGCGCTGCCTGACGCTCCATCCGGGCGACATGGTCTGGATGGGCACCGAGGGCGAGACCGCCGACATGAAGCACGGCGACACGGTCGAGGTGGAGATCTCCGGGATCGGCACGTTGCGCAATCCGGTGATCCGCGAAAGCTCATAACCGCCGGCGCAAATCCGAGTGCATCGCCAGATGCCGACATGCATGGAGGTGACGAAAGCGAGGCAACGCAGCCATGCTTGCCAAGCACGTCCAGTCCAGCCACAGTCCCGTGAACTGGTTTCGCCACCATTTGCACGGGAACGTTTCAGCGATGCGGCACCTATACTTTCAGGACCATTTTCCTGTTTCTCGCGCGTGCCCATTCCTCCTGCGAATGGGACGGCGATGCCTGTCCGGAGTGCTGATGACCGGTCTCGCGGCGCTGATCCACCACGGCGCGCTCGCGGCCAACCGTGGCGGACAATCGGGGCTGTCGGAAAGCGGGGTCGCATCGTTCTACGGGCCGCGGCACAACGGTCGCCGGACCGCCTGGGGGGGCCGGTTCGACCAGAACGCAATGACCGGGGCGCATCCTTGGCTCCCCTTCGGAACCCGGGTCCGGGTCACGGCGGCGGAGACCGGGCGGACGGTGGTCGTCGTCATTACCGATCGGATGCCTGCCCGCCGGCGGATAATCGACCTCTCGATGGGGGCGGCGCGCCAACTCGGGATTCTGCGCGAGGGCGTCGCCAGGGTCTCACTCACCGCTTTGACCGAGCGCCCCTGAAACCCGAGGCGATTACCGCCAGAACGGCTCGGCCTCTCGCAACGCGTTCCACGCCTTGGGCAGCCCGGCCCGCGCCTCGGCACCACGGCGCTCCGCCCACTCTGTGAGGGCGGCCAGCGCCGGCGCGAGGTCGGCGCGGTCCGCGGAGGCAAGACATGCGGCGAGAGCGGGGGCCGCGGCGGCGGCGTCATTCAGCACTCCCAGGCTCTCCTGCAAGTGTTTGCAGGGCCTTAAGAACCGCTTCACCGCTTTCCGTCGATAGAGCGGCGCCGTGAACTCGACCCCATAGCGCAGCGTCTTCATGGCCTTGCGCAGCGCGTGCAACGCGGAGGGCTCGGCGTCGCCGATGCCCTTGGCCCGCCTCGCGGTCCGGCGCAGGAGCCGGCCGAGTAGCGCCGGCGCGGCGTCCTTCATGGCGTGCGCCAAGGCCGGCTCCCCAACGCCGGCCGGACC
>JBAWFF010000221.1:0-27576 GCA_049591635.1 Acetobacteraceae bacterium
GGACGACCTGGTGGCCTTGGCGGGGAGCCCGCACCCGATCCCATCCCGAACTCGGCCGTGAAAACCCCCAGCGCCCATGGTACTGCGGCCCAAGCCGCGGGAGAGTAGGTCGCCGCCAGGTCCTCCAACCTATCCGCGCCGATACCAACGCGGGGTGGAGCAGCCCGGTAGCTCGTCAGGCTCATAACCTGAAGGTCATAGGTTCAAATCCTATCCCCGCAACCAATTCCTAAACGATATCAGATAACTACAAGTCGCCTCGGGGTAGTTGCCCAGAGGCGGCTTTTCTGCGTCCGCGTGATGTCCGCACCAGCGAAAGCGCAGGCGGTATCCCAGAACCTCACCTTGGCAAATTGACCGCCCGCGACGAGCCGGGTTGAATTCGCACTTCGTTACCCTCAATGCCGGAGGCAGGCCGATGACGCAAACCAAAGTCGCCCTCATCACCGGCAGCGCCAACAACATCGGCCGCGGCATTGCCCTCGCCCTCGCGCGCGACAACTACCGCATCATGGTGACCGCCCGCGCTTCCCGCGAGGCCTGCGACGAAACCGCTCGCTTGGTGGCCGGGGCAGGCTCGGAGGCTGGGGTGCATCTGGCCGACATCTCCAATCCCGCGCAGGCGCGCGGGCTCGTGGAAGCGACGGTCGCGCGATTCGGGCGGCTCGACGTGCTGGTCAACAACGCCTCGGTCCGCCGGCAGACCAAGTTGGCCGAGATCAGCGCCGAGGAGTGGCGCTGGATTCTGGGTAGCACGCTCGACGGTGCGTTCTGGTGCGCGCAGGCCGCCGCAATCCATATTGCCAAAGCCGGGGGCGGGAGCATCGTCAACCTGGGCGGCATCTCGGCCCATGTCGCGCCACTCGGACGGGTGCATGTCGCGGTCGCCAAGGCCGGCATGGTCGGGCTGACCCGTGCCCTCGCCCGCGAACTTGCCCCCGACGCGATCACCGTCAACGCAGTCGCGCCGGGCACGATCGACACCGTGCGTGGGCATGCCGCCGGCGGCAATGCAGGGCGCGCGGCGCTGCCCGACACCCTTGCCGGGCGGCGCGGCACGGTCGAGGAGGTCGCCGAGATGGTGCGCTACCTCTGTTCCCCGGTGGCGCGCTTCATCACCGGCCAGGTGATTCATGTGAACGGCGGTGCCTATATGGGCTGAATCCGCGAAGTCTTGATGATTGAGGCGTTGTCTGGCCGGCCATCGGCCCGACATCTCGCTCGCGACCCAATAGGAGACAAGCGTGCCGGCGCCGCTTAAACCGCAGCCCCCCGCCCGTTCCCCGAACCCGATGTTCAATCTCTGGTGGATGTGGCTGGCGCTGTTCGCCCTGATGATCGCCGGGCTGATCGCAGGCGGGGACGGCACCGCCAGGCACGGCGGGGTCGACGCGATCCCCTACAGCGAGTTCCAGACGCTGCTCGATCAGGGCAAGGTCAAGACGGTGACGGTGTCGGGCGAACGGATCAACGGCACGTTGACCGAGGCCCGCAAGGACGGCCACACCGCGTTCACCACCCGCCAGGTGCCGCCGACGCTGGCGGCCGAGTTGCAGAAGCACGGCATCGTCTATTCGGCGACCCCGGCCGCCTCCGACGGCAGCGCCCTGCTGTCCTGGATCATCCCGCCGCTGATCTTCGTCGGTCTCTGGTTCGCCCTTTCTCGCTTCATGGGCGGGCGGGCGGGCGGCGGCGGTCTGGGCGGGCTCATGCAGGTCGGGCGCAGCCGCGCCAAGCTGGTCGCCGAAACTGGCGTGAAAACCACCTTCGCCGACGTGGCCGGCGTAGACGAGGCGAAGGAGGAACTGAGCGAGATCGTCGATTTCCTCAAGCGTCCGAAAGAATTCAGCCGCCTAGGCGCGCATATCCCCACCGGCATCCTGCTGGTCGGCCCGCCCGGCACTGGCAAGACCCTTCTGGCTCGCGCCGTCGCGGGGGAGGCCGGGGTGCCGTTCTTCTCCGCCACCGGCTCTGAATTCGTGGAGATGTTCGTCGGCGTCGGCGCCTCGCGCGTGCGCGACTTGTTCGAGAAAGCGCGCAAGACCGCGCCCTGCATCATCTTCATCGATGAACTGGACGCGCTGGGGCGGGCGCGCAACGCCGGGCCGATGGCGGGCGGGGACGAGAAGGAGCAGACGCTCAATCAGTTGCTGTCGGAGATGGACGGGTTCGAACGCAACGCGGTCCCGGTAATCGTGCTCGCGGCGACCAACCGGCCGGAGATCATGGATCCAGCCCTGCTGAGGGCTGGGCGCTTCGACCGCCAGGTGCTGGTCGATCGCGCCGACAAGAAGGGGCGGGTGGAGATCTTCCGCCTGCACCTGAAGGACAAGCAGGTCTCGCCGGACGTGCGGCTGGAGGATTTGGCGGCGCTGACGCCGGGCTTCACCGGCGCCGACATCGCCAACCTTGCCAACGAGGCGGCGATGTTGGCGACCAGGCGCGGCGCGGGCTCGATCGAGATGGCGGACTTCACCGAGGCGGTGGAGCGGATCGTCGCCGGGCTGGAGAAGAAGGGCCGCATCCTGATCCCCCGCGAGCGCAGCACCGTTGCCCATCACGAGATGGGCCACGCGCTGGTCGCGCTGGCGATCCCGGGGACCGACCCGGTGGAGAAGATCTCGATCATTCCGCGCGGGGTCGGCGCCCTCGGCTACACGATGCAGCATCCGACCGAGGACCGCTTCCTGATGGGACGGCAGGAATTGCTCGACAAGATGGCAGTGCTGCTGGGCGGGCGCGCCGCGGAGATGCTGACCGGGCCGGACATCTCCACCGGCGCGGCGGACGACCTGAAGAAGGCGACCGACATCGCGCGCGCGATCGTCGTGCGTTACGGCATGGACGAGGGGCTCGGACCGGTCGCGTGGGACATCGACCAAGGCAGCCAGTTCCTGAGCCAGCCGCAGGGGCCGCTATGGGGGCGCGCCCGCTACAGCGAGGAGACCGCGCACGACATCGACGCCGCCGTGAGGCGATATCTGGAGGCGGCGTTGCAGCGCGCGCTCGCGATCCTGCGCGACAATGTCTCCGCGTTGGAGCAGGGCGCGCAAACGCTGCTCGAGCACGAGGTGATCCTCGGCAAGGATATTCCCCGCCCCAAGCCGGTGGCGCTCGCGGCTGAGTAGCGCCTCACGGCCTGTTGGATTGACCGGGCGCGCGGTCCGGCGTTCGCTTTCCCGGCAATAGGGAAGGAAACGCTCATGCGCACGCGAACCGAACTCTCGCGCCGTGGACTTCTCGCCGGTGCCGTGACGCTCGCGCCGGCGTTGGCCTGGGGTCAGGACAAGCCGCTTTTCGGTACCCCGCCGTCGGTCATTAGCAACCCGCCGCGCCAATGGGGCCGCTTCGCCCCACCGGAAATCTATCCCGATCCCGACATCCTGGTGATTGATCCGTCGTTCAAACGGTACCTTGTCGGGCTGACCGCGATCCACCGGCTCGGCACAGGATTTTCGTGGGCGGAGGGGCCGGCCTGGTCGAGCGAGGGCCAGTACCTCGTGTTCAGCGACGTAAAGGGGAACGTCCAGCACCGCTATGTCTGGGAGACCGGCCGGATCACGCCATTCCGCAGGCCGTCCTACAACAGCAACGGCAACACCTTCGATTTCCAGGGCCGGCAGATTTCGGCTCAGGATTTCTTCCGTCGCGTCATCCGCTGGGAGCCGGATGGCACGATCACCATCATCGCCAATTCGTTCGAGGGCAAGCCGCTCAATTCGCCGAACGACGTAGTCCCGCATCCGGACGGCAGCATCTGGTTCACCGACCCGCCCTACGGCGACCAGCTCACCGAGGGCCACCCCGACGTGGCGGGCGGGACCGCCAACCCCACCGGTCAGGACAACCCGTTCGTGGGAAACGGCGGCATCGGGCTGACCGGCGGCCTGAAGCGCGAATTGCCGGGCAGCACGTATCGCTGGGACCCGAGTGGGCAATTGACAATGGTGGTGCCCGGAAGCCAAGTGCCCGACCCGAACGGGATTTGCTTCTCGCCCGACTACAAGACGCTCTATCTCATCAGTACCGGCCCTGGGCCCGGCGACACGACCGGGGGCAAGGGCGTGATCTATGCGTTCGACGTGCAGGGCGGGTCGCTTGCGAACATGCGGTTGTTCTCTGATTGCATGGTGGACGGCGTGCATTGCGGGCCAGACGGTGTGCGCGTGGACCGGGCGGGCAATCTCTGGGTCGGCTCTAACGCGCCGCTCGGCTATTGCGGCGTCACGGTCTGGAACCAGCAGGCCAAGCTGATCGGACGCATCCGGCTGCCCGAAATCTGCGCCAACATGGCCTTCGGCGGCCCGAAGCGGAACTTCCTGTTCATGACGGCGAGCCAGTCGCTGTACGGGCTGCTGCTCAACGTGCAGGGGGCAGCGCCCGGCTGACCCGCCGCGCGGCCAGTTCAGCCGCCAGATGCAGCGCGGCGATCAGGCTCGTTGGGTCCGCGATCCCACGCCCCGCGATATCGAACGCCGTGCCGTGGTCGGGCGAGGTACGGACGATCGGCAGGCCCAGCGTGACGTTGACCCCGAGGCGCATGTCGAGGGTCTTCAGCGGGATTAGCGCCTGGTCGTGGTACATGCAGATCGCCGCGTCGTAGCGTGCCCGCGCGGCTTCGGTGAACATCGTGTCGGGCGGCCAGGGGCCGGAGACGTCGAGGCCCTCGGCGCGCAGTGCGGCGATCGCCGGGACGATGATTTCCGCCTCCTCATTCCCGAGGGCCCCGCCCTCGCCGGCGTGCGGGTTGAGCCCGGCCGCGGCCAGGCGTGGGTGCGTGATGCCGAAATCGTCGCGCAGAGCAGCGTGCGTGGTCCGTGCTGCCGCGGCGATGGTCTTGGTGGTCATCATCTCCAATGCGCGGCGCAACGAGATGTGGGTGGTGATCGGGACGACGCGCAGCAGCGGACTAGCCAGCATCATCACCTCGCGTCCCGCAACGCCCGTCAGCGCGGCGAGGAACTCCGTGTGACCTGGGTAGCGGAAGCCCGCCCCGTACAGCGTCGCCTTGCTGATCGGGTTTGTGACGATCGCGCCCGCGTGCCCTGCTTGCGCGAGGCGCGTCGCCGTTTCGATCGAGGCGATGATGGCTGGCGCGTTGGCGCCGTTCGGACGGCCGGCTTGTGCCGGCATGAGCAGGCGGATCGGCAGCACTGGTAACGCGTTCGCAAAAACTGTCGAAGCCGCCGTGATATCGGCGATCTCGACGATCGGTATATTCAACCGCAATCCTCGCGCGAGGTTCCTTAGCCGCTGTGGGTCGTCCAGCACGGCGAAGCACGGCGCGTTCGCCAGCCAGGCGCGGAGGGAAAGCTCGCCGCCGACGCCGGCCGGATCACCCATCGTGAGCGCGATCGGGGTCATGAATTAGATGTGGAGCGCGCGCCCCTCGACCGCCAGCGCGGCTTCCTTCACCGCCTCGCTCAAGGTCGGGTGGGCGTGGCAGATGCGCCCGACGTCCTCGGCGGCGGCGCCGAACTCCATTGCGGTCGCCAACTCGGCGATCAGGGTGCCGGCGTCCGGGCCGATGATGTGGGCGCCGAGGATGCGGTCGGTCGCCTTGTCGGCGAGGATCTTCACGAACCCGTCGGTATCGCCCATCGCGCGGGCGCGGCCGTTGGCGGTGAAGGGGAATTTTCCGACGCGGTATTCGACGCCGGCGCCTTTCAGCTCCTCCTCGGTCTGCCCTACCGCGGCGACCTCCGGCCATGTGTAGACCACGCCGGGAATGACGCCGTAGTTGACGTGCCCGGCCTGCCCGGCGAGCCGCTCGGCCACAGCGACCCCTTCGTCCTCCGCCTTGTGCGCCAGCATCGGCCCGGCGATTACGTCGCCGATCGCGTAGATGCCGGCAACATTGGTCGCCCAGTGTGCGTCTACGCGGACGCGGCCGCGCTCGTCGAGCGCCACGCCCACCGCGTCGAGATTCAGCCCCGCAGTGTTGGCGCGCCGGCCGATGGCGAGCAGTACGACATCGGCGATGATCTCTTGGCTTTCCCCCCCGCCGGCGGGCTCGACCGTCAGCACGACTCCGGCATCGGTGAGGCGCGCGCCTGTGACCTTCGCGCGGAGGCGGAATTTGATGCCCTGCTTGGTCAGGATGCGCTCGAACGCGCGGGCGATCTCCGCGTCCATGCCCGGCACGATGCGTTCCAGGAACTCGATCACCGTCACCTCGGCGCCGAGCCGGCGCCACACGCTGCCGAGTTCGAGCCCGATATAGCCGCCGCCGATGACCACGAGGCGCTTCGGCACAGCCGGCAGCGCGAGCCCGCCGGTCGAGGTGACGATGCGTCGTTCGTCCACCTCGACACCCGCAAGCGGCACGGACTCGCTCCCTGTGGCGATGACGATGTGCTTCGCGGTGTAGGCCGTACCGTTTACCTCGACCGTGCCGGGCGCCGTGATGCGCGCGGTGCCCTTGAGCCAGGTCACCTTGTTCTTGCGGAACAGGAATTCCACACCCTTGACGTTGGCCGACACCACCTCGTCCTTGCGGGACATCATGCGGGTGAGGTCGAGGCTGATCTCGCCGATCCTGACGCCGTGCGCGGCGAAGTCATGCGCGGCGGCGGTGAAGTTCTCCGACGATTGCAGCAGCGCCTTGGACGGGATGCAGCCGATGTTGAGGCAGGTGCCGCCGAGGGTCGCGCGCTTCTCGACGCAGGCGACCTTCATGCCAAGCTGCGCGGCGCGCAGCGCGCAGACATACCCGCCGGGACCAGAGCCAATGATGATAACGTCGAAGGAGTCCGGCATGGGTCAGATGTCCAGCAGCAGCCGACGCGGGTCCTCGACGCCTTCCTTCACGCGCACGAGGAACGACACCGCCTCGCTGCCGTCGACGATGCGGTGATCATAGCTGAGCGCGAGATACATCATCGGCCGTACCTCCACCTTGCCAGCGATCGCCACGGGGCGGTCCTGGATCTTGTGCATCCCGAGGATCGCCGACTGCGGTGGGTTGAGAATCGGAGTGGACATCAGCGATCCGTAGACGCCGCCATTCGTGATGCTGAACGTGCCGCCGGCGAGGTCGTCGAGTTTCAACGAGCCATCGCGTGCCCGCCGGCCGAGATCGGCGACGCCGCGCTCGATCTGGGCGAGACCCATGCGGTCGGCGTCGCGGATCACCGGCACGACGAGCCCGCTCGCGCCGCCGACCGCGATCCCCATGTTGACGAAGCGCCTGTAGACGATGTCCTCGCCGTCGATCTCGGCGTTCACCGCCGGGAACTCCTTCAGAGCGGCGACACAGGCGCGCACGAAGAAGCCCATGAAGCCGAGGCGCACCCCGCCATGCTTCTTCTCGAACGCCTCCCTATACTCGCGGCGCAGCGCCATCACCGCGGTCATGTCCACCTCGTTGAAGGTGGTCAGCATCGCCGCCGTGTTCTGGGCTTCCTTGAGGCGCAGCGCGATGGTGCGGCGCAGGCGGGTCATTCGCACCCGCTCCTCGCGCGCATCCGGTTCGCGGGCGGGTTTCGGCGCCGGCGCGGGCGGGGTCGATGGTGGACGATTGAGGAAGTCGAGCACGTCGCCTTTGGTTACACGCCCGTCCTTCCCGGTGCCGGAAACGTCGCCGACGTGGCTCTCCTCCATCAGTTTCGCCGCCGACGGCATCGGCGGATGCGCGGCGGCGGGACGCGCCACGGGCCCGAGCGGGCGCGGCGGCGGGTTGACGCCAGGTGGTGGGTTCGCGGCCGGGCGATCCGGCACTGCCTGGGGCGCAGCAGCGGGCTTCGCGGGGGTGGTGAGGGCGCCATCCAGCAGCGCCAGCACCGCGCCCACCTCCACCTCTGCGCCTTCGTCGGCGCTGATCGAGGCGAGTACGCCGGCTTCGGGCGCGTTCACCTCGACCGTGACCTTGTCGGTCTCCAACTCCACCAACGGTTCATCGAGACCGACCTGGTCCCCTGCGTGCTTCAGCCAGCGCGCCACCGTGGCCGTGCTCACGCTCTCGCCCAAAGCGGGCACCTTGATCTCGGTTGCCATCAGCGTTCCCTTTATGCGCCGAGCGCCTCGGTCACGAGCGTCGCCTGCTCGGCGGCGTGAATGCGCGCGGTGCCGGTCGCCGGGCTGGCAGCCTCGGCGCGTCCGACGTAGCGCGGGCGCCTCGCCGTGCCCTCAAGCCCGGCCAGCACCTTCTCGATTCGCCGGTCCACGAAGTTCCAGGCGCCGTTGTTCTCGGGCTCCTCCTGGCACCAGATCACCCGCGCGTTGTGGTACGGCGCGAGCAACTTGCCGAGGGTTCTCTCTGGGAAGGGATACATCTGCTCGAGCCGCAGGATCGCCACCTCGTTGATCTCGCGCTCGCGCCGCGCTGCCAGCAGATCATAATAGATCTTGCCGGTGCAGAGCACCACGCGCCGCACATCCTCGTCCGGGGCGATCCGGTCGATCTCGGGAATGACAAACTGGAACGCGCTGCCCGTCGCCATCTCGTGCAGCGGCGAGACCGCCAGTTTATGGCGCAGCAGCGATTTCGGCGTGAACACCACCAGCGGCTTGCGGAAGTTGCGCTTGAGCTGGCGGCGCAGCGCGTGGAAATAGTTGGCAGGTGTGGTCAGGTTGCAGACTGCCATGTTGCGTTCAGCGCATAGCTGCAAATACCGCTCCGGCCGCGCCGAGGAGTGCTCCGGTCCCTGGCCCTCGTGGCCGTGCGGCAGCAGCAGCGTAAGGCCGGACATCCGCAGCCACTTGGTCTCTCCACTGGCGATGAACTGGTCGATGATGACTTGCGCCCCGTTGGCGAAATCGCCGAACTGCGCCTCCCACAACACGAGGGTGCGCGGATCGGCCAGCGAATAGCCGTATTCGAAACCGAGCACTCCGGCTTCCGACAATAGGGAATTGTAGATTTCCGCCCGCGCCTGGTCGGGCGCGATGTTGTTGAGCGGGACGTATTCGTTCTGGGTCTCCTGATCGATCAGCACCGCGTGACGCTGGCTGAATGTGCCGCGCTGGGTATCCTCGCCGGACAAACGGACTCGATTTCCCTCCAGCAGGAGGCTACCGAGGGCCAGCGCCTCGGCGGTCGCCCAGTCGACGCCTTCGCCGGTTTCGATCATCTGCTGCTTGGCATCTAGCTGGCGGGCGATCTTCGGGTTGAGGTTGAACGCCTCCGGCACCCGCGCGAGCGTCAGGCCGATCTGGCGCAGAACAGCGCGATCGACGCCCGTCGCGCACTCCGCGTGCTCGGGTTCTTCGTCCGGACGCGTCAGGCCGGTCCAGTGCCCTTCGAGCCAATCCGCCTTGTTGGGCTTGTAGGATTGCGCGGCCCTGTTCGCGGCATCGAGCCGCGCGGCGAACTCGTCCCACATCGCCTTCGCCTCGTCTTCCGGCACCACGCCTTCGGCGACCAGCCGTTCGGCATACAGCGCGCGCGTGGTCTTTTGCGCCGCGATCGCCCGGTACATCAAAGGCTGGGTAAACGCCGGTTCGTCGGTCTCGTTATGGCCGTGCCGGCGGTAGCAGACGATGTCAAGCACCACGTCGGTCCCGAAGCGCATCCGGAACTGCGCCGCCATGCGCGAGCAAAAGACGACGGCCTCGGGGTCGTCGCCATTCACATGCAAGATCGGCGCCTGGATGGACTTGGCGACGTCGGTGCAATAGAGGCCCGAATAGGCGTGCGCGGGAACGGTGGTAAAGCCGATCTGGTTGTTCACCACCACATGCACGGTCCCGCCGGTGCGGTAGCCGATGAGCTGGCTCATCGCGAGCGTCTCGTACACCAGACCCTGGCCCGCGAAGGCGGCGTCGCCGTGCATCAGGATCGCCATGACCGAGCGGCGCGCCTGGGTGTCGCCCGCCTGGTCCTGGCGCGCGCGCACCTTGCCCACCACCACCGGATCGACAGCCTCGAGATGAGACGGGTTCGGCTGCAACGACAGATGCACGGGATGGCCGGCGATATCCATGTCGGTCGACGTGCCCAGATGGTATTTGACGTCGCCCGAGCCCTGCACGTCGTCGGGCTTGAAACTCTCGCCGCCGAATTCGCTGAACACTGCGGTGAGCGGCTTCTGGACGATGTTGACCAGCGTGTTCAGCCGGCCGCGATGCGGCATCCCGATGGCGATCTCGCTCACGCCGTCGGCGGCGGTGGCGGCAATGATCGCGTGTAGCGCCGGGATCGTCACCTCGGCGCCCTCCAGCCCGAATCGCTTGGTGGTGACGTAGCGGCGCTGGCAGAACGCCTCGAACCCCTCAGCCTCGGTCAGTTGGAGCAGGATGGCGCGCTTGGCATCCGTGTCGAAGCCGCCGGTCCACGGCGCCCCCTCGACCTTCTGCTGGATCCAGGCCTTCTGCTCGGGATCCTGGATATGCATGAACTCGATGCCGACATGCCCGCAATAGGTCTCCCGCAAGATGCCGACGATCTCGCGCAGGGTCGCGCTCTCGCGGCCCAGCACGTTGTCGATGAAGATCGGGCGGTCGAGGTCGGCGTCGGTGAAGCCGTAGGTCGCCGGATCAAGCTCGGCGTGCCGAGGCGGGACTTGCAGGCCGAGCGGGTCGAGTTGCGCTTCCAGGTGGCCGCGCACCCGATAGCTGCGGATCAGCATGAGCGCGCGCAGCGATTGGATGATCGCGGCGCGGCTCGGCGGAGCGGCGGGCGCCGGGGCTTCGGCGAGCGCCGGATGCGGCGCCCAGGAGGCGCCGGTCGCCTCCTCCAGCACCGCACGGGAATCCTCGGCCAAGGCGCCGAACAGGTCGGCGAAGCTCGGATCGACGCTCGCGGGATCGGTCGCCCAGCGAGCGTATTGCTCGCCGAGGAACGCGGCGTTGGCGCCGCTGAAAGCCGAGCCCAGGATGTCGACGCCCGCCATGTCCGCTGCCTTCCCATGTCTTCCGCCCACGCGCAAACCCGCCCCTGCCGGGGCAGGAGGGCGGGTCGGCTCCTAGATAGTGCGGGCGCGGTGGTTACGAGAGTCTGAGCGGCACCGCGCTGGGTTGTCGGAGGTGCATGGGGCCTCGGCTCAGGCGTGCGGCTCCTCGGGCTGAGCGGGAGGCTGACGCCTCGCGGTCATGAAGTCGTCGAACTCCGCTTTGTCCTTCGCGAAGCGCAGCCGGTCGAGGAAGGCGGCGAATTCGCGCTGCTCCTCCTCTAGCCGGCGCAAGGTCTCGGCGCGGTACTCGTCGAACGCCCGGTTGCCGCTGGTTGATTCCGCCGGCTCATCGCGCCGGCGACCCCTCCAGCCCATTCGCGCGCCGGCGAAACCCTGCCAGCCGCCCTGCGCGCCGCCGTGGCGGCGATGCATTCCGCATCCCATGCGTCCGCTCCCCAATGAGAACAACAAAACCGCAAGCCCGATCGGCCACCAGGCGATGAAGCCGAGAATCATCAGCCCGATCCAGAACAGCGGGGAGCCGATGAGATGATGGGCGAACACATCGCCCGCCCACGCCGGTGGCCCTCGGCCCGGTCCATCGCCCCAGACCGGGTTTCCGTAGGCCTCGTGGTTCGCCGCATGCGCCATGTGCGCTCCTGTGAATGTAAGGCACATTTACATTTGGACTCGGCGCTGCCGGCGTCAAGCCCCGGCGAGGCCAAGGCCTCGAAGATAGACCAGCACGCCCGCCTCAAGCAGATCCTCGGGAGACATGGGCAGCGGCCGGCGCGTCCGGTCGGGACGGCAGAACAGCGAAGCGATGCCGTGCGACATCGCCCAGATGTGCAGGGCCATCATCAACGAAGGCGGACGGCTTCCTTGCGGCACCGCCGCGGTCAGGCGCTCGGCGGCCTCCCGTAGGACGCCGAACGCCCGGTCGGCCGCCGCCTGTAGCGGCGGATAGGCGCCGACGTCGATCCGCGAATCGAACATCGCCGCGTAGTAGGCGGGTTCGCGGCGGGCGAAGGCGAGGTAGGCATTGCCGACCATCCCGAAGGCGCTGAGCGCCTCGGGACGGCCATCGTTCCAGGCAAGCCTGAGCGCCTCGGCCAATCGTTCGAACCCGCGCAGTGCCACCTCCATCAGAAGTGCCTCCGCATCACGGAAGTGGCGATAGGGGGCGCCAGGACTCACGCCCGCGAGCCTTGCCGCTTCCGAGATCGTAAAGCGGGCCGGCCCGCTCTCGGCGATCAGCGCCAGGGTCGCCTCGATCAGCGCCTCGCGGAGATTGCCGTGATGATAGCCGCGCCGTTCGGAGCCGCCGCCGTGTCGCGACCAGGTCATCTTCCGATTATAGGGGACGGGCGCGGTTCTCGCGACGAGGGACGGATCGAGTATGCAGTCCACCGGGGCGTTCCCGCGCTGGTACATCGCCTATGCCGTGCTTGGCCTGGTGCAGAACGGCGTGGCGCCCATTCTGCTGCCGCTTTCGGCCAAGCATGGCATCGACGCCGGACTCACCTACAGCGCGTTCTCGCTGTCGGGACTGGCGGCGCCCATGCTGGGCGCGTGGAGCGATCATCGTCAGCGCCATCGCGTGCTGCTGGTGGGCGGACTCCTGTTCGCCGCCCTCGCGCTGGGCCTCTTCCCCTTCGTGACCGGGCTTCCGGCCCGTCTGGTGCTCGCGATGATGGCTGGCCTCGGCGTGATCGCGGCGAGCACGGTGGGCACCATGTTCATCGTGGAGATCGCGCCGCAATCGGAATGGGACCAGCGGATCGGCACCCTGCAATCCTGGATCAGCGCAGGCCAGGTCGCCGGTCTGCTCCTAGCCGGAGCGCTGGCCTTGTCGCGCCCGAGGGCGGCGTTCGAGATGGCCTCGGCGGCCCTTCTGCTGGGCGCCGTCATCGCCTGGCGATATGCGCCCGCGCCGGGCCAGCCGATCCCACGCATCGCGATTGCCCCCCGGCCGGCGGTCGGCGGCGAGGCCGGGGCCACGCATCGCCAGTTCCACCGCATCAGCCTCCGCGGACTGAGGACGCTGTTCGACCTGCCCTCGGGTGCGCTGATGCGGTTTCTGGGCGTGTGGATGCTGTCCTACACGGCGACCAACGCGGTCGCGACCATGCTGCCGGTGGCGATGACGCATGAATACGGAACCAGCGCCATAGTGCCGTCCGCCGCCTATGCGATCGGGATCGCTCTCAGCCTCCCGTTCTATCGGCCGGCCGGGCGGTGGGAGGCGCGGGCATCGGCGTTCCGCGTCCTGCTCGCCGGCTTCAGCGGCCGCGCCGTGCTGCTGGCCGCGATGGCCGTGTTCGGTTTCATCCATGCCGGCTGGGCCATCTGGGCGATCATGGGCTCCTTCGCACTGACCCAGGTACTCTGGCCGCTGCTCGCGGTGAGTGGCAACACGCTGTCCGTGACCCTGGATCCGACCCGCCGCGGCGAGGGCGTCGGGTTGCTGAACGCGGGCAATGCCGCAGCGGCGACTATCGGCGGGGTCGTCGGCGGCTTGTTGGTTGAGGACGCGAGTTACGCGGCCTTGTGCGCGGTCGGCTGCGTCGCAGTGACGGTGGCAGGAGCTATTCTTCGGCGCTACCACGCCTGAGCGCAGCGAGAGGAACGTGAAGAATGGCGTGGGCAACCGTCCCGGACCGCGGCCATTATCCCCGCAAGATCCCGACCATCGTGCTCCCCAGCGCCGCCGGGCTCTCCGCCACGTGGACCCCCGCCGCGCGCAGCGCCTCCACTTTCGCCGCCGCAGTGTCGCGCCCGCCGTTGATGACGGCGCCGGCGTGGCCCATGCGGCGGCCGGGCGGGGCGGTCGCGCCGGCAATGAAGCCGACGGTCGGCTTCTTGACATTGCTGCGCGCGAGGAATTCGGCGGCGTCGATCTCGCTCGCCCCGCCGATCTCGCCGATCAGCACGATCTGCTGCGTCTCGGGGTCGGCGAGGAACATCTCCAGCACCTCGATGAAGTCCGTCCCCTTCACCGGGTCGCCGCCGATCCCCACGCAGCTGCTCTGCCCCAGCCCCGCCGCCGTGGTCTGCGCTACCGCCTCGTAGGTCAGGGTGCCGGAGCGCGAGACGATCCCGACCGAGCCACGCCGGTGGATGTGGCCCGGCATAATGCCGATCTTGCAGGCGTCGGGCGTGATGACACCCGGGCAGTTCGGCCCGATCAGGCGCGACGCCGAGCCGGTCAGTGCGCGCTTGACGCGGACCATGTCGAGGACCGGGATACCCTCGGTGATGCAGATGATCAGCGGGATTCCCGCGTCGATCGCCTCCAGGATCGCATCCGCCGCGAACGGGGGCGGGACGTAGATACCGGTCGCGGTGGCGCCCGTCGCTTCGCGGGCCTCCATCACCGTGTCGAAGACTGGCAGATCGAGGTGGCGGCTGCCTCCCTTGCCGGGGGTGACGCCGCCCATGACCTTGGTGCCGTAGGCGATCGCCTGTTCCGAATGAAACGTGCCCTGGGCGCCGGTGAAGCCCTGGGTGATCACGCGAGTGTTGGCATCGACTAGGATCGCCATCAGGCTGCCTCCGCCACGGCCTTGACCACCTTTTCGGCGGCGTCGGCGAGATTGTCTGCCGCGATGATCGGCAAACCGGACTTGGCGAGGATGTCCTTGCCGAGATCGACGTTGGTGCCTTCCAGCCGCACCACGAGGGGAACCGACAGCTTCACCTCGCGGGCCGCCGCGACAACGCCCTCGGCGATCACATCGCAGCGCATGATGCCGCCGAAGATGTTGACCAGGATGCCTTCGACATGCGGGTCCGAGAGGATGATCTTGAACGCCGCCGTCACCCGCTCCTTCGTCGCACCGCCGCCGACGTCGAGGAAGTTGGCGGGGGCGGAGCCGTAGAGCTTGATGATGTCCATCGTCGCCATCGCCAGGCCGGCGCCGTTGACCATGCAGCCGATGGCGCCGTCGAGCGCGATGTAGTTCAGGCCGTGCCGGCTGGCTTCGAGTTCCTTCGGGTCCTCCTCGGATTCGTCGCGCAGCTTTTCCAACTCGGGGTGGCGAAACAGCGCGCTGTCGTCGAAGCTGACCTTGGCGTCGAGCGCGAGCACGTCGTCCGCGCGGGTGATGACGAGCGGATTGATCTCGACGATCGCGCAGTCGAGGGCGACAAAAACGCGGTACATGGAATCGACGAAGCGGCTGAAGGCGGCGATTTGTTTGCCTTGAAGGCCGAGGCCGAACGCCAGCCGGCGCGCGTGGAAACCCTGGATGCCGGCGGCGGGATCGACGGTGACGCGGAGGATCTTCTCGGGGCTGTGCGCCGCCACCTCCTCGATCTCCATGCCGCCCTCGGACGAGGCCATGACCATGATCCGTCCGGAGTCGCGATCGACTAGGAGGGAGACATAGAGCTCGCGGGCAATGTCGCAGCCGGATTCGACATAGACCCGATGCACCTTGCGCCCCGCCGCGCCGGTCTGCTTCGTGACCAGCACGTGCCCGATCATCGCTTCGGCCGCCGCGCTTGCGTCCTCGATCGAGCGGGTGACGCGGACACCGCCTTTGCCGTTCGGATCGTCGGCGAACCGGCCGGCGCCGCGTCCGCCGGCGTGAATCTGGGATTTCACGACGAAGACCGGGCCGGGCAGCTTGCGCGCCGCCTTCGCCGCCTCGTCCGGGGTCCAAGCGACATGGCCCTCCGGCACCGTGACGCCATAGCCGCGCAGCAGCTCCTTGGCCTGGTATTCGTGGATGTTCATCGTCTTACCCGATCAGCTTCTTCGACGCTTCGACCAGCTCCCGCACCGAGGCGCAGGATTTGTCGAACGCGGCCTTCTCGTCGGCATTGAGGGCGATCTCGACGACACGCTCGACGCCGTTGGCGCCGATCACCGCGGGGACGCCGATATATAGGCCCTTGATGCCATACTCGCCGTTCAGGTAGGCGGCGCAGGGCAGCACGCGACGCTTGTCCTTGAGGAAGCTTTCGGCCATCGCGATGGCCGAGGAGGCGGGCGCGTAGAAGGCGCTGCCGCGCTCCAGCAGCTTGACGATCTCCCCGCCGCCATTGGCCGTGCGGGTGACGATCGCGTCGATCTTGGCCTGCGTGGTCCAGCCCATCTTAATGAGGTCGGGGATGGGAATGCCGGCGACGGTGGAATAGCGCGTCAGCGGCACCATGCTGTCGCCGTGCCCGCCGAGCACGAAGGCAGTTACGTCTTCCACCGAGACGTTGAATTCATGGGCGAGAAACAGGCGGAAGCGTGAGCTGTCGAGCACGCCGGCCATGCCGACCACGCGGTTGGCGGGAAGGCCCGATTTCTCCTTCATCACCCAGACCATCGCATCGAGCGGGTTGGTGATGACGATGACGAAGGCGTCAGGGCAGTGCGTCTTGATCCCCTCGGCCACCTGCGCGATCACGCCGGCGTTCTTGCCGATCAGGTCGTCGCGCGACATGCCCGGCGTGCGGGGAAACCCGGCGGTGACGATCACCACGTCGGCGCCGGCGATGGCGGCGTAGTCCGATCCGCCGGTCATCAGGCTGTCGAAGCCTTCCACGGGGCCGGCTTGCATGAGATCGAGCGCCTTGCCCGCCGCGACGCCGCCGAACACGTCGAACAGCACGACGTCGCCCAGATCCTTCAGCCCGACCAGATGGGCGAGCGTGCCGCCGATATTGCCGGCGCCGATGAGGGCGATCTTGTTGCGGGCCATAGGGTTCCTCGTCAGGGGGAAAATGCGGCGCGAGCGGGCCGGGGAGGGGCGTCCGCAAGGCGCCCGTTGCTAGCCCAACGGTCCCCGGCGGGCAAGGACCGAGCCCACGCCAAGCAGCAGGCCGGGAGGGAATGTCGTCACGTCAGATGCGGCAGCGCCAGCCAGTCCTTGCCCTGCATCTCGGTCAGCCGTGACGCCGTACGCTCGAACATCTTCGCGCTCTCGCCGCGCGAATAAAGCCGGTCCGGCATCGCGTCGGCCGATGCGAGGAGTTTCACGCGGTGGTCGTAGAGCGTGTCGATCAGAATGATGAAGCGTCGCGCCTCGTCGAAATTGTCCGGCGACAGGCGCGGAATGTCATCGAGGATGAGCGTGTGATAGTGTGTCGCCAGCGCCAGATAGTCGCCCGGCCCGAGTGCGGCGCCGCACAGCGTGGCGAAGTCGAAGCGGGCCACGCCTTCGGCGGCGATCGGGACCGTGAGACGGCGGCCCGTCACCATCAGCGCCTCGGCATGCGGCGCGGCGCCCCCGGTCATCTCGGCGAAAGCGTGGTCGAGGTCCTGGCGTGCGCGGTCGTCCGCTGGGACGTGCCAGGTTGTCAGTCCGCGTAGCCGGGTGCGGCGAAAATCCCGGGCGGCGTTCATTTCCAGCACGTCCAATCGCTGGTTGAGCAGCGCGATGAACGGCAGGAACGCATCGCGGCCCGGCTGGCCACGGAATAGGTCGTCGGGGCGGATGTTGGAGGTGGTGACCAGGACCAGGCCGCGCTCAAACAAGGCCTGGAACAGCCGCCCGAGGATCATCGCATCGGCGATGTCGTTGACCTGGAATTCATCGAGGCAAAGCAGCGCTGCCTCGGCGACGATGGAGTCGGCGAGCGGCGGGATCGGATCCTCGATTTCGAGGTTGTCGCGTTTGAAGGCGTGAAAGCGCGCGTGCACCTCCTGCATGAATTGGTGGAAATGGAGACGCCGTTTGCGGGGTACCTCCGCGGCTGCGAAGAACAGGTCCATCAGCATGGACTTGCCGCGTCCTACCTCGCCCACGAGATAGAGGCCGTTGGGCTTGCCCTCCGGCGCATCCTCGACGGGCCGGCGGCGCAGCAGGCGTGCGAAGAATCCCTCACCGTTGCCGTTGCGCCCTTGCGGGTCGTAGCCGCGCAGCTTGGCCCATAGATCCTGCAGCCGCTCGGCGGCCAGCGCCTGGGCCGGGTCGGCGACAAGCTCGCCTCTCGCGACCATCACCCGATAGGCCGGCAGGGGTCCGGCGGCGGTCGGGGCAGGGGGCATGTCCATCTGGCGGGCCGCTTAGCGCGGATCGCCTCGCGCTTCAACGCGATGCTTCAAGGCGGGACGATCCGTGCTAAAGCGCCGCGATCGGAGGCACGATGATCCCGCTTGACTATCCCGCGTTGCGCGACCTCCCGGTCGCGACCGACCCGTTCCCGCATTTGCTGGTTCCCGGCTTCGTGCCGCCCGACAGCCTGCGTCGGGTGGTGGCCGATCTGCCGCCGATCCAGCAGCGCGGTTCGTTTCCGGTCGAGGCGTTGCGCCTCGGGCCGGCGGCGCGCGGCTTGATGGACGAGATGCGCGGGCCGCGCTTGCGCGAAGCGATCGCCGTGCGCTTTGGCCTCGACCTCGAGGACGCGCCGACGATGGTGACCTTGCGCGGGCGCACGACGGAACGCGATGGGCACATTCACGCCGATTCGACCGCAAAGCGGGTGACGGCGCTGCTCTACCTCAATCCCGATGCCGATACCTTCGGCGAGCACGAGGGATGTCTGCGCCTGCTGCGGGGGCCGGACGATCTGGAGGATTACGCCGTAGAGGTGCCCCCGGTGAACGGCACGCTGCTTGTGTTCCCCAATACTGCCAATGCCTGGCACGGCCACAAGACCTTCGTCGGCGCGCGCTACGCCATCCAGCTCAACTACATGACGACCGACGCCAGGGCACGGGGCGAGCTGCGCCGGCATCGGCTGTCCGCGCTCGTCAAACGCCTGACTCGCGCGGCATGAGCAACCCGAAGGGATTTGCATGACCGATCCGCGCATCCAGCCCGTGATCCTATCCGGCGGGACGGGCACGCGACTGTGGCCGGTCTCTCGCGAGAGCTTCCCCAAGCAGCTTTGGCCATTGATCTCGGACCGCAGCATGATCCAGGAGACCGCGCTGCGCGCGCACGGGCCGGCGTTCGCCCCGCCGATCGTGGTGTGCAACCATGAGCATCGGTTCCTGATCGCCGAGCAGCTGCGCGAAGCCGGCATCGAGGGCGCTCGGATCGTGCTGGAACCGGTTGGACGCAACAGCGCCCCCGCGATCGCCGCTGCTGCGCTGCTCGTCGCCGAGGTCGACCAGGATACGGTGCTATGGATGATGCCCGCCGACGCCGCCATTGGCGACGTGGCCGGCCTACGCAGCCACCTCGATGCGGCGGGGACGGCGGCGCGCGGAGGGCGAATCGTGCTGTTCGGGATGCGCCCGACCGCGGCGGAGACTGGTTATGGCTACATCGAGGTCGGGGCCGAGTTGGCGAAAGGCAACGGTGTTCACGATGTGGCGCGGTTTATCGAGAAGCCCGATGCCGCCACCGCCGCGAAACTGGCCAGCTCGGGCCGGCACCTCTGGAACTCCGGCATGTTCGTCTTCACCGCGCGCACGCTGACCAAGGAGCTGGCAGCGTATGCACGCGACGTACTCGACGCCGCGCGCCGGGCGGTCATGGGGCGTTCGACCGACCTCGACTTCATTCGCCTGGAGCCAGACGCATTCGCCACCTGCCCGGCGATTAGCCTCGACCACGCGGTGGCTGAGCGTACTATGCGGGCGGCGGTGATCCCGGCGGCCATCGGTTGGTCTGATGTCGGCAGTTGGAACGCGCTGTGGGAGCGCGCGTCCAAGGATTCGCACGGCAATGCCACGATCGGCGACGCGGTGCTGGAGAACGCGGAGAACTGCTACGTTCGAAGCAGCGAGGGAGTGCTCGCGGCCGTAGTCGGGCTGAAAGACGCAGTGCTGGTGGTGACCGAGGACGCCGTACTGGCGATGCACCGGGAACACGCTCAGGACGTGAAAACCCTGGTCGACCGTCTGAAGCGGGACGGGCGGCCTGAGGCGGTGGAGCATAACCGGGTTTACCGCCCGTGGGGCCATTACGAGGTCCTGATCCGGGGAGAGCGGTTCCAGGTCAAGCGGATCGTGGTCAAGCCGGGCCAGAAACTGTCGCTACAGAAGCACTTCCATCGCGCCGAGCACTGGGTCGTGGTGACCGGCAGCGCGGTGGTCACTCGGGGGGAGCGTCGGGAACTGCTGCAGGAGAACGAGAGCGTCTATATCCCACTGGGCGAAATCCATCGGCTGGAGAACCCGGGCAAGATCCCGCTCGCGCTCATCGAGGTCGGCTCGGGGCCATACTTAGGGGAGGACGACATCGTCCGGTTCGAGGACACCTACGGACGGTCGTAGGCGAATTCAGCCAGCCGTCCCCGGGTGGCGAAGGTGCCAAAGCCTTTCGTGCGCGGCGACAAGGCTTTCCATGTTGCGACGACGGCCGACATCAGGACTGAGCGGGCGCCGGGTCAGCATCATCTCCAGCACATGCAGAACCTGCTCGGCCACTTCGAGGTCCGCCTGATCGCAGGCATGGTGGAAGGCTATCAGGATTTTATCCGACAGGCGGCGGCTGTAGCGCGGCGTCGCGACGGTCGGCGGTGCGTCAAGAGTGTCATCCCCGATCTCGCTCACACTGTCCTCCGCCGCGCCCTCTGCCGATACGAGCCCGACCATATTGCAAAGGCTTCACTTCGCTGCCACAAAAACGTGATATCACTAAAACGTTATCCGAGCTGGGCCGCCGCTTCAAGCATCTTCTCACGTCGCGAACGCTTCCTCCCAGGAACCGGTGGTCGAGGCCTTGCTGTATTCGGTCGAGCGATTCTCGAAGAAATTAGCGTGTTCCACGGCGTTCAGCATCTCGTCCAGCCAGGCAAGCGGGTTGCGCTCGACATGGAACAACGGCTCCAGCCCAAGCTGCACGAGCCGTCGGTCCGCGATGTAGCGGATATAGGTCTTCACGCCAGCCGCCGTTAGGCCTTGCACCGGCCCCTGCTCGAAAGCCAGGTCGATGAAGGCATCCTCGTGTTCGACGATGATCGCGCAGGTCTCGGTGATCTCGCGGCGGAGCGTCTCCGTCCAGATTTCGGGATTCTCCTGCACGAATGTGCGAAATAGCCGGATCATGGACACGCAATGCAGTGTCTCGTCGCGCACCGACCAGGAAATGATCTGGCCCATGCCTTTCATCTTCCCGAAGCGCGGGAAATTCAGGAGGATCGCGAAGGAGGCGAAGAGTTGCAGCCCTTCGGTGAAGGCACCGAAGGCCGCCAGCGTCTTGGCGATATCGTGACGGCTTTTGACCGAGAAGCCCTGCATGTAATCGAACTTGTCCTTCATCTCCTTGTAGCGGAGGAACGCCTGGTACTCGATCTCCGGCATGCCGATGGTATCGAGCAGATGGCTGTAGGCGGCGATGTGGACGGTCTCGATGTTGGAGAACGCCGACAGCATCATCAATATCTCGGTCGGTTTGAAGACCTGGCTGTAATGCTTCATGTAGCAATTGTTCACCTCGACGTCCGCCTGGGTGAAGAAGCGGAAAATCTGCGTCAACAGGTTGCGCTCCGCGTCCGTCAGGTTGCGATGCCAGTCCTTGACGTCGTCGGCGAGGGGCACTTCCTCGGGCAGCCAATGGACCCGCTGTTGGGTCAGCCACGCCTCATATGCCCACGGATAGCGGAAGGGCTTGTAAACCGGGTTCTCGGCCAACAGGCCCGACACGGCCGTTCCAGCGTGAAATCCACCGTCCATAGTCGTTCCTCCACCGATCGAATCGTAGCCGCTACGCCCAGATATGGTGCCTCGTCTCCGGGCCGCATGACAAGATATGCCACGCCAACCATTTGCTGCTCGAACGCGGCGGTGGCGCGGATGTCACTGGGCTGCTACCTCGGCCAACACCCTCACCGCCGCGCCGACGTCCGCGTAGCTTAGATAGAGCGGGGTGAGGCCGAAGCGCAGCGTGTCCGGGGGTCGGAAATCGCCGATGACGCCGCGCGCGATCAGTGCCGGCATGATCACCTCCGCGCTTGCGTGGCGCAGGCTCACCTGGCTACCCCTCATCGCGGCATCGCGTGGGGACGCCACCTCCAGACCCAGCCCCGCGCATTCGTGCTCCACCAGCGCAACGAATACCTCCGCGAGCCGCACGGACTTCGCTCGAACCGCTGCCATGTCGGCGGATAGCGCGATGTCCACTCCAGCCTCCAGCGCTGCCAGACTGAGGATGTGCGGCGTGCCCACCAGCGCTCGGGTGATGCCGTCGGCCGGGCGATACGTAGGGGTGAAGGCGAACGGATCGGCGTGGCCGATCCAGCCGGTGAGGGGCATTGTCGCGCCCTGATGACGGGGCGCGACATACAGATAGCCGGGGGCGCCCGGGCCGCCATTGAGGAATTTGTAACCGCAGCCCACCGCGAAATCGACGTGGCACCCGGCCAGGTCGAGCGGCACCGCAGCGGCCGAATGGGATAGGTCCCATACCACGAGCGTCCCCGCCGCGTGCGCGGCACGGGTAAGCGCTGCCATATCGTGCATCCGCCCGGTACGGTAGTTCACGTGGGTTAGCATCAGGACGGCGACTGACGGACCAAGCGCTGCCTCGATCGCGTCCGTCTCGACCTCGCGCACGGCGTGTCCGCGCCCGAGCAGAGCGGCAAGGCCAGTCGCCATATAGAGATCGGTCGGGAAGTTGCCTGTCTCCGACAGAATCACTCTTCGGTCGGCTCGCAGGCCGACCGCCGCCGCAAGCGCCTTGAAGAGGTTCACCGAGGTGCTGTCGCAGGCGACGGTGCTTCCTGGCTCCGCCCCGATCAGGCGACCGATCTTCGCGCCGACGCGGCGGGGCATGTCCATCCAACCATTTGTCCACCAAGAACGAATTAACCCTCCACCCCACTCGCGTTCGATCACCTCGGCAAGGCGGATTTGCGCGGCTTTGGGAGGCGGGCCGAGGGAGTTGCCGTCGAGGTAGATCACCCCCTCGGGCATCGCGAACAGAGCTCGGAAGGAAGCAAGTGGGTCGGCGGCATCCAGCTCAGCGAGGTCGATCGTCATCGCGCAAGCTCCGTTCACGATTGCCCATTATAGCCGCCCGCTTCGCCGCGCCGTCATCGGCGCTTGCACCGCATCGGCAGAACCGGCATCGTACCGGGAGCGTTGCGGAATCCGCCATGATCATAGCCTGTCCCGATTGCGGGACGATCCAGCGCCTGCCCGTCCTGGGCCGGCACGGTCGCAGCAAATGCCGTCGCTGCGCGAAGGTGCTGGAGCGCACCACCGGACGCAGCCTCGATGCTGCGCTCGCGCTGTCGTTCACCACCTTCCTGCTGTGGTTTCCGGCGAATCTCGGCACCCTGATGACGATTCGCTTCGCCGGCATCGAACGGTCGAGCCATCTAGGTTCCGGCGTGGTGGAGATGTGGCACGAGGGCTGGCCATATCTCGCCCTCGTGGTCGGGCTGCAGGGCGTTGTCCTGCCGTTCCTGCGCTTCGGCCTGCTGGCCTCGGCACTGGCCGCGATCCGATTGGAGCGCCAGGGGCAGTGGACCGGGTGGGTGTTCCGCTGGGCCGAGCATCTCGACCTATGGGCTATGCCCGATGTGTTCCTGCTCGGGGCGGCGATCGGCTACAGTAGGGTCGCGGTCCATATCCCCGTCACCATTGGGGTGGGCGGCTATTCCCTGATCGGCGCGGCGTTCTTCACGATGATGACACGTGCGAGCATCGACCGGGTCGTCGTCTGGCGCGCGATCGCCCACCCTGATCCGCCGACATCGGGGCCGCGCCTCGCTTGCACCGAGTGCGATCTGGTCCTCCCTGGCGACCTCGCGGGACAGCGCTGCCCGCGCTGCCTCGCGCAGCTGTCGCGGCGCAAGCCGTTCGCGGTCGCGCACGCGGCGGCGCTGGTGATCGCCGGCTTCCCGCTGTTCGTCATGTCCAACTGGTTTCCATTAAGCATCCAGTACGGGCCTGGGCCGGCGGTGGAGAACCAGACGATCGCGTGGGGTGTGCTGCAACTCGTGGATGCGAACTTGTGGCTGCTGGCCGTCATCATCTTCACCGCCAGCATCCTGATCCCGATCACCAAGCTGATCAGCCTGAGCTGGCTGCTGTGGTCCATCCACCATCGGTCCGGGAAGCGACTGGTCCTCAAGACGCGGGTGTTCCGCTTCGTGGAGGAGGTTGGGCGCTGGTCGAATATCGACATATTTACCATCACCATCTTCATACCGATCTTTCAGGTGGGCGGCTTTCTAAGCGTCCGTGCCGGCACCGGTGCGCCCGCGTTCCTGGCGGTGATCGTGCTGACCATGCTCGCCGCGAAGTTGTTTGATCCTCGCTTGCTATGGGATCAGGCGGAGCGGCGCGCATGAGCCTCGAGGACGAGACACCGTCATCGCGCGTCGACCCGGAGCCACCACCCGCGAGAGAGGAACGAAGCCGCTGGCCGGGCTGGATCTGGGGTATCCCCATTGCCGCCGTGCTGATCGTCGGCTGGCTGGCCCTCAAGCAGTTCAGCAACTCCGGAACGGTCGTGACGGTCATCTTCCCCGGCGCCCAGGGCATCAGCGCCGGGCAGACCGACGTCGAGTACGACGGGTTGAAAGTAGGACAGGTGGAAACCGTCAAACTCGAGAAGGATCTTGTGCACGTAAAGACCGACATTCGCCTGTTTCCCGAGATGGAGGGTCATCTCGGACCAGGCACCATGTTCTGGATCAGCGGGCCCAGATTGAGCGATCTGTCATCCATCCGCTCGATCATCTCCGGGCCGAGCATCGGGATGCAACCGGAGTCGGGAAACAAGCAGGACGAGTACCAAGGCCTGGCCGAGCCGCCGGCGGTCCCCGAGAAAGTGGAGGGCACGCATTACGTTCTGCACGCGACCCGCCTCGGCACTGTCGCACGCGGCTCGCAGATCTATTTCCACGATCTCAAGGTGGGGTTGATCGAGGATGCCACCCTGGAGGCGGATCAGAGTTTCGCAATCGCCGCTTTCGTGAAGGCCCCTTACGACAAGCTCGTCCACGATGACACACGTTTCTGGAACGCCGGCGCGGTGCAAATCTCGACGCAGGGTTCAGGACCGCGCGTGCAGCTCCAGGGCATTTCCGCGCTGCTGTCGGGGGCGGTGGATTTCGACACCCCGCGCACTCTCCCCGCAGGTGCCGTCGCGGCGAACGGTCACGCCTTCACGCTCTACGTCAGCAAGAGCGAAGCGGATTTCGCGCCCGGGCCACAGGCCGTCTCCTATCGCGCCGTGTTCGGCGCCGATGCCGGGTCGCTCACCGAGGGCGCGGCGGTCAATCTCGCCGGGACGCAGGTGGGGAGCGTCCAAAGCGCGCATCTGGAATACGATCCGGAGAGCGGAACGCTGCATGAGTTGGTGACGTTCGCCATCCAGCCATCGCGGATCCCGCTCGCGGGTGGCGCGAAATGGCCGGCGAGCGGGCGCACTGAAATGGACGCGCTGATGAACCGCCTGATCGCCCAGGGGCTGCGCGCCCAGCCGGGGTCGTCGATCCCACTTGTCGGGCCGAAGGACGTCGAGTTGGCGTTCGTGAAGCAGGCGGCGCCAGCCTCTCTGATCGAAGGCGATCCACCCGAGATTCCTTCGGAATCGGGCGGGTCGGGGATCGACGGCATCATGGCATCGGTTAGCGGCGTCGCCACCAAGATCGACAATCTCCCGCTCGATCAGATCGCCGACAACATCCACACGATCACCAGTCGCCTCGCCGACCTCAGCAAGTCGCCCGAGCTGACGCACAGCCTGGAAAGCCTGCACCAGTCGCTTGCCAATGTGGAGAAGGTGACGGCCACGGCGAAGATCGACGTGCCGGCGCTGCTCGCCGCGTTGCGGAAGGCGGCGACCGATGCCCAGGGCGCCGTTTCGGCCGCTCGCAACCTCATCAGTTCGACTGCGGGGAACGGACCGATGGGCATGAACACGGCGGGGCTCAACCAGACCCTGTATGAGGTCAGCCGCGCGGCGGCGTCGATCCGCCAGCTGACCGACTACTTGACCCTGCATCCCTCCGCGCTGATCCGGGGGCGGCAGTGAGCACGTCGGGGACGCGGATGAGGATGCGCGCGCACGCGGTGCTGCTGGTTTTGCTGCTGGGCGGCTGCGCGAGCGCCAAGACCGACACCTTTACCTTGTCATCCGTACCGCCGGGACGCCAGGCTCTGGCCGGCCCCTCCCTCCGTCCGCCGGTCGAGGTCGGCGAGGTGTCGATCCCCGCCACGATCGACCGCAACGAGGTCGTTCTCAACGCCCCCGACGATCGGCTGGAGGTCGCGTCCAACAGCATCTGGGGGGCGCCGGTCCGCCAACTCATCCGTCGTGCCTTGTCCGACGACCTCACCGCGCGCTTGCCGCCCGGCTCGGTGCTGCCGCCGGGCGATCCCGGCCCGAAAGCCGGGCTTCGCATCCTGACCGTCTCAATCGATCAGTTCGGCGGCGATACGTCGGGCCATGTCGTGCTGAGCGCCGCGTGGCTACTGGCACTCTCGGGGACGGCGCCGACCGGCACGCCGCAACGCGCGCGGATCGAGCTGAATGCCGGCTCCGGCACGCCGACGGCGGTGGTTCCGGCGATGAGCCGGGCGCTCGGCCTGCTCGCCGACCGGATCGCGGTGTCGCTTCGTTAGCGACCGGCGCCTGGATGCCCGAGCCGCTTGAGCCCATATAGGGGTTCCCTGTTCAAGGAGGCTTTGATGCGCCTGTTCGGCGGCGGTGCCGCGTCCGCGACACGCGAGGATTTCCCGATTACCCATACCGACGAGGAGTGGAAGCGGAAGCTGACGCCCGAGCAGCATCGCGTCCTGCGCGGCCACGGCACGGAGCGATCCGGCAGCAGCCCGCTCAACGCGGAAAAGCGCGCGGGCGTTTTCGTCTGCGCCGGCTGCGGCGAGAAGCTCTATGCGTCCGACACCAAGTTCGAGAGCGGTACTGGCTGGCCCAGCTTCTACGCCCCGCTGCCCGAGGGCGTCGGCACCAGCGAGGATCGCAGCCTCTTCGCGACCCGCACCGAGGTCCATTGCAGCCAGTGCGGCGGCCATTTGGGCCATGTATTCGAGGATGGCCCCAAGCCGACCGGCCTGCGCTATTGCATGAACGGCGACGCGATGCGCTTCGAACCGGCCGCCGAGAAGGCGTGAGCGAGCTACCTGAGCCGCGCGCGAACCCGATCCTCATCGGGCACGATTCCGCCGAGGCGACATTGTTCGGCGCGCTTGGTGGTGCGCGGATGCACCATGCCTGGATGATCACCGGGCCGGAGGGGGTCGGGAAGGCGACGCTCGCCTTTCGCTTCGCCCGCCGTTTGCTCGCCGGCACGTCGACCGGGGACACGCTGGCGCTCGATCCCGCCCATCCGGTGTCCAGGCGCATCGCGGCGGGCGGCCACGCCGATCTGTTCACCCTGCGGCGCACTATCGGCTCGGACGGCAAGAAGCTGCGGGGCGAGATCGGCGTGGATGACGTGCGCGCGGTCTCCGCGTTCCTGCGTCTCACCCCTGCCGAAGGCGGCTGGCGCGTCGTGATCGTCGATCGCGCCGACGAGTTGAACCGTAACGCCGCCAACGCGCTCCTGAAGATCCTTGAGGAACCGCCCGCGCGCGCCTTGCTCCTGCTGGTCTGCGCCTCGCCCGGCCGCCTGCCGATCACGCTGCGCAGCCGCTGTCGCCGCCTTGCGTTGCGCCCGCTGTCGGATGCCGACATGGCGCGGCTCCTGGCGCTCTATCTTCCCGACGTGGCGGAGGACGAGCGAGCCCGGCTGATCGCGCTGGCCGAAGGCTCTCCCGGCCGGGCGCTGCTGCTGCGCGACGCCCACGGCCTCGCGCTCGCCGGCCTCGTCGATCAGGTGCTGGCGGCGCTGCCGGACCTGCCGGGCGCGGGGTGGGACGTCGCCGACCGACTGG
>JBAWFF010000222.1:0-3471 GCA_049591635.1 Acetobacteraceae bacterium
GCCGACAGTGAGGATGGGGCGAATCACGACGGCCGGATCGCGTTCGGACGAAACGCTTCCATATCGTCATGCCCGCGAATGCGGGTATCCACGACTGCTTCGTGCGGCCAAAGACGTGTATATCCGCCTTCGCGAACATGACGGTACGGGAGACGCGCGCGGGCGTGCATTATTCGTCTCTCTGCGGTCGGGCGAGCAGTTCTGACACGGCGCGTGCCAGTGGCAACCGGCCGGCCAACAATTCCGTAACGGCCCGGCAGATCGGCATATCCACCCCGACGGCGCGGGTCACCAGCGCGGGTGCGGTCGCGACGCCCTCGGTGACGGCGCTCCTTGCGGCGAGAACGTCCGCCAACCGCTCGCCGCGCCCGAGCGCCAGCCCAAGGCTGAAGTTGCGGCTGGACGCGCCGGTGCAGGTCAGCAGCAGGTCGCCGAGGCCCGATAGCCCCATCACCGTCTCCATGCGTCCGCCCAACACCACCGCCAGCCGGCCCAGTTCCGCCAACCCGCGCGTGATCAGCCCGGCGCGGGCGTTCTCCCCAAGCCCCGCGCCGATCACTGCGCCGGCGGCAATGGCGATGACGTTTTTCGCCGCCCCCCCGACCTGCGCGCCGATGGGATCGTCGTTGCGGTAGACGCGGAACGTCGCGGTGCCGAGCAGGGCGGCGAGATCGGCGCGCAAGGCGGCGTCGGCGGCGGCGATGACCGTCGCGGCGGGCAAACCGGCGGCGACCTCGTGGGCGAAGTTGGGGCCGGTGAGGATGGCGGCGAGGCGCGACGGGTGCAGTTCGGCGAGCACTTCCATCGGCAGCCGCAGCGTGCCCTGCTCGACGCCCTTGGCGCAGGCGACGAGGGGCGTGGTGCCTCGCGGCAGCCGGGCGGCGACCTCGCGAAGGTGCTGCATCGGGACGGCCAGCAGGATCGCATCCGCTGCGGCGGGCAGCTCGGTTGTCAGGTTGACGGCGGCGGGGAGGGCGATGGGCCGCGCCGTGCGCGCCCATAGCGTCACCTCGCACCCGGCCCGCGCCGCCTGGATCGCGAGCGCGGTGCCCCACGCCCCCGCGCCGACGATCGCGACCCTACTCATCGGCCAACCGGATCAGCGCCGTGCCTTCGCCCGCTTCGCGTCCGCCCAGCCGATCGAGCAAGGCAAACAGGATCGCAGGCGCTTCCTCGGCGAAGCGGAACGGCGGATTGACGACCAGCAGCCCGCACCCGTTCAGCCGGGCGGGGTCGACCGGCTCGCGGAGCAAGACCTCGGCGGTGAGCACGTCGCGTATCCCGCTCTCCACCATCCCGGTCAGGAACCTCCGAACCGGGGCGCGGTGCTTGATCGGATACCATGCGGCGAACACGCCGGTCCGGAAGCGCGCGTACCCGACGCGCAATCCCGCCAACAGCCGGTCGAACTCGTCGGGAACCTCGAAGGGCGGATCGATCAGCATCAGCGCGCGTCGCTCGGCCGGTGGCAGCAGCGCGCCCAACGCCTCCCAGGCATCGCGGCGATGCACGCCCACTTGCGGGTCATGGGCGAAGCGGCGGTGCAGCTTGGCGTATTCCTCGGGATGGAACTCGCAGCACGCCATCCGGTCGCCGGGCCGCAGCAGCGCGCGCAGCAGCGCCGGCGAGCCGGGATAGAGGCCGAGGCTGCGCACCAGCCCGACATAATCGGCGAGCGCCTCCGGCGTGTCCTCCAACAACCGCCCGATCCCGCCGCGCCATTCCCCGGTGCGCTCGGCCGGCCCGGCATCGAGGTCATAGGCGCCGGCGCCGGCGTGGGTGTCGAGCACAAAGAGCGGCGCCGGCTTGCGAACCAGCGCGCCGACCAGCCACACCAGCAGCGCGTGCTTGACGCAGTCGGCGAACCCGCCGGCGTGGAACGCGTGGCGATAGTTCAACCGGGCGCGCGATCCTTCCCATTGTCCAGCGGGAGCGGCACCCAGCTCAGCCCGTCGGGGCGCTGGATCAGCACGAGGACGGATTTGCGGTCTTCCTTGCGCACCGTCTCCACGCGGCGGCGGACGTCGTCGGGCGAGTTCACCTCGCCCTGCTGGACCTCCACGATCACGTCGCCCGGCTTCACGCCCCGCTGCGCCGCCGCGCCGCCATCGGTTACGTTCGTCACGACAACGCCCTTCTGATCGGCGCCGAGATGGTAGCGGTCGCGCGCGCCCTGGTCGATCGGCGCGAGCGTCATGCCGAGCCCGGCGATCTCGGCGGGCTTCGGCGGCGCCGGCGCGGCCGACACCGCCGCCTTCTCCACGTCGTCCGGCTTCTCGGCGAGCGTCGCCTGCAACGTGACCTCCTTGCCGTCCCGCCACACCGCGAGCGGGACCTGTTTGCCCACATCGGTGTCGGCGACGATGCGGGGCAGGGCACGCATGTCCTTCACCGGCGCGCCATTGAAGGTCAGGATGATGTCACCGTTGCGCAGATGCGCGCCGTCGGCCGGCCCGCCCGGATTGACGCCGGCGACCAGCGCGCCGCGATTGCCGCCGTGCAGCCCGAGGCTGTCGGCGATGTCGGGCGTTACCTCCTGGATGCGCACGCCCAGCCAGCCGCGACGCGGGTGGCCGTATTGGCGGATCTGGGCGACGTCGAGCTTGGCGATGTTGGCCGGAATGGCGAAGCCGATGCCGATCGACCCGCCCGAGGGCGAGTAGATCGCGGTGTTGATGCCGATCACCTCGCCGTCCATGTTGAACAGCGGACCGCCCGAGTTGCCCCGGTTGATCGGCGCGTCGGTCTGGATGAAGTCGTCGGCTGGGCGTTCATGGATGTCGCGCCCGCGCGCCGAGACGATGCCGGCCGTCCCCGTGCCGCCGAGGCCGAACGGATTGCCGATCGCCAGCACCCAGTCGCCCACTCGCATCGCGGAGGAGTCGCCGAACGCGAGTGCCGGCAGCGGCTTGCCAGCGTCGACCTTCAGCAGCGCGATGTCGCCGGTCGTATCGCGCCCGATCACCTTCGCCTTCAGCGAGGTGTTGTCTTGCAACGTCACGGTGATCTCGTCGGCGCCCTCGATGACGTGGTTGTTCGTCACGACGATTCCGGAGGGGTCGATGATGAAGCCCGATCCCAGGCTCTGCATCTTCCGGTCCGGCTCGGGCTTGGTCCCGCCACCCGGCGGGCGATGCCGATCCATGAAGTCCTTGAAGAACTGCTCGAAGGGAGAGCCCGGCGGGAATACCGGCGGGACCACCGGGCCATTGTCGCTGACCGCGACATCAGCCGAGGAAGAGACATTGACCACCGCCGGCAGGAGCCGGGCGGCGAGGTCGGCGAAACTATCCGGCGCGCCACGCGCGATCGCCGTGGGCGCGGGCAGGACGCCCGGCAGGGGCAGGGAGAACGCGAGCGCGGCGGAGGCCATCAGCGCGGCGCGAAGCAGGCGGAAGCGTGGACGCATGGGCAGGACCCCGATCAGAAGCGGCCAGTTGTGGCCGCGAGACCTCCCGGATGCAACAGGTT
>JBAWFF010000223.1:0-5206 GCA_049591635.1 Acetobacteraceae bacterium
AAACTTCATCATCCGCACGCCCTGCAACACCGCCGTCCGCCGCATCAGCACTTCCTCCCGGAAGCCCATCCTCATCGGACAGATCGAGTGCTACCTAAACCGGACAGATCGCGTGCTACCTACACGCGTCCGAATACACCTTGGCGGGTGCATCGGGCGAAGCTATAAGCCGCGCCGTTCCGGTCCTCACGAGGCGAAGTCCCAGGGATCGGTTCGGAAACGACCACAGGACCGGCTGCCATGATGGTTACCCTTCCCCCCGACTACCGACCCGGCGAGGAAGAGGAGTTCATGAACCCGATCCAGACGGAATACTTCCGCCAGAAGCTGCTACGCTGGCGCACCAGTTTGTTACGCGAAGCGGACGGGACGTTGCTCAGCCTATCGCAAGGCGGCATCCATGAAGCCGATATCACCGACCGCGCGAGCGTCGAGACCGACCGCGCCCTCGAACTCCGGACCCGCGACCGCGCCCGCAAGCTGATCGCCAAGATCGACCAGGCACTCGCCCGCATCGAGAACGGCTCATACGGGTTCTGTGAGGAGACCGCCGAGCCGATCGGTCTAAAGCGCCTGGAGGCGCGCCCCATCGCCACCCTGGCAATCGAGGCCCAGGAGCGTCACGAGCGCATGGAGCGCGCGCACCGCGACGACTGAGCGGCCAGGAGCCGCCAAGGCTGGTTCGCCGCCACCCGGCTTCCCATGTCGGGGGCGGGCCTGATTGCGAAGCGCGCCGAACCGGGCTTATTGGGTTCCGGGCCCAGATGGGTATCGGGGAAACGGCAGGCATGGACGACACCGCGAGGTGGACGGAACCAGAGGCGGCGGAGATCATCCTCCGCCACGCCGCGCAGGAGGGTGGGCTGCTGCCGGCCCTGCACGCGCTTCAGGCGCGGTTCGACCATGTGCCGCGCGACGCGGTGCCCCTGCTGGCGGAGGCGTTCAACCTGTCGCGTGCCGACGTCCACGGGACGCTCACCTTCTATCATGATTTCCGCGACCATCCGCCGGGGCGGCATGTGCTTCGCCTGTGCCGGGCGGAGTCCTGCCAGGCGATGGGCGGGGACGGCGTCGCCGCGGACCTGCAGGCGCGGCTTGGCGTGAAATGGGGTGGCACCACCGACGATGATGGGGTGACGCTAGAGCCAGTGTATTGCCTGGGCCTGTGCGCCGTCAGCCCGTCGGCGCTTCTCGACGGCCGCCCTCTTGGCCGTATCGACGCCGATGCCGTCATGGACGAACTGGACGCGGTTTCATGACCCGCGTCTTCGTTCCCGGCGATTCCGGCGCGCTCGCTTTGGGGGCGGATGCGGTGGCGGCGGCGCTTGCAAGCGCTGGGGTGGAGGTGGTGCGGACTGGCTCGCGCGGCCTCTACTGGCTGGAGCCGATGGTGGAGGTCGAGACGGCGGATGCGCGCACTGCCTACGGGCCGGTGCGTCCGCGCGACGTCCCGGCCCTGCTCAAGGCCGCGTTGCTGGCGGGCGCGCCGCACGCGCTGCGCCTTGGGCGGCCGGAGGACATCCCGTTCCTCGCCCGACAGACCCGGATGGTGTTCGCTCGCAGCGGCATCGTCGATCCGGGCTCGATCGAGGACTATCGCGCGCATGGCGGGATGCGCGGCATCGCACGGGCGATCGAGATCGGGCCGACAGCGACGATCGCCGCGGTGACCCAATCCGGACTGCGCGGCCGTGGCGGCGCCGGCTTCCCGACGGGGGTGAAGTGGCGCGGGGCGGCGGATGCGCCGGGCGCGCGCCGACACGTCGTGGTCAACGCCGACGAAGGCGATTCCGGCACCTTCGCCGACCGGATGCTCATGGAGGGCGATCCCTTCGCGCTGATCGAGGGCATGGTGATCGCGGGCTTCGCGATCGGCGCCACGCATGGCTGGGTCTACACCCGCTCCGAATACCCGCATGCCGCCGCGAGCTTCGAGCGGGCGCTGGCCGCCGCGCGCCAGGCTGGGCTCCTCGGTGCCAACGTGTTGGGCGCGCGGTTCGCCTTTGACATCACCCAGCGGATCGGCGCCGGTGCCTATATCTGCGGCGAGGAGACCTCGCTGCTCGACAGCCTGGAGGGCAAGCGCGGCCAGGTGCGCGCGAAGCCGCCGCTGCCGATCCACAAGGGGCTGTTCGGCGAGCCGACCGTCATCAACAACGTGGTGACGCTGGCCAGCGTGCCGGGGATCCTGGCCGACGGAGCGGAGGCGTACCAGGCGCTCGGCTTCGGGCGTTCGCGCGGGACGATGCCGATCCAGCTCGCCGGAAATATCCGCTACCCCGGGCTGTTCGAGACGCCGTTCGGCCCGACCCTCGGCGAGTTGGTGGAGGAGATCGGTGGCGGCACCGCGACCGGGCGGCCCATTCGCGCGGTGCAAGCGGGGGGGCCGCTCGGCGCCTACTTCCCTCCCGCCTTGTTCGACACCGTCTACGACTACGAGGCGTTCGCGGCGCGCGACGGGTTGATCGGGCATGGTGGTCTGGTGGTATTCGATGACACGGTTGACATGGCACGCCAGGCGCGCTTCGCGATGGAGTTCTGCGCCGTCGAATCGTGCGGAAAATGCACGCCGTGCCGCGTCGGCTCGGTACGCGGCATGGAACTGTTCGACCGCATTATCACGGGCGAGGACGTCGAGGCGAACCTCGCGATGATCCGCGACCTCTGCGAGACGATGAAGTTTGGCTCGCTATGCGCTCTCGGCGGGTTCATCCCGTACCCGGTGATGAGCGCGCTGACCCATTTCCCCGAGGATTTCCGGGTGAGGACCCCAGCATGATCCGCGATCCCGATTTCGGCACCAAGCAAGCCGCGTCCGAGATGATGGTGACGCTCACCATCGACGGACAGAGCGTGACGGTCCCGGAGGGGACGTCCATCATGCGCGCGGCGATGGACGCCGGCGTGAAGGTGCCGCGTCTCTGCGCGACGGACTCGCTGGACGCGTTTGGCTCGTGCCGTCTGTGCCTGGTGGAAATCGAGGGGCGCGCCGGCACGCCCGCGTCCTGCACCACGCCGGTCGCTCCGGACCTCAAGGTTGCGACCCGAAGCGAGCGGCTGGACCGGATCCGGCGTGGCGTGATGGAACTCTATCTCTCCGACCATCCCGACGATCTGCAAGGCGAGATGGCGGAGACGGCGCGGGAAGTCGGCGTCGCCACGACGCGCTATGGCAAGGCGGGCGTGAACCATCTATCCACGCCGGTTGACGCCTCCAATCCCTATTTCCGCTTCGACCCCGCGAAGTGCATCGTCTGCTCGCGCTGTGTCCGCGCTTGCGCCGAGGTGCAGGGCACGTTCGCGCTGACCGTGCGGGGACGCGGCTTCGACTCCGTGATCGTCGCCAGCATGGACGAGCCGTTCCTGACCTCGGAATGCGTGTCCTGCGGCGCCTGCGTGCAGGCCTGCCCGACCGGCTCCTTGCTTGAGAAGAGCGTGGTCGAGCTTGGCGAGCCAGACCGTGTGGTGGTCACGACGTGCGCGTATTGCGGCGTCGGCTGCAACTTCCGCGCCGAGATGAAGGGCGACGCGGTCGTCCGGATGGTGCCGTCCAAGGACGGCAAGGCCAACCACGGACATTCCTGCGTGAAGGGCCGCTTCGCCTGGGGCTATACGACGCATCGCGAGCGCATCCTCAACCCGATGATGCGCGACAAGATCACCGATCCCTGGCGGGAGACGACGTGGGAGGCGGCGATCGGGCGGGTCGCGCGTGATTTTCGCCGGATCCAGGAACAGCACGGCATCGGCGCGATCGGCGCCATCACCTCCTCGCGCTGCACCAACGAGGAGACCTATCTGATGCAGAAGCTGGTGCGCGCCGGCTTCCGCAACAACAACATCGACACCTGCGCGCGCGTCTGCCACTCGCCGACCGGCTATGGCCTCGGGACCGCGTTCGGCACCTCCGCCGGCACCAACGATTTCGATTCGATCATGCAGGCCGACGTCGTGTTGCTGATCGGCGCCAACCCGACCGACGCGCATCCGGTGTTCGCCTCGCAGATGAAGCGGCGCCTCCGTCAGGGGGCGAAGCTGATCGTGGTCGATCCCCGCCGCATCGACCTGGTGCGCACGCCGCATGTCGAGGCGGCGTACCATTTGCCACTGCGTCCCGGCAGCAACGTCGCCATGCTGGATGCACTGGCGCATGTGGTCGTGACCGAGGGGCTGGTCGACGAGGCGTATGTCCGCGAGCGCTGCGACTGGGATGCGTTCCAGGATTGGGCCGCCTTCATCAAGGAGGAGCGCAACAGCCCGGAGGCGATGGAGAGTCTGACGGGCGTGCCGGCGCGGCTGGTTCGCGAGGCGGCGCGCCTCTACGCGACTGCCCCGAACGGCGCGATCTACTATGGGCTCGGCGTCACCGAGCACAGCCAGGGCAGCACCGCGGTCATGGGGCTCGCCAACCTCGCGATGGTGACTGGCAATGTCGGGCGGCCGGGGACGGGTGTGAACCCGCTGCGCGGGCAGAACAACGTGCAGGGCTCCTGCGACATGGGCAGCTTCCCGCACGAATTCTCCGACTACCGCCACGTCGCCAACGATGACGTGCGCGGCGTGTTCGAGAAACTGTGGGGCCTGAAACTGGACGCCGAGCCGGGCCTGCGCATCCCCAACATGCTTGATGCGGCGATGGATGGCTCGTTCCGCGCGGTCTACATCCAGGGCGAGGATATCGTACAGTCCGATCCCGATACGCAGCATATCATTGCCGGCCTGTCGGCGATGGAGTGCGTCGTGGTGCAGGACCTCTTCTTGTGCGAGACGGCGAATTACGCGCACGTGTTCCTGCCCGGCTCGACCTTCCTCGAGAAGGACGGCACCTTCACCAACGCCGAGCGGCGGGTGAACCGGGTGCGCAAGGTGGTCGAGCCGCGCGCCGGCTATGCCGACTGGGAGATCACCCAACTCATCGCCCGCGCGATCGGACTCGACTGGAACATCACCCATCCGTCGGAGATTCTCGCCGAGATCGCGGCGACGACGCCGAGCTTCGCCGGCATCACCTATGCCAAGCTCGACGAACTGGGCTCCGTGCAATGGCCGTGCGACGAGGCGAATCCAGAAGGCACGCCGACCATGCATGTCGGCCATTTCGTGCGCGGCATGGGCCGCTTCGTCGTCACCGAATACATCCCGAGCGACGAGAAGACCGGGCCTCGCTTCCCGCTATTGCTGACCACTGGGCGCATCCTCAGTCAGT
>JBAWFF010000224.1:0-4184 GCA_049591635.1 Acetobacteraceae bacterium
AGCCGCGGCTGCCGCCTGCGCTTCGGCCTCCAGCCGCTGGCAGGCCGCATCGAGCTTGGCCTTCAGCGCCTCGCGCCGCGCCAACTCCGCCGGCAATGCCTGCGGATCATGGCCCTCGGCATCGGCCGCCTCGGCCTGTGCCGTCAGGGCGGCAATGTCGGTCGCCAGCTTGGCGCGCAGTTCCTGCGCCCGGTCATAGCGCACCGAACGGATCTTCGACGCATTGGCGTCGAGCTTGGTGCCGTCGATCGACACCATGCCAAGCCGCAGCAGGCCACTCTCGCGCGCCAGCAGCAGCACTTGCAGGAACGCCGCCTCGAACGCCGCCTTGTTCGCGCGCCGGAACACCGCGACGGTGTCGTGATCGGGGTGCGGGTTGGCCGCCACAAACCGCACGCCGATGTCGCGATAGCTCGCCCGCTCGATCCGGCGCGATGAGAAGATGCCATTGGCGTAGCAGTAGATCAGCAGCGCCAGCATCAGCCGCGGATGATACTGCCCCCGCCCCCGAGACGCTCAGGAACGCGAAACGATCCCAGCGGCACCCGCTCCACCGCGGCGACCACAAAATGCGCCAGGTCATCCTCCGGCAGCCACGCCCGCAGGTCCGGCGGCAGCAGAAACGCCTGATCACGATTGAACGGAACGAAGTTCGTCATGCGCCCGCCTGGCTTCGGCAGCGAGACGGTTTCGATCCGGACTCCGCCCCGTATGCCGCCAGGAACATTCCCACGGCGGCGGCGACTGTCGCGTCGATCTCGGCCTCGTCGGGCGACGGCGGGACGCCAAGGGTCGCGCGAAGATGCAATCCGGCCCGCAGGAGCGCCATCAATTGCTCGGCCGCCAATTCCGGGTCCGAAATATCTAGCCGCCCGGCGGCCGCCTGCTCCGTGAGCCAGGCGCCGATCAAGATGCGTGCCGTCGCGGGACCTCCGTCGAAGAAGGCCCGGCCGAGTTCGGGAAATCGGACACATTCGGCCAGCACGACCCGGTGAATCGCGAGCGCTCGATCCTCGAGCAGGAAACGGAGGATCTGCCGGCCGAACCGGGTCAATGCCTCCCGGATGTCCTGCGCGTCCGGCGGCAGCACGGTCTCCCAATCAACGTTGGCGCGGCACGCCTGGGCAATGATCGTCGCGAAGAGCAGATCCTTAGAGCGGAAATGGGCATAGAGGGTAGCTTTCGATACGTTCGCCGCACGAGCTAGCGCGTCCATGCTAACCGCGCCGTATCCCTGGGCAATGAACAAATCGGCTGCCGCGTCCAGCACCGCGAGGCGCTTGGGAGACTCGGTTTCGGACCGGGCGAGAGTAGGGACGCTCATTCGCGTCCCAGAGTAAACTGAGCGGTTCAGTTGTTCAAGCGCACCCTGCCTGCCGAGGGCACGGCGCCCGGCCGTGATGGCCTAACGGATCATCAGCCCTTGGCCGGTGGGCAGGGTCAAAATGAGCGTCCCCTGGGCGCGGGCAAAGGCGTCGAAGCCGGCGCGCTGGTCGGCGTGCGACATCCAGCCATAGTCGTCGAGCAACACGATCCCGCCTGGCACGAGCCGGTCCCAGAAGAAGTCCAGCGCCGCAATTTCGGGCAACAGGATGTTCATGTCGATGGACAGGAATGCCACCTTCCGGTCGGCGGGGAAGGCGGCAAGCGTGTCCGGGACCTCGCCTCGGATCAGGCGGCAGCGAGGCCACGGCGCGAAGTTCGCTCGCGCGGCCTCGAAGCATTCCTCGTACGATTCGCGGTTGTGCCAGGAGCCGATGCCGGCGCGCTCGGCCTCGCTCATCTGCGATTCGGGGATCCCGTCGAACGTATCGAACAGCCAGAAATCCCGACCCGTTCGATTGAAGTCGAGCCATTCGCAGATGCCGACCGACAGCATTCCATTATCGACGCCGCACTCGACGAAGTCGCCAGGCAGCCTCGCCGCCTGCGAGGCCGCCCACAGGGCGACGTGCATGTTCCAGCGGATGTCGTCGATATGGCGGCGCTTGCGCCCGGCGCAGGCCCACCCGCGCGCGTGGGCGCGGATGAACCGCTCGTCGCGCAGGAATTCGGTGGACTTTCCGAACGTGCGCAGTCCCATGGCGTCATAGCTGTAGTCGAGCCACATCGGCTTGACACCCGAGGGAAAGATCAACTCGCCCTCGGGGTATTGAACCGCGATCGCGCGCGGCAGCGGGTGCATGTTCATGCCATCCTACATCAGCCGGTCGGCCCAGGTGCGCGGCGTGCGTTCGGTGCGGATTTCAAGATCCAGGTGGTAGCGGAACTTGCGCGGCCCGAGCGCGCGGATGTGGCCGACGATGTCGCGCAATCCGTCGTCGAGCAGCCGCGTCGTGCGATAGCCAAGGACCGCGCGGGCCTTGTCGCTGCTGCACCACGCATCGCGCACCTCCTGCGGCCGGTTGCGCAGGTGGATCGCCTGACCCTCGTAGCAGGTCAGATCCTTCAGCCTGCGAAACAGGCTGTTGATGGAGACGAACCCCTCGTCGGGGCCGATATTGATCACCTCGCCGAGTCCGCGATCGGTCAATCCCAATGCGAGGAGGCATGACAGGCAATCCTCGACGTGGCTGAAGCAGCGCGTCTGCTCCCCATCGCCGTAGATGAACGGGGAGCGGTTCTGTAGCATCAGGTTCGCCATGATGCTGGCGACATTGCGATATGGGTCGTCGAACTTCTGGCGGGTACCGATGATGTTGTGCGGCACGGCGATCGCGTGCTCGATGCCGTGGACCTTCGACAGGTTGGCGAGCGCGTGTTCCGCGGCCACCTTGGCGATGCCGTACGGATCCTCCGGACGGGGATCGAAATCCTCAAGGAACGGCACCGCGTTCGCTCCGTAACGGGCCATCGAACTGAGGAACACGATCCGGCGCGCCCCGTCGGCTATCGCCGCCGAGAAGACCGCGACCGAGCCGGTCACGATATTGTCCATCACCATCGCCGGAGAGAACACGGACAGCCCTTCGTAGGCGGTCGCGGCGCAATGGTAGACCAGTTCGCAGGCCCGCATGGCGCGCGCCATCGCGTTGAAGTCGCGGCAGTCATATTGGTAGAATTCGGCGTCGGGCGGAACGTTGACGAGTTCGCCGCCGATCAGCGAATCGCAGCCGACGACCTCGTGGCCCATCTCCAGCAGGCGCTCGGCGAGGTGGCTGCCGATGAACCCGGCGACGCCGGTGACGAAAACCCGCATCTCATCCGCCCCGGCGTGTCAGTTCAGCGCGAAGGGCCTGGCCGCCCTTGGCGAAGCGCCGCTCGATCGTGGTCGCGGCGAAGCCGGTGCGCCGGGCGAGCGCGCGCAGCTTGGCTTCGGTGTAGGCCGAGCGGTGAAACTGACCGGCGCCATTCTGGTTGCCGAAGAACATGGTTTGCAGGATGCCCCATCGTTGGTCGAGCGCCGTCCCACACCCGGCGTAGTGATTGGCGTGGCCGACGACGTAGAATTCGCGCCACGCATCGTCGGCGGCGAGAAAGGTCGCGCACACCCATTCGAAATCGGGCACCTCGAGGATCAGTCGGCCGCCCGGGCGCAGCACGCGGGCCATCTCCGGCCATGCCAGCGCTTCCTCGGCGAAGCCGAGATGCTCCAGCACGTGCTCGGCCAGGATATCATCGACCGAACCGGTTTCGTACGGGAGGTCCGTCAACGTCACGTCGGTGACGATTCCGGGCTGGTGCGCGACCAGGTCGGCGTTGACCCAGCCGGGCAGCAGGCGCCGACCGCAGCCGATGTGAAGGCGGATCGGGGCGGCGGCGGTGGCGTCCATCGCAACCCCCGTCATGCCGCGACCGCGGCTGGAGCGGCCAGCGCGGCCAACTCTATCCGCAGCGGCACCATGTCGATTTCGGGGACCAGCGCTTGGCTCGCGTGCATCGCGTGCGCCAGCTCCGCGCAGGCAAGCTGCGCCTCCACGAAATCGGCCTCTCGGGTCCGCTCGATGAGGTCCGGCAGCGCGGCGCGAAGCGCCAGCGCCTCGCGCCGCATCGGCGCTAGCCAGCGGGCGCGAAAGATGGGGGCGACCTCGGCGATCAGGGCGCGGCGATCCGCCAACGAAAGGGGCGCGGCGGCGAACGTCTCGACATGGGAGAAGGCGGTGGTGATCAGCGGCGTCCGCCAGCGGCAGTCGCCCAGCGGGTCATCGGCCGGCAAGCCCGCGCGCGCCTGCGCGGTCGCGGCG
>JBAWFF010000225.1:0-2707 GCA_049591635.1 Acetobacteraceae bacterium
TCGCGAACAGCTGATTGCGCGCCGCGACCTCGGCACCCGTCAGCGCATTGAAGAGCGTCGATTTGCCGGCGTTTGTGTAGCCGACCAGCGCGATCACCGGGAACGGCACCCGTTGGCGGGCGGAGCGATGGAGGCCGCGCGTGCGGCGCACCTGCTCCAATTCCTTGCGAAGCCTCACCATGCGCTCGACGATCAGCCGCCGGTCGGCCTCGATCTGCGTCTCGCCCGGCCCCCCCAGGAAGCCGAAGCCGCCGCGCTGGCGCTCCAGGTGGGTCCATGATCGGACGAGGCGCGAACGCTGATAGTCCAGATGCGCCAACTCGACTTGCAGCGCGCCCTCCTTCGTGGCCGCGCGCTCTCCGAAAATGTCGAGGATCAGGCCGGTGCGGTCGATGACCTTGCAGTCCCAGGCGCGTTCCAGATTGCGCTGCTGCACCGGCGAGAGCGCGGCATCCATGATCGCGACCGTGACGCCCGCCGCCGTCAGCGCCGCCTTTTGTGTCGCCATCTGGCCCTCGCCCAACAGGGTGGCCGGACGCCGCGAGCGAATCGGCACGATGTCGCTGTGCACCACGACGAGGCCGATGGAGGCGGCGAGCCCGACGGCCTCCGCCAGCCGCGCGTCGGCCGCCCGAACATGATCGCGCTGCGCCTCACCATGCGGACGCTCCCAAGGGAGGATGACCGCGGCCCGGATCGGACCCCCAACCGGATCCGCCCCGTTAAGCGTCGACCCCAGCGGTCACCTCCCGCAACGGGGACTGCGGCGCGGCGGTCTCGACCTTGCTCGCATCGAACAGCTGGATCGGCGCGCCTGGCATCACGGTGCTGATCGCGTGCTTGTAGACAAGCTGGGTATGACCGTCGCGCCGGAGCAGGACGGAGAAATTGTCGAACCAGGTGATGATCCCCTGCAGTTTGACGCCGTTCACCAGGAAGACGGTTACCGGCGTCTTGTTCTTCCGCACATGGTTCAGGAAGACATCCTGAACATTCTGCGCTTTCTCATTGGCCACGGCGTGATCCTTCTGGCTGGGACTGGTGGCATGCCTAAGCCGGGCGTGGCGCGCCGGCGGAGCCGGCGCACTCTATCAGCCGGGTCATCTCAAGCAAGCTCACGATGCGCGGCCGCCGGTCGCGGCGTCCCACCACGGGCACACGCCAGACAGGCGCTGATAATTGCCGTCCAACACCTGTACCGGTGCCCGATGCCCCTCGGCGGCGGCCGCGAGGCGCATCCGACGCGCCGCTTCGCGCTGCTCGGGCGCCAGCCAGGCGCGGTCATGCCCCCAGAGGCTAGGGCCGACCGTAACCTCGGTGGCCTGCCAAGTGGCGTCGTCAACCTCCCGGCCGCCCCAGCCATATTCGACCATGAAGCCGGACGGCGAGCGCAGGTAGAACGAGGTCACGAGATCGTTCGGGTGCCGCCCCAGGGTGGTCGCGATCCGCTCCGGTTCGCCTAAGGCGATGTCGTAGCCCTGGCCGACGTCGTCGAACGAATAGAGCTCCACCATCAAATGGTGCATCCCATGCTTGCCGGTCTCGATCAGGGCCAGGCTGTGATGGCGCGGGTTGACGTGCAGGAAGAAGGCGCGAAACGGCGTCAGGATGTAGTCGGTGATCCGAAATCCCAGGACGTCACGATAGAAGTCGAGCATGTCGTCGATGCGCGGCACGGTCAAAACCGCGTGGCCCATGCCGAGCGGCCCGGTGCGGAAGCCGGAGATCGAGCGGCCGGGGCGGAACGGCTCGGCGCCCACCGCCGCGCCCCAGAACGCCTCCAGCCGGTTCCCCGCCGGGTCGGCGAAGGCGATCAGGCCGCGCACGCCGCGTTGATCGGCGAGAGAGGCCGGCTCGCGGCTGACCGCGACGCCGGCGGTCTCGAGCCGTACCCCGAGGCCGTCGAGCGCCGTGGAGTCCGCGACCTCCCAGCCGAACGTGCGGCTGCCCTCGGGTAGGGAGCGGTCGATCACGAGGCGTTGAATCCGGTCGTCCATCCGGAAAGCGCGGCAGGCGGCGCCGCGCTCGATCGGCTGCATCCCGAGGATCCGGGTGGCGAAATCCGACCATTCGCCAAGATCGGCGGCGCCGAACACGACGTACCCGAGCGACTGGATCATGAGGGGTCCCTCCTGCACACAGGATAGCGCGGCCGTCGGCCGGCTGGCTAATCCCGCACCACGAAAAAGCCGCGCGGTGCCCATGTGACGCCACGATCGCGGTGTTCAAAGGCAAAGGTCTGAACGGAGAAGCCTCGATGCGAAGCTTGCTGATGAGTGGTCTTGTTCTCGGTGTCGCCGGAACGGTCCTTGCCGCCACGGCGTCGCCGGCGCGGGCGGATCGGAACGACTGGCATCACGGACACGGCCAATGGCATGGCCACCGGGGGCCGGTTCGCGTGGCGCCTTACCAGCCGCCGCGCTATTACGCGCCGCCGCCGGTTTACTACACTCCGCCGCAGGCCTACTACGCGCCCCCGCCCGTCTATTACGGTGGTGGGCCGAGCGTGACGTTCAGTTTCAATTAGGATATCCTCGGCCAAAGCGGACCCACGTGAAAGGGTGTTCGATGCTTGCAAGGACACGACTCCTCGCGCCGGCGGTCGCGGCCCTGGCCGTGCTGTCGCTCGCGGCGTGCACGGACCCTTATGATCCCGGCCAGCGCGCCGCCGGTGGGGCCTTGCTCGGTGCCGGCACCGGCGCAGCCA
>JBAWFF010000226.1:0-3570 GCA_049591635.1 Acetobacteraceae bacterium
CGCCTCGACCGTGCTGCGCGACGCCGGCGGGGAGTTGCTGTAGCCTCAGTTCGCCGCCAACGCGGCGGCGAGGCGCTCGCGGGTGAACGGCATGTCGCGGATGCGCGCGCCGAGGGCGTGGGCGACCGCGTTGCCGATCGCCGCCGCCGTCGGGCCGATGGCGCACTCGCCCATGCCGAGGGAGGGGTCGTCTTGCCTGTCCATGAGCGCCACCTCGATCTCGGGCACCTCGGAGAAGCGCAGGATCGGATAGGTCTCCCAATCAAGTGACGTGATGCCCTCGGCGCCGAGGCGGACCTGCTCCTTCAGGGTGAAGCTCGCGGCCTGGACGATGCCGCCCTCGATCTGGTTGCGCGCGCCGTCCGGGCTGATGATCAGGCCGCCGTCGGCGGCGCACCACACCCGGCGGAGACGCACGTCGCGATCGACCTCGACCTCGGCGACGACCGCGGCGTAGCCCGACCGGTTCTTGTACTGGGCGAAGCCCATCCCGAGCCCCCTGCCGGTCCCCGCCGGGCCGCGCTTCGCCCAGCCGGCCATCGCGGCGGCGCGCTCGATGACCGCCCGGACGCGTGGATTGGTCAGGATCGACAGGCGATAGGCGAGCGGGTCCTCGCCGGCCCGTTCGGCCAGTTCGTCGATGAAGCACTCCATCGCGAACACGTTCGCCAGCGCACCGAGACTGCGCAACGACGAGGTGCGGATCGGCGTGCGCCGGGCGAGGTGATGAATGATGCGGGTGGCCGCGATGTCATAGAGCGGGGCGGCATTGCGGATGCCCCCGCCACCCGCCGCCTCCGGCGGCTCGAAGGGGCGCGGGTCGGGCGGCGGCGTCGGCAGCGCCTCGTGGGCGAGCATGTTGCCGCCCGAGGAGGGGCGCTGGACGTGCGAGCCGGCCCAGATCTCCGCCGTCCAGTCCACCGGACGCCCACGCGCGTCGAGCGCGGCACGGATCGTCACCACCTGGGCCGTCCCGACCGGCTCGAAGCCGAACTCCTCCTCGCGCCGCCACTGCACCCGGATCGGCCGGTTCGGCACCAGCTGCGCGAGCAGGGCCGCGTCGAGCGCGGCGTCGTCGGCGCCATTATGGCCGTAGCATCCGGCGCCCTGCCCGTGCCGGATCGAGATGGTCGCGGCATCGCGGCCGAGCACCCCGGCGAGCGCGGTGCGGAGCGGATAGACGGCCTGGGAATGGGTCCATACCGTAAGATGGCCATCGCGGTCCTCGGCCAGCGCACAGGACGGGCCGAGGGCGGCGTGGGCGATGTAGGGGCGCGAATAGGTCGCCTCGACTACCGGACCGGGCACCGCTGCTTGGGGGGCGCCAAGCGCGCGATCGACGCTGGGCTCGCCCATGAAGGCGCGGGCCTCGTCCGCGCCCGGGGCGATCGGCGTGACGTCCTCCCAGCGCGCATGGGCGGGCCCGGCCACGGCGGCGCGGTGGACGGTGGTCTCGTCCTCGCCGAGGAAGGCGACGAGGTTGCCGTGCCGGACGATCCGGATGTCTCCGCCGGCCGCGTGCCTGATGGCGGCCTCGTCGAGGGCGGCGAGCCGGGCGCCCCGGCCCGGTTGGCGCAGCATCCGGGCGTGCAGCATTCCCGGGAACGCGAGGTCGTGGACGAACGCGGCGCCCGAGATTTTCGCCGGGAGGTCGAGGCGAGGCAGGGCGTGGCCGACCACGCGGTAGGCCGAACGCGGTTTCGGCGCCACCCGCCCCGTGGCCGGCTGCGCGAGGTCGATCTCGGAAGCGAAATTCCAATAGTCCTGCCCGGTGGGCGCGCCAGCCCGCAGGAATGCCCCGTCGGCAACGGACAGTTCGGCCGGGGCGCAGTTGAGACGTTGGGCGAGGCGGTCGAGGAAACGGCCCCGCACCTCCGCCGAAATCAGGCGCACCGACGCACCCGAGACCTCGATCGAGAGGCTGGAACTGGTCGAGCCTTCGTCGGGCGCGCGGTCGGTGTCGCCGGACAGGACCCGGATGGCGGCGGGCGGAACGTCAAGTTCCTCGGCGGCGATCTGAACGAGCGCGGTCAGCACGCCCTGGCCGATCTCCACCTTGCCGACCGACAGATGCACGGTGCGATCGGCATCGAACCGCAGCCAGCGATCCGGGCGTGGGTTGTTGACGACGGACAGCGGCAATGCGGCGTCGCTCATGACGCGGCCCTCTCGACGGCGCGCAGGATGCGGGTGTGGGTCCCGCATCGGCACAGATGCGGCTCCAGCGCGGCAGTGATGTCGGCCCGGGTCGGATGGGGAATTCGGTCGAGCAACGCCGCGGCGCTGACGATGATGCCGGACAGGCAGTAGCCGCACTGGCCGGCCTGCTCGTCCAGGAACGCCTGATGGAGCTTGTGGCGGGTCAGGCCCTCGATCGTCGTGACCCGCTTTCCGGCGATCGTGCCGATCTCGCGCGTGCAGGCGTAGACCGGCTGGCCGTCCAGCAGGACCATGCAACTGCCGCACTGTTCGAGCCCGCAGCCATAGCGGGTGCCCTTGAGATCGAGCGCGTTGCGGAGCGCGTCCAGAAGCGGCGTGGTCGGGTCCAGGTCGACCTCGGCCGCGCGGCCGTTCACCTCGAAGCCGATGTTCATGTGTCCGCCCCTCAGGCCGCCAGCTTGTCCAGTTCCCGCAGCAGCGCCTCGCCCATGACGTTGGTGCCGACCCGGGCGCTGCCGGGCGCCATGATGTCGGCGGTCCGCATCCCCCCCGCGAGCACGTTGGTGACCGCCGTCTCGATCAGATGCGCGTCCTCCTCCATGTCGAAGGAGTAGCGCAGCAGCATCGCGAAGCTGAGGATCTGGGCCAACGGATTGGCGATGCCCTTGCCGGCGATGTCGGGCGCGCTGCCGTGGATCGGCTCGTAGAGGGCGTGCCGCTTGCCCGACGGTTGCACCGCACCCAGCGTCGCCGACGGCAGCATCCCCAGGCTGCCGGTCAGCATCGCGGCGAGGTCGGACAGCAGGTCCCCGAACAGGTTGGAGGTCACGATCACATCGAATTGGCGCGGGTCGCGGACCAGCTGCATGGCGCAGTTGTCGGCGTACATGTGCGACAGCTCCACATCGGAATAGTCGCGCCGATGCAGCGCGGTCACGGTTTCCCGCCAGAACAGGCCGGAGCGCATGACGTTCGCCTTCTCCACGCTGGTCACGCGCTTGCCCCTCTTGCGCGCCAAGTCGAAGCCGACGCGCGCGACCCGCTCGATCTCGCCGGTGGTGTAGCTCTCGGTGTCGAAGCCGCGCCGCTGCCCGTCCGGGAGCTGCTCGACGCCGCGTGGCTCGCCGAAATAGATGCCCCCGGTGCTCTCGCGCACGATCATGAGATCGAGGCCGCGCACCACCTCGGGCTTCAAGGTCGAGGCATTGGCGAGCGGGGCAAGCACGATCGCCGGCCGCAGATTGGCGAACAAGTCGAGTTCCTTGCGCAGCCGCAGGATCGCGAGTTCCGGACGCACGTCGAACCCGAGCGCCTCCCATTTCGGTCCGCCGACGGAGCCGAACAGGATGGCGTCGGCCTCCCGCGCCCTCGCCATCGTCGCATCGGTGATCGGCACGCCGCGCGCATCGA
>JBAWFF010000227.1:0-12843 GCA_049591635.1 Acetobacteraceae bacterium
GTCCTTGGGCTTGGCTTGCGGCCAAGGTGGGGTGCTTGGCGGTGGACGATCAGGGGGCCAGGGTGGCCGCCAGCCCCAGCCGTTCGGCCGCCGCGCGCAGACGCTTGTCGCGGGTCCACACCGATGCGCCCGGCGTCAGGCGGGCCGAGGTCAGGAGGTGCGCGTCAACGTAGCCGATGCCGGCTCCATGAAGAAACTTCAGGGCGATGAATTCAAGCACCTCATGATCCTTGGCGACGAGGGCCTGTCGAAGACGCCGCAGCGCGCCCAGCACGAGGCCGCGCTCGGCGAGGCTGCCGAGGGCCAACTCCCCAATCACGAAAGGATGCGAGAGAACCCGACCGGATTTCAGCAATTCACCGAGAACGACGTCGCCCGCGCGCAGGTGGTCGATCCATACGGATGTATCCACCAAGATCACACGGGTGGCGATCGTCGCCGGGGAATGCGGGAGAGACCAGGTTCGCTGCCACCGAGCCGTGCGAGGCGCCACGCGCTCTCGCGTTCGATCAACGCCTTGAGTGCTTCTCGCACCAGCGCCGATTTCTCGTGCAGGCCGGTGAGCGCCTGTGCCTCGGCGAGCAACGCGTCATCGAGACTGACCGTGATTCGCATACGAAGTCTCCTGGCGCATCATAATCGTCATCGAATGATGCTCCATATTATGCTATTATCTCTCCGTCAAACACCGCCTCCGTCAGCCCCGGCACGGGCGCGGGCAGGCGGAACAGGCAGCCCTCGTGCGGGCGGGCGGCGCGTTCCGCCTCGCTCAGCGTGTGGTTCGCCGAGGTGACGTAGATGGCGTCGAGCCCGGCGCCGCCGAAAGCCGGCATCGTCGGGTAGCGGATCGGCAGATCGATCCGGCGCTCCAGCGTCCCGGCCGGGTCGAAGCGCAGCAGGCAGGCGCCGCCGAACACCGCGACCCAGTAGAAGCCGTCGCAATCGACCGCCGCGCCATCCGGTCCGGCGGCGCCCGGCAGGTCCGCCGTCGCGAAGACGCGCCGGTTCGCCGCCGCGCCGCTAGCCGGGTCGTAGTCGTACGCCCAGACGGTCTTGGCGCGGGTGTCTGCGTGATACATCACGCGGCCGTCGGGGCTCCACGCCAGGCCATTGGACGTATGGACCGGCTGGCTGATCGGTGCCCATTTCCCCTTCCCGTCGTAGCGCCATAGCGGCCCTCCCTCGCCGGTGTCGGTGCCGGGCGACAGCGGTGCCATCATCGGGCCTGCGAACAGCCGTCCCTGACGGTCGCAGCGGCCGTCATTGAATGTGAGCCGGCACGCATCGAAGGGCGGGCCGGAGCGGAACGCCAGCGCGCCCGATGCGGGGTCGAAGTCGAACAGGCCGGTACGCAAGGTGAGGGCCAGCCCCGCCTGCGTGCGGTAGCAGGCGCCGATCCAGGCCGGCATGTCCCATGCGCGGTCGGTTCCCGTCGCCGGGTCGAACTCGTGCAGCGCCGGGCCGCGCACGTCGATCCAGACGAGCCGCCCCGTATCCGGATTCCACAGCGGGGACTCACCGTTCAGGACGCCCTTGAACGTGAGTTGCTCGACATCGTTCGCCATCGCTTGCCTCCGCCGCTTCCCATCCGGCAAATCGCGTCTATAGGTCACCCATGCCAAAGGAGCGACGATCGATGGCTGACCAGACCGAACCTCTCGACTACGACGCCATCATCGTCGGCGCGGGAATCTCGGGCCTGTACCAGCTTTATCGTCTGCGGGAGCTGGGGATGCGCGTGCTGGTGCTCGAGGCCGGCACCGGCGTCGGCGGCACCTGGTACTGGAACCGCTATCCCGGCGCGCGCTTCGATTCCGAAAGCTACTCCTACGGCTACTCCTTTTCCGAGGAGCTGCTGGCGGAGTGGAACTGGTCCGAGCACTTCGCCGCCCAGCCGGAGACGCTCGCCTATCTCAACCACGTCGCCGACAAGTTCGACCTGCGCCGCGACATCCGATTTCGCAGCCGGGTCGTCGCGGCGCATTACACTGAGGCGACGCGAAGCTGGGAGGTGACGGAGGAGAACGGCGAGTGTTTTCGGTCGCGCTTCCTGATCACCGCCATCGGCCCGCTGTCGGCGCCGACGATGCCGCGCATCGAGGGGGTGGAGACGTTCAACGGCGAGTCCTTCCACACCGCGCGATGGCCGCACGAGAAGGTGCGCTTCGAGGGCAAGCGCGTGGCCGTCATCGGCACCGGCGCGACGGGCGTGCAGACGATCCAGGAAGTCGCCAAGACGGCCGGGCAACTGACCATATTCCAGCGCACGCCGAACTGGTGCGCGCCGCTGCACAACGCCAAGATCGACGCCGAGACGATGGCGAGGATCAAGGCCGGCTATCCCGAGATGTTCCGCCGCTGCCAGGAGAGCTTCGCCTGCTTCCTGCACTCGCCGGACCCGCGCGGCGTGTTCGAGGTCACGGCGGAGGAGCGCGAGGCGTTCTTCGAGAAGCTCTACGCCTCCCCCGGCTTCGGCATCTGGCAGGGCAATTTCCGCGACATCCTGATCGACCCGAAAGCGAACGACCTCATCACCGACTTCGTGGCCCGCAAGATCCGCGAGCGGGTGAAGGACCAAGCGGTCGCCGAGAAGCTGATCCCCAGGAACCACGGCTTCGGCACCCGCCGCGTGCCGCTGGAGACGAAATACTACGAGGTCTACAACCAGCCGAACATCCGGCTGGTGGACATCAACGACACCCCGATCGAGCGGATCACGCCGGCGGGCATCAGGACCAGCGATGCCGAGTACGAATTCGACATCGTCATCTACGCGACCGGGTTCGATGCGATCACCGGCAGCTTCGATCGCATCGATGTCCGGGGCGTGGGCGGGCGACGGCTCAAGGATGCGTGGGCCGGCGGCCCGCGGACCTATCTCGGCGTCATGGTCGAGGGCTTCCCCAACATGATGATGCTGATGGGCCCGCACACCGCGCTCGGCAACATCCCGCGCAGCATCGAATACAATGTCGAATGGGTGACGGGGCTGCTGCGTTTCGCGCGCGCGCGCGGCCTGACGCGGGTGGCGGCGACCCCGGCGGGCGTGGCGTCGTGGACCGATCACGTGAAATCGGTGGGGGAGGGGCTGCTGTCCAACCAGGTCAACTCCTGGATGACGGGGGTCAACTCCAACGTGGAGGGCAAGCAGACCCGCATCATCGCCCGCTACAGCGGCAGCGCGCCGGCATACCGCGCGCGCTGCGACGAGGTGGCGGCGGGGGGGTATGGGGAGCTGGCGTTGGGGTAGAGAGCGGCGAGCGGGCCGGGGTTGGCGGGCTGTGAGTTCGAGTCGTAATAATCGCGGAACGAGGACTGGACACGGATAGTCGGAGGGTGGCGCGGTCTATGGGTATGAGGGTGGCGACGGCGCCGCGATATTAACGGGCGAAAGGGATCGAGGCTGGGAAAGGTGGGGCTTTGACGGCGTAGGAGGTTGCGAGGGGACTGAGGGGAAGATCATAGTCTGCTGCGCTTGACGGGACTCGGGATGTGTCCAGAGGCTGGAATTGAGAGACACGGGGATAACATGAGCACCGGTGGGAAAACCGCTTTGCAACTTCGCGCGGAAGCGGCCGCAGTGAAGTTCCATACAGCGGCCCGCTCAGCCATAGTCATCGAATTTGCAGGCGTGCCGAAGGCTGGCAAGACAACTACTCTCAGCGCCGTGCAAGCTTTCCTCAGACGTTGCGGATTCAGGGTCAATGTCGTGGTGGAACGCGCGTCGGTCTGCCCGATCAAGGATAAAAAAGATTCGAACTTCAATATTTGGACTTCCTGCACAACTTTAGTTCAAATACTGGACCAGACTCAAAATCCGCCAAGTGTAGACGATCCCGAAATTCTAATTCTCGATCGAGGGATGTTCGATTCTATCTGGTGGTTTACTCTTATGGTAGAGTTAGCTAGAATTCGTCGAGGTGACAAGGAATTGGTTGAGCAGTTTCTTCTCATGGATGAATGGCGAAAGAGAATTTCGGGCGTTGTGGTAATGTTGACTGACCCAAACGATGCCCTATCCCGTGAGAGGGGGCATCTACCTGTAGAAGGTGTGCAAGGATCAATCATGAACCCAGAAGTTCTAGGAAAGACGCGTGATCTGGTCCAAGCGACCGTTAGGCGTCTTGAGGATAAGTTCAAGTTCTGTGTTGTTGATACTTCAGCGCCACCCTACGTCAATAATCAGGGTGCAACATGTGAATATGTTGCTGGTAAAATTCTGGAATGGGTTGAGGAGCAGATAGAAGAGAATATCTTCTCAATTGAAAAGAGCAAAGTGCAAGATATCTTTGGCGCAAGAAAATTTCTGACGCCAGAAGATACCAAAAGACTTGAGGAGGGGTTTTTGCAGTCTGGTAGTTTTAAGCCCCGCTCCGTGGTAGAGGTCGACTTCGGCCGCGTCCAAGCGCTACCTATTGTTGTAGTGCGGAATCACAGCGGCCATATATTGATGCTCCGTCGCAAGGAAAAGAGAGATGACAACAATCTCCATGAGAAAATGGTTATTTGGGCTGGCGGACATGTCCGGAGAGAAGACAAAGAAGACAGCGAAGGCAGTGAAGAGGGGAACCCCCTAACATTTTGTGCTGTAAGAGAACTGCAAGAGGAGCTTCGCCTGAGAATTACTCCGGACCATCTATGTTTATTGGGGAGTATATATATAGATGATGCCCAAAATACTTCAAAGCATGTAGCGATAGTTTACGAATGGCGCGCTGAGACTGATTCTGTGGCAGTGTCTTTGAACAACGCCGAATTTTTCGAGAGGCATGGCACTTCGGTAAGTTGCAATTTTGTGCCGAAATCTTCCATTCGTTGTGGCGACCAAGATGGTGACCTAAAAGAGGATTGGTCAAAGCTGATTATTGAGGAGCTGTTGGTTAAGTAGCCTGCTACTGGGATTGGATTTCGAACTTATCCCTGCCCATATTCGGGTGACCCGACGGCCGGCGTTAGATGCTTAGCTCCGGACTCTGATGGTGCATCATTGATTCCGAGTCGTCAGGAGTAGGACGCGCATGGGAAGCGTTCCTCACGCTGCGCCCGCCCGATGCTGCGTGTTCGAGCCGACCTCCAAGCGTCGCAACAGAAGGAGCCGGACCGTCGCCGCCGTCCTTGCTCGTCTTTCCGCGTCGTCTGCCGATTGGGGGCGCAACCGTGATAACCACGCCCCCACCCAAAGAAGGCCGCACCCCATGAACGACGCCGCGACACTCACCGCCCCCGCCCCCGTGAAGACCGAGCACTTCGACGTGCTCATCGTCGGAGCCGGCATCTCCGGCGTCGGCGGGGCCTATCACCTCACCACGCAATGCCCAGCCACCAGCTTCGTCGTCCTCGAATCGCAGGCGGGCTTCGGCGGCACCTGGATCACCCATCGCTATCCGGGCATCCGCTCCGACAGCGACCTCTACACGTTCGGCTACCGCTTCAAGCCCTGGACCAGCGCGCCGATCGCGACGGCCGCCGAGATCCTCCACTACATGCGCGGCGTCATCGACGAGAACGACCTCGGTCGGCATATCCGCTATCGCCACCGGATCGTCTCGGCGAGCTGGTCGAGCGAGGACAATCTCTGGACCATCGAGGCCACGCAAACCGACACCGGCGAGACGGTAAGGGTCTCGGCGAACTTCCTTTGGATGTGCCAAGGCTATTACCGGCACTCGGAAGGCTACACGCCCGCGTGGGACGGCATGGAGACCTTCAAGGGCCGGATCGTCCACCCGCAGACCTGGCCGGAGGATCTCGACTACGCCGGCAAGAACGTCGTGGTCATCGGCTCCGGCGCCACCGCGGCGACGCTGATTCCGGCGATGGCGGAGGATTGCGGCCACATCACGATGCTGCAGCGTTCGCCGACCTATTTCCGGACCGGCCGCAACGCCGTCGAGCTGGCCGACGAATTGCGGGCGCTGGGCGTCGATGAGACGTGGATTCACGAGATCGTGCGCCGGAAGATCCTGCACGACCAATCCGTGTTCACCAACCGCTCGTTCTCCGAGCCGGAGACCGTGAAGCGCGAACTGCTCGGCGCGGTGCGGTCCTATCTGGGCCCCGATTACGATGTGGGGACCCATTTCACCCCGAGCTACCGGCCGTGGCGGCAGCGCATCGCCTTCATTCCCGACGGCGACCTGTTCCAGGGGATCCGCTCCGGCAAGGCCTCGGTCGTCACCGATGAAATCGAGCGGTTCGTGGAGAGCGGCGTCCTCCTGAAGTCGGGCAAGCGTCTCGACGCCGACATCATCATCACGGCGACGGGCTTCCATCTGAATGTCCTCGGCGACATCGACTTCGCCATCGACGGCGAGCCGCTCGTCTTCTCCGATACCATCACCTATCGCGGCATGATGTTCACCGGCGTGCCCAACATGGCATGGGTGTTCGGCTATTTCCGCGCCAGTTGGACGCTGCGATCGGACCTGGTCGCCGACTTCGTGTGCCGGCTGCTCAACCACATGAAGCAAAAGGGCGCGCGCCGGGTGGTGCCGGCGCCGCGGCCGGAGGATCGGGATATGCCCTTGCTGGCGTGGATCGATCCGGAGAACTTCAATCCCGGTTATCTGATGCGCGGCATGCACCTGCTGCCCAAGCGCGGCGACAAGCCCGAATGGCAGCACACGCAGGATTACTGGAACGAGAAGGACGAGTTCCCGGCGATCGACCTCGACGACAAGGTATTCGTCTATGCGTAAGCTCGCCTACACCCGCCAGGGGATCGAGGCCGGTGCGGGGCCGGTGGGGTCGTAGCGCATCCAGGTGCCGTTCGGCACCGACAGCCCGGTCAGCGCCATGATGAACCCCCAATGGGTCACCACCAGCGTGTCGGACCAATCGGGCAACGCGGCCATCTCGGCGCGGAAGCGCCCGGCGCGCGCCTCGACATCGGCGGCGGGCTCGGGCATCGGCGGCCACCACACTTCCTCGATATGGGCGAAGTCGATGTCGGGCCAGGCGAAGCCAAGTTCGGTGCGCGGTGTGCCGATGTCGCAGATGAAGGCGCAGCGCTCGCGCACCAGCGGGTTGACGATGACCGGGACGCGCAAGGCGCGGGCGGCCGGGGCGGCGGTCTGCAAGGCCCGGGTGAACGGGGAGACGATGATGCGGCTGATGGCCTGATCGGCGAGCGCCGCCGCCGCCGCCTCGGCCTGGGCGTGGCCAAGCTCGGTCAGCCGGGCGTCGGTGATCCCGGGGTCCTTCCGCGTCGCGGTGAAATGGAGGTTGAACTCGCTCTGGCCGTGACGCAGCAGGATCATGGAATTGCCTTACAACAGCCGGCAGAGTCGGGAAAGATTGTGTCGCGGCCCCCGCGCCCTTATCTGTGAGGCCGAGGAGATGCGTTGATGGATTTCGGCACCGGCTTTCCGATCGACCTGATCCTGTTCGGGATGATCGCCGCCTTTCTGGTCCTGCGCCTGCGCAGCATCCTGGGGCGGCGGACCGGGATGGAGGGTCAGCCGGTGGCGCCGCCGTCCCCGCTGAACCGGGTCGGCCCGATCATCGAGGGACGAGCGGAGCCTCAAGCCGGCCCGGCTCGCGCGGTGCCGGACGGGGCGAGCCCGCTCGGCCAGACGCTCGGGCGGATGCGCGCGATCGACCGCGCCTTCGACCCGTCCCGGTTCCTGGACGGGGCGGAGAACGCGTTCCGCATGATCGTCGCCGCCTTCGCGGCCGGCGACCGGGTTCGGTTGCGCGGGCTGCTGTCCGACGAGGTCTATCGGTCGTTCGAGTTGGCGATCGCGGCGCGCGAACAGGCCGGGCATACGCAGGTGAGCGACGTCAAATCCATCCAGTCGGCCACGATCGAGGAGGCGGCGTTGGTCGGCAGCAAGGCCGACGTGACGGTGCGCTTCGTCTCCGACCAGATCAGCCTGGTGAAGGACGACAAGGGCCAGATCGTCTCCGGCCACGACGCGACGACCGAACTGAACGACATCTGGACGTTCGAGCGCGACCTGACCGCGCGCGATCCGGCCTGGCACCTGAGCGGCGTACGCGGCGGCTGATTCTCGGCGCGTGGATGCGGCGCCCGCCCCGGAGCTGATTGCCGGCCAACGGCTGATCCTGGGCGATTGCCTCGAGGTCCTGGCGGGACTGGCGGCGGAATCGGTCGATGTGGTCGTCACATCCCCGCCGTACAATCTGGGGGTCTCCTACCGCGGCTATGACGATCGGCGCCCGGAGGAGGAGTATCTGGACTGGATCGTCCGGGTCGGCGCCGCGCTGCGCCGGGTGATGCGTCCGGATGCGTCGTTCTTCCTCAACATCGCCGGGTCGTCCAAGGCGCCGTGGCTGCCGTTCGAACTGATCGTGCGGTTGCGCCCGCTGTTCGCGTTGCAGAACCACATCGCCTGGGTGAAGTCGATCGCGGTCGGAAGCGATTCAGTCGGCCACTACAAGCCGATCCAGGGCGCGCGGTTCCTGCACCGCAACCACGAGCATTTGTTCCACCTGACGTTGGACGGCGCGGTGAAGCTCGATCGGCTCGGCATCGGGGTGCCGTTCAAGGACAAGTCGAACATCGCCCGGCGTGGCCATCCCCGCGACCTGCGCTGCCGGGGCGACACTTGGTTCATCCCGTACGAGACGGTGCAGACGAAAGCAGCGAAGTTCCATCATCCGAGTACCTTCCCGCTGGCGTTGCCGCGCTGGTGCATCCGCTTGCACGGCAAGCCCGATCCGGTCGTGCTCGACCCGTTCATGGGCACCGGCACGACGCTACTCGCGGCGGCGGCGGAGGGCGGACGGGGGATCGGGATCGAGGTCGATCCCGCCTATCTCGCGGTCGCGCGCGAGCGATTGAGCGGGTCGCTGTTTCCGGGTAGGTGAGCCGGCCGCAGGAGACACGCCCATGCAGACCCGCGCCGCCATCGCCCGCAAGCCGGGCGCGAAACTCAGCGTCGAGACCGTGCAGCTGGACGGGCCGCGCGCGTTCGAGGTGCTGGTGGAGATCAAGGCGACCGGCATCTGTCACACCGACGAGTACACGCTGTCGGGCGCCGACCCCGAGGGGTTGTTTCCGGCGATCCTCGGTCACGAAGGCGCCGGAATTGTCGTCGATATCGGCAAGGGCGTCACCACGCTGGCCGTCGGCGATCACGTCATCCCGCTCTACACGCCGGAGTGCCGGCAATGCGAATACTGCCTCAGCCGCAAGACAAATCTGTGCGTGGCGATCCGCGCGACGCAAGGCAAGGGCGTTATGCCGGACGGCACCAGCCGTTTCTCCTGTGATGGGGAGCCGATCTTTCACTATATGGGCACCTCGACCTTCGCCAATTACACGGTGCTGCCGGAGATCGCGCTGGCGAAGATCCGCAAGGACGCGCCGTTCGACAAGGTCTGCTACATCGGCTGCGGCGTCACCACCGGCATTGGCGCGGTGATCAACACGGCCAAGGTGGAACCGGGCGCGCGCGTGGTGGTGTTCGGCCTCGGCGGCATCGGGCTGAACGTGTTGCAGGGCGCGCGCATGGCGGGCGCCGGGATGATCGTCGGGGTCGATCTCAACCCGGCGCGGCGTGCGATGGCCGAGCGGTTCGGCATGACGCATTTCGTCAACCCCGCCGAGGTCGCGGGCGACCTGGTGCCGTATCTCGTCGATCTGACCAAGGGCGGCGCCGATTACAGTTTCGAGTGCATCGGCAACGTCAAGGTGATGCGCCAGGCGCTGGAGTGCTGCCATCGCGGCTGGGGCCAGAGCATCGTCATCGGCGTCGCCGGCGCCGGCCAGGAGATCGCGACGCGGCCGTTTCAGTTGGTTACCGGTCGGGTCTGGAAGGGCAGCGCGTTCGGCGGCGCGCGCGGGCGCACCGACGTTCCGCGCATCGTCGACTGGTACATGGACGGGCGCATCAATATCGACGACCTCATCACCCATACGCTGCCCTTCGAGCGGATCAACGAAGGGTTCGAGTTGCTGCGGAAGGGCGAGTCGATCCGTACCGTGCTGACTTACTGAGCCGACACGCCCGGCTTGCGCCGGCAGGTCCGACCAATGCAGGATGCACATGCCAGCCCAGCTTTGGCCGGCCGGAGGCGTTCAAGCAACGGGAGAACAAAGCATGATCACGCGGAGAGCGGCAATCGCCGCGGGGATTGGCGCGATCGCGTCAGGCGGCTTGCCGGCGGCACGCGCCGAGGACCTGCCCGGGGTGACCGCGACCACGCTGAAGATCGGCAACACCATGCCGTACAGCGGTCCGGCATCATCTTACAGCAACATCGGCAAGACCGAGAGCGCCTACTTCAAGATGATCAACGAAGCGGGCGGGATCGGCGGACGGCAGATCGATTTCATCTCGCTCGATGACGCCTACAGCCCGCCGCGCACCGTCGAGGACGTGCGCAAGCTGGTCGAGCAGGAGCACGTGGCGTTCCTGTTCCAGAATCTCGGCACCCCGTGCAATTCGGCGATCGTCGAATACTGCACGCACAAGAAGATCCCGCAGCTGTTCGTCGGGTCGGGGGCGTCGAAGTGGAGCGACTACAAGAAGTATCCGTGGGCGATGGGCTGGCAGCCGAACTACCGCACCGAGGCGCAAATCTACACGAAATACATGCTGGCGAACGTGACCTCGCCAAAGCTCGGAATCCTCTACCAGAATGACGATTTCGGGAAAGACTATCCGGCCGGGGTGCGCGACATCCTGGGCGACAAGTGGGACAGCGTGGTCACCAAGACCGCGAGCTACGAGACGACGGACCCGACGGTCGATTCGCAGATCGCGAGTTTGCAGAGTTCGGGCGCCACCGTCCTGCTGGTCGCGGGAATTCCCAAGTTCGCCGCCCAAGCGATCCGCAAGGTCCACGACCTCGCCTGGAAGCCGGTCTTCTTCCTGACCAACGTGTCGGTCTCGGTTGCCGGCGTCATGCGTCCGGCGGGCGTGGAGAACGGCATCGGCATCATCACCACCGGCTACCTGAAGGACCCGACCGACCCGGGCTGGAACGACGACGCGGCGATGAAGGAGTTTCGCGCCTTCATGACGAAGCGGATGCCGGGGTTCGACGCGAGCGACGCCCAGCATGTGTTCGGCTACGGCATCACCAAGACGATGGTGCAGGTGCTGAAGCAGTGCAACGGCGACTTCTCGCGCGAGAGCATCATGCACCAGGCGGAGAGCCTCGATAACCTCGACATCGGCGTGCTGCTCCCCGGCATCACGATCTCCACGACCCCGACCGATCATCGCCCGATCAAGGCGATGCAGCTCGAAAAATGGGACGGGACGACGTGGCGGCGGTTCGGCGGGTTGATCGAGGGGGCGAAGGTATAGGCGCGGGGGATCGGCGGCCGGCGGGAGCCGCGGCGCCGATCCCCAGGCCGCTCGCGGTCGGAAAGGAGGATCGATGGCGGAGCACGACCTCGCGGCACTGTGGGAGGCGCATTGCCGCGGTGAGTTCGAGACGCGCGACGTCGATTCCGTCATGGCCACGATGGTGGCGGAGCCACACGTCAACCACGTCCCGACCATGGCCGGAGGCGTCGGACACGATGAACTCAAGCGCTTCTACAAATATCACTTCGTCGGTGTGAATCCGCCGGACTTCCGGCTTACCTCGATCAGCCGCACGGTCGGCGCCGACCGTCTGGTCGACGAGTTCGTGGTGCATTTCACGCACACGACGGAGATCGACTGGATGCTGCCCGGCATCGCGCCGACCGGGCGGGAGGTCAATGTCCCGACGGTCGCCATCGTTCAGTTCGCCGGCGACAAGCTGGTGCACGAGCATATCTATTGGGATCAAGCCTCGGTGCTGGTGCAGATCGGCATGCTCGGCGTCACGGACCTTCCCGTGGCCGGCGTGGAGCAGGCGCGCAAGGTGATGGACGAGACCTTGCCGAGCAATACGCTGATGCGGGATGTGTGGCGGCGCAGCGCCGGAAAGCCGATTTGATAACTCCCTTGTCCCAAACTCGTCATTCCCGCGAAAGCGGGAACCCAGGCTTTCCAGCACAGGGCGGCCCGCCTGGGTGCCCGCTTTCGAGCTTGTGAAGCTTTTCGGATGGACGCGGTGAGGAGCCGGTCGGATGGATGCTTGCTTTGGTGCGTGTCGACGGCGGTTCATCCGGATCGGGTGAGCCTGCTCCCTCGGCGCCGTCTGTCGGGTGATCGACCCGCATCAGGCGGCCGCGGCGCGCAAGCGGTGGGCGGCGATCAGGTTGTGGGCGAGGGCGTGCCACAGCGCCACCGCCTGCACCTTACGCAAGCCGCGCACCAGCATGGCGCCGAACCCGTCGTTCTTGCGGTCGGCGTTGATCCTCTCGATCAACGTGCGCCGCTTGTAGATCGCCTCGCCGTCCGGCGTCGCCCATCGGGCACGCCATGCCCGAACGGCGTCGGGTTCGTCGGCGCGCTGCTTCGCCCGCTTGGCCAAGGTTTCGGGCTTCACGTCCTCTCGCTCGGCGGGCGGCGGGGCGAACACCATCACCGGCCCCTTGGGATGTTCGGCCAGCGCCGCGATGCCCGCCGCGGTCGCGTAGTTCGTATCGACCAGCAGCCGCTTCGGCGGAACCCCGTAGCGCCGAGCGATGTCGTCCACAATCGGCCCGGCGAGGCCGGCATCGTTGCGCCGATCGGTCATCTCGATCGCGACGATGATCCCCGCCCGGGCGTCGGCGGCGATCTGCGCGTTGTAGCCGGCGCGCACCGCGCCATCATGGAACCGCATCCGCCGTGCCTCGGGGTCGGTCAGCGAGGCGGCGGGCTCGGATTTCTTGCTCTCATCCTCGTGGTGCGTCTTCAGCCGCTTGGCGCGCTCCGCCTGAAGCCCCTTCAGCGCCTCCCGCGCTTTCGCCGCCCGCTCGCCGACCTCGCGCGCCGCCCGCTCCCGCGC
>JBAWFF010000228.1:0-10345 GCA_049591635.1 Acetobacteraceae bacterium
TACCAGGAAAAGCCGCAGGGCGTCTGGCTCAACCGGGTCCACACCTACGAGGCGGGGCTGGGGGACCAGAGCCGTACCGTCCACTTCCCGCGCTCCTGCCTCCATTGCGAGGAGCCGGAGTGCGTCAGCGTCTGTCCGACCGGGGCCAGCTACAAGCGCGCCGAGGACGGCATCGTGCTGGTCAACGAGGATATCTGCATCGGCTGCCAGCTCTGCGCCTGGGCCTGCCCGTACGGGGCGCGCGAGTTCGACGAGGACCAGGGCGTGATGAAGAAGTGTACGCTCTGCATCGACCGCATCTACAACGAGAATATCCCCGAAGCGGCCCGGGTGCCGGCCTGCGTCTCCACCTGCCCCGCGAGCGCCCGCCATTTTGGCGACCTGGGCGACCCCGACAGCGCGGTGTCGCAACTGGTCGCCGAGCGCGGCGGCTACGATCTGATGCCGGAGATGGGCTACAAGCCGACCAACAAATACCTGCCGCCGCGCAAGCGCCCGGCCCGATCCTTCGCCGCCCCGGCCGAGGACCCGGCTCCCCGGGATTCCGCGAACGGCGTGATGCGCTGGATCGACCGTGTGCTGAGCCGATGAAGCCCGCGCTTTCCGTCATCTTCTTCACGACCGCGTCGGGTGCCGGCTACGGCATGCTGTTCTGGCTCGGCATCCTGAACGCGGCCGGTGCCATGCCGCGGGCGACATGGTTCGGACCCATCGCGGTCGGCGTCGCGGTGGCGCTCGCGAGCGCTGGCCTGATGGCCTCGACCTTCCATCTGGGGCGGCCGGAGCGGGCTTGGCGCGCCATCTCCCAGTGGCGGACCTCTTGGTTGTCGCGGGAGGGCGTCGTCTCCCTGCTGACCTACATTCCGGCCGCGGCGTTCTTCGCGGCGTGGCCGCTGGCCGGCGCCGGGAGTCCGGCCGCTCGCGTCTTAGGGCTGGTCGCCGCCGTTTTTTGCGCCGCGACGGTGGTCTGCACGGCGATGATCTATGCCTCGCTGAAGCCGGTCCGGCAATGGCACAACCGGTTCGTCCTGCCGAACTACCTGCTCCTGGCGGCGTTCAGCGGGGCGGCGTGCCTCGCCGCCGTGGCGATCTTCTGGGCGCCCGGACCGGCACGCATCGCGGCGGCCGTCGCGGTGGCGGCGGCTGTGGCAGCCGCCGTGGGCAAGTTCTTCTATTGGCGCTTCGTCGACGCGGCGCCCCCGGTCGCCACGATCGAAAGCGCCACCGGGCTCGGCTCGCTCGGGCAGGTGCGAATGCTCGAGGCGCCCAACTCGGAGGAGAATTATCTGCTCCGAGAGATGGGCTTTCGGATCGGACGCAAGCACGCCCCGACGCTTCGGGCCGTCGCCCTGGTGCTGGGATTCGCCGTGCCGGCGATCCTGCTGATCCTCGGTGCCAGCCTGGCCGGGGCCGCCGCCCTCGTGCTTCTGCCGCTCGCCGCCCTGGCCGCCTTGCTTGGTCTCTATGTCGAGCGATGGCTGTTCTTTGCCCAGGCGACCCACACCGTGACGCTGTACTATGGCCGGGCAGCCTGAGAGGCCCGAAAATGTGGTCACATCGGCGGCGCTGGCCTCGGATTTGTAGACATATTGGCCTTCGCAGGTGCAGCAATCGTGCTCATAATGCTTTCCGCAAGTGCAGCATTTGTAGACATCTTTCGCAATTGCGAACAGGATTTGTGGACACAAGCTCCGCCTAAGCCGCGATCTTGGTAGGCGGGGCGCCGACCACGCCCAGATGGCTTACCTCGCCGACCATGAAGGCACGGAGCTGCAATCGCGCGCGGTGAACCCGGCTCTTGAGCGTGCCGATCGCACAGCCCGTGCGCTCGGCCGCAGCTTCGTAAGGGATCTCCTGCAGGGCGATCATGTAAAGCGCCTCGCGCTGATCCGGCGGCAGGCGCGTCAGCGCCCAAGACAATTCGCGCAAGGCCGTGCGATCCTCATGCGAGGGAGCGACAGGGGGTTCCGGCACATTCTCCATATCCGTGAATTCACGTTTGTTGCGGACGCTACTGATGAAGTGATTGATCATGATCCGGTGAACCCACGCGGAGAAGTTCGTGCCGGGCATGAAGCAGTCCCGAGCGAGTAGCGCCTTGGTCGCGACATCCTGCGTCAGGTCATCCGCGGCGGCCCGATTGCGGGTAAGTGCCAACGCCCAAACCCGCATCTTCGGAAGAAAGGAGATCAATAGGTCATTGAATTCTTGCGGCACGAGGCTCTCCTTGCGCGAAATCGCGGTTGGTCGAGACCTGTGGGGGACCCGCGTCGCTCACAAGGCCGAATGACATGACCTTGAACCGACTGCGTATGGCGCACGGGCAGTTGATTGCGCGCGACCTTTTCGGATGGCAGCATGAGCCTCGCAACCAAAGAGGACTCGATGGGCATCGGAGGCGGTCAGGCGCGCGGTGAGACCCAACGGCGGAAGATTCTTCTGGTCGAGGACGATCTGCACGTGGCCGAGACGCTGGCCGAGTTGCTGGAGTTGGAGGGCTTCAACGTGGCGGTCGTCCACGACGCCGCGAGCGGGTTGCGCCAGGCGGGCGAGGTGCCCCCCGATCTGGTCCTATGCGACCTCAGCCTTCCCGGCGCCCTGGACGGGCACGGCTTCGCCCGGGCCTGCCGTGCCGATCCGGCGCTGAGCGGGCTGCGTCTGTTTGCCGTCTCCGGCTACTGCGGCGCCGGCGACCGCCGGGCGGCCATTGCGTCGGGATTCGACGAACTGATCGCCAAGCCGGTCGATCTCGCCCGCATCCACGCCGCCTTCGAACCCGCCTGACGAGCCTCTATTCGGCCGCGAGGCGCGGCGTGAAGGCCGGCAGCTCCGCTCGCTCCGCTCGCCCCATCGGCTTCGGCCACCAATGGTCCTCCCACTCCGAGAAGACGCCGTCCATCCTCGGCTTGACGTGCTCGGCGTACATCCGGGTGTTGTAGTTGGTCAGCGCCTTGTTCATGCTGCCGAATTGCAGGAGCAGCATAAGGTGGCCGACGTTCAGGTTGGACGTCAATTCCCGCAGCTGCTCCACCACCTCGTCGGGCGTGCCGATCACGAGGTAGCCGGCATCGACCAACTCGGCCATCGACGTCGGGCGGGCCTTGAACTTCTCGGCGTACGTCGCTGCCTTGAGCACCTGGCTCTCCATCCCGACGCGCTGCGTCGCCTCGGTGGCGTAGCCGGGCGGTGCGACCCAACGTTGGTCGATGTGGAGGCACCGGCCGAAGAAATACTCGGCCGACTCGGTGTAGAGGTCGATCGCCTGCTGACGGCTCTCGGCGACCGCGACGGTCTGCGCGAAGCCGGCGCGGTATGGATTGCGGTCCTTGCCGAGCCGGTCCATCTCGTTCCAGAACCCGTCCATCGTCGCCTTGCCGACCTTGTGGCCGTAATAGGACAGGTAGGAATAGACGTAGTCCTTCTCGGCGCACCATCGCCACGTCTCGACCGAACCGCCGCCGGGAATCCAGATCGGCGGGTGCGGCCGCTGGATCGGGCGCGGCCAGACGTTGACGTAGCGCTGCTGATTGAAGCGACCGTTGAAGGCGAAGGTGTCCTTCTCGGCCCAGGCGCGGATGATGAGGTCGTGCGCCTCCAGGTAACGTTCGCGCAGCAGGCTCGGGTTTTGGCCGTAGGCGTAGCAGCCGTCCATCGGCGTGCCGACCGGAAACCCGGCGATCAATCTTCCGCCGGAGATCACGTCGAGCATCGCGAACTCCTCGGCGACGCGGGTCGGCGGATTGTAGAGGGCGATGGAGTTGCCCATGACGCAGATCGTCGTGTCCGTGGTGCGCCGGGCGAGCGTCGCGGCGATCAGATTGGGCGACGGCATCAAGCCGTAGCCGTTGGAGTGGTGCTCGTTCACGCAGATCGCGTCGAACCCGCAATCGGCGGCGTATTCCAGCTCGTCCATGAAGTCGTTATACATGTGATGAGCGCGGCGCGGGTCGAACAGCGACGAATGGATGTCGACCCACACCGATGGGTGTTGTTGCTTGAAATCCTCTGGCAACTCGGTGTACGGCATCAGATGAAACCACATCGACTTCATCGCCGGACTCCGCTTTGCAAGAAGGGATTGCTCCGCCGCTCTTCCCCGACCGTCGAGCCGGGGCCGTGGCCGCAAAGGAAGGCGACCTCGTCGCCCAGCGGCAGCACCTTGTCCTCGATCGAGCAGATCAGCGCGGTCGAATTGCCGTACGGGAAATCGGTACGCCCGACGGAGCCTTGGAACAGCACGTCGCCCAGCAGCGCGAGGCCGGCGGCGCGATCGACGAAGACGATGTGGCCCGGCGTGTGGCCGGGGCAGTGCAGCACGTCGAACACGTGCTCGCCCAACCGGACCTGATCGCCCTCGATCAGCCAGCGATCCGGCGTGACGCCATGCAGCCCCTCCAGCCCGAACTCGCTTGCCTGCTCGTCGATCGCGTCGAGCAGGAACGCGTCGCGTGCATCGGGGCCCTCGACCGGCACCCCGGCGGGATCGCCCGCGCGGGTGCGCAACGCGGCTTGAAGCTCGGCCGCGCCGCCGGCGTGATCGAGATGGCCGTGGGTAAGCAGGATGCGCTCGACGGTGACGCCGAGCTGGTCGATCGCGGCGAGGATGCGATCCACATCGCCGCCCGGATCGACGACGAGTGCGCGCCGGTTTTCCTCGTCCCACAGGATCGCGCAGTTCTGCTGGAACGGCGTGACAGTGACGGTGGCGGCCCGCAGTCGCGCCATCAGTGCAGTTTCGGCGACTTGAGGAACTTGGCCCGGTCGGCGGAGCGAACGACCGCGTTGACCGCGCGGTCGTCGCGCATCAGCCGAAGGCGCACGTCGGCCCCGGCGCTGCCCGCCGCCCAGACCCGCCGCCACAGCGAGGCGAGGTCGGACACCTCCTCGCCATCGACGGCGATGATGCGATCGCCGGCCTGAATGCCGGCGAGTTCGGCGGGGCCGTTATCGGCCAGGCCGCCGACCGCCAGTTCGTCGTCGGATTCGGTCGCGTACATGCCGAGCCAAGGCCGCGCCGGGCGGTTCACCCGGCCATAGGTCAGCAAATCATCGAGGATGGGCGCGAGATTGCCGATCGGCACGATCATGTTCATGTCGTGCCGACGCCCCTTGCCGTCGCCCTGCTGGAGGATCAGCGATCCGGTGCCGACCAGGCGGCCGTCGGCGGCGATCAGCCCGCAACCGCCCCAGAACGGGTGCGCGGGCGCGGTAAAGATCGCCTCGTCGAGCACGTATTCCCAATACCCGGCGAACTCCTGGCGCCCGACCACGCGGGTTTCCACCGCGTGATGCCTGCCGCCGGAGGCCGCGAACACCGTCTGGTCGCCGACGCGCAACGCATCGGAATCGCCGAGTTCCAAGGCCGGGAGATCGAGCCGCCCCAGCGCCTGCACCAGCCCGAAACCGCTCTCCTGGTCGTAGGCGAGCGCGTGTCCGGGCACCGCGAGGCCGGTCGTGGTGGTGATCCAGATCGTCTCGGCCTCGGTGACCAGATAGCCGATCGTGGCGATCAGCCCGGCTTCGCGAATGACGACGCCGCTGCCCGCCCGCTCGGTCCCGAGCGTGCCAGCGGTGTAGGCGTCTTGCGCGACATACGACTTGATCCCGACCACCGCCTTCAAGGCGCGCTCGAGGTCAAAGGTATAATCGCCCGGGTCCGGCTGGAGGTTCGCCGGAATTTCCCAATCCGTGCTCGGCATGGGCCTTAGTATTGGGGTTTTCCGCCGCGTTGCCAACGGCGATCAGCGCTCGGCGAGAGCGGTCGTCCGATAGAGCGCCGCGAGCGGAGAAGAGAATCCCACGCTGGCCAGTTCAAGGGCGCCAGAGGGGCCGATGACCTCGGGTGTCTCGGGCCAGTTTCCATCCTCGCGGCGGCGCAGTAGCTCGGCCTCGACGCGGGTGCTGTGGACGATCAGGATTTCGCGTACGCTGGGGATGGTCGTGTAGGACCAGATGTTGTCCCGGGTCTCCGCTTCGTTGCTCGGCCACATGATCTCGATCAGCAGTACCGGATCAGGCATGGCATGACCGGTCTTGTCGGCTGAACACGTCACGCCAAGGTCCGGGATACGGAAATTCGCCGCCGCCCTCACGCGGGGCATCACTCCCGGAGCAATGACCATGCGACACGGGCTGTCTCGGTCGATCAAGTGGCTTCTCAGCAGGCCGGCCAATTCTCCTTGTATCGCCCCATGCGGCTGGCTCGCCGGGGCCATCGCCACCGGCTCCCCGTCGATCAACTGCCAGCTTGCGCCCGAGGGTCGCCGGTGTCCCAGTCGATGAACTCGGCGACCGTCATGCGCGCCGGCGGATGCTTGGCGAGTGCGACCATGACAGGGAGCATAGCACGCCGAAGCTCGATTGACACGACCCTGACGCCATCATAGAGCCGGCCCCCGACGTGGAGGGGTGCCCGAGTGGCTAAAGGGGGCGGACTGTAAATCCGCTGGCGCACGCCTACGTTGGTTCGAATCCAACCCCCTCCACCATGCTCGCGAGCCCCGACGGCCGGAACCGCCGCGCGACGCTCAGGGCGTCGGATGGCATCCCAGTTGCGGATGGAACGTGCCGCACCGCGCGACGAGCGTGGGGTTCTGTCCCAGCGCCAATGCGTGCTGGTTCGCGGGCGTGCCCGGCACGCTCGCCGAACGGGGCGCCGCATAGAACGGCGAGCCGTTTGGCTGGCCCATCGACGTCGTCGTGTCGTTGGCGATGGCAGGCTCCCCACCGCCGCTGTGCCCGACGGCGAAAGCCGGGGAGGCGAAGGCTGTCAGTGCTAGGACCATCAGGAGGCGATGCATTGAATTCTCCCAACAACGAGGATCGGTCAGGCGTCGCTGTCAGCCCGTCTCCGCTTCATTCCGGTCTTCGGATGCGATCATCGGTCGCCTCTTCGCGAAGACATCCGAGGCCGCCAGCCACACTTGGGGTGGTTATGCCGAAAGGAAAATAGAGATTCCCTGGACCTTCGGCCAACCCCGGCCATCGTTGACGCGACGAACTTATTTTTGAATATTGCCGGCGGCACGCGTGCCGCGACGACCGGTTGGTTCGTGGATCGGGTCCGACGGACCGATCATACGTCCAACTGGCGTTGAGTGCGAAGGAGAATTTGGGTCATGCGATCGCGGCTTCTCTGGATCATTCTACCGGCCTGCGTGCTGGCACCGTTGTTCGGCTCGGCCCGCGCGGCGGTGACGGAAGCCGACTTTCAAATGCGGACGGCACAGGATCTGGTCGATCTCTGCTCCGCCGCGCAAAACGACCCGTTGGCGACCGCGGCGGTCAACTTTTGCCACGGGTTCGCGATCGGCGCGTATCAGACGTTGTCGAGCGAGCAGGCGGCCATGAAACGCAAACTCTTCTGCCTGCCCGACCCGCCGCCGACCCGCAACCAGGCCCTGGCGGATTTCGTGTCCTGGGCCAAGACCACTCCGTCAGCCAGGGCGGAGCGGCCGGCCGATGCCATCCTGCACTTTCTCACTCAGCGCTATCCTTGCGCTTCACGATGATCCCGGCGGCGGCGGAGACAATATCCATGAGGACAACCATCGCGTTGCTGGTCGCTTGTTGCGCCTTGGCGGGGTGCTCGAACCTGACGCCCACCGAGAATCGCGCCCTGGGCGGCACTGCCGCTGGAGCGACCGCCGGCGCGGTATTGGGAGCGATCGGCGGCAACGCCGGCCTGGGCACGGTCATCGGCGCCGGAGCCGGGCTGGTGGGCGGTCTGATCTACAACAAGGTCAAGGAGAACGAGCAATCCTCCTATCAAGAGGGCTACGCGGCAGGGCAAAGTCAACGGAACTAGGACCGAGTCCGCGTCGTCCACGTTCGATGGAGAAACCCGATGCTGACACGCACCGCCATCTATGAGGGTCGAGTAAGGCCAGGCTCCGAAGACGAGTTCTTCCGCCGGGTCGAGAAGGAGCTGGAGCCGATCTGGCGGCAGTTCCCCCACGTGACCGCGGTCAGGGTCCTGCGCACCCGTTCGCAGGACGCGGACGGGCCGTCGATCGCCATGGTGCTGGAAATGGATTTTCCCTCCATGGAGGCGATCACCGAATGCCTCAACTCGCCGATCCGCCCGAAGGCCCACGCGGCGACGCTCGAGGTGATGAAGCTGTTCGACGGGCGCTTCTATCATGTCGTCGCGGAGTCCCGATCCTTGTAACAGGCGCATATCAGCCAGACGCTTGCCCGTGGGCCATTGACCCTTTCCGGCGTCAAGCTCACCCCTGAATGCATGCTGCATCGCTTCGAAACCCTGCTCGACCCGACCGGGCGAACGCCCGCCGAGCCGCCGACCGACGGGTTGGTGCGGTTCTACTGGCACTTCGCCCGCCAGGTCCGCTGGCTGATCGTCGGGCTGTTCGCCACCGGGCTGGTGGTCGCCGCGCTCGATACCACGATCCCGCTGTTCATCGGCCGCGTCGTCGGCCTCGTCTCGACCCGGACGCCGGAGGCGTTGCTGGCGACGGCGGGCGGGCAGCTCGCGCTGATGGCGCTGGTGCTGCTGGTGGCCCGACCGGCGGCGCTGCTGGCGCAGAACATCGTCACCAACCAGATCATCAACCCCGGCTTCTCCAACATGATCCGCTGGCAGACCCACTGGCATGTGGTGCGCCAGAGCTGGACCTTCTTCCAGAACGACTTCGCCGGGCGGATCGCCAACCGCGTATTGCAGACCGGCCCGGCGCTGCGCGAGAGCATCGTCTCGGGCACCAACGCGGTCTGGTACATCCTGGTCTACGGATCGAGCGCGATCGGCCTGCTGGGCGCCACCAATTGGCACCTGACGATCCCGTTCTTCTGCTGGTTCGCCGCCTACGCGACACTGCTGCGGAGCTTCGTGCCGCGGATGCGCGACCGCTCCCGCGCGGTTTCCGAGGTGCGTTCCCTGCTGACCGGGCGGGTGGTGGACAGCTACACCAACATCCTCACCGTCAAGTTGTTCGCGCGTGCTCGCGACGAGGATGCCTTCGTGCGCGACGCGGTCGACGAGCACACCGCCGCCTTCCGCCGCCAGACCCGTCTGGCGACCGGCTTCACCTTCACCCTCGCGGTGATCAACGCCGCCTTGGTCGTCGGCACCGGGGCGACGGCGATCCTGCTTTGGCGGGCCGGCCATATCAAAGTTGGGACGGTCGCAACCGCCATCCCGATGGCCTGGCAGATCTCCAACATGGCCGGCTGGGTGGCGATGAACGTCACCAACATCTTCGAGAATGTCGGGACCGTGCAGGATGGGATGCGCTCGATCGCGGTGGCGCGGCAGATGCCGGACGCGCCGGGCGCGGGCGAATTGCGGGTAACGGGAGGCGAAATACGCTTCGAGGGCCTGCATTTCGACTACGGCCGCGGCAAGCGCCCGATCGGCCAGCCCGGCGTGCTGCACGGCATCGACCTGACGATCGCGCCCGGCGAGCGGGTCGGGCTGGTCGGGCCGTCAGGGGCCGGCAAATCGACGCTGGTGAACCTGCTGCTGCATTTCTACGCGCTGGAGCGCGGCCGCATCCTGATCGACGGCCAGGACATCGCCCATGTGACGCAGGAGAGCCTGCGGACGCAGATCGCCCTGGTCACCCAGGACACCTCGCTGCTGCACCGCTCGATCGCCGAGAACATACGCTACGGCCGCCCGCAGGCGACGCACGCGATGATCGAGAGCGCGGCGCGGCGGGCCGAGGCGCACGAATTCATCCTCGGCCTGGAGGACTGGCATGGCCGCACCGGCTACGACGCGCATGTCGGCGAACGTGGCGTGAAGCTGTCGGGCGGGCAGCGCCAACGCGTCGCCCTCGCCCGTGTGATCCTGAAGGACGCCCCGATCCTGGTGCTGGACGAGGCGACCTCGGCGCTGGATTCGGAGGTCGAGGCGGCCATCCAGGGCCAGCTGGACCTGCTGATGGAAGGCCGCACCGTCATCGCCATCGCCCATCGGCTGTCCACGATCGCGCGCATGGACCGGCTGGTGGTGCTCGACCAGGGCCGGGTCAGCGAGATCGGCTCGCACGCCGACCTTCTCGCCCGCGACGGCCTCTACGCGCGGCTGTGGCGACGCCAATCGGGCGGGTTCCTCGCGGAGGGCGGCTTGCCGCGGCGCGACCGGGTGAGCATCGCCGGCTGACGCGGTCCCCTACGCCTCTCGCACCATCGCCACCGCCGCCCCGGTGACCCGGCGCAGTTCCGCGGCACTCGTGCGAAACACGTGACTGGGCGATCCGGCCGCCGCCCAGATCGGGTCGAGGACCAGCAAATCCTCGTCCAGCAGGATCAGGGGCGGCATCAGGTGCCCGACCGGCGCCACGCCGCCGATCGCGAAGCCGGTCGCCGCGCGCACCCAGTC
>JBAWFF010000229.1:0-2002 GCA_049591635.1 Acetobacteraceae bacterium
TCGCGCTCGGCCGACATCGAGCAGGCGCTGGAACTCGGCGCCCACGGCCCGCGCCGGCTGCATGTGGTGCTGGTGGACGATGCGCCGGCGGAGGCGTAGGAGCGGGTCATGAACGCGCCGCTTCGCGAGCCGATGAGCCGTGAGGAGTTCCTGGCCTGGGAAGCCCGGCAGGAGCGGCCCTATGAGTTCGACGGATTTGCCCCGATCGCGATGACCGGGGGCAGCTTCGAGCACGCGCTGATCCAGTCGAATCTGATCCGTGCTCTCGGCAATCGTCTGCAAGGCGGCCCATGTCGCGCGATCGGCAGCCACCTTAAGGTCGCCGTCGCCGGCAGCATCCGCTACCCTGATGCTTTCGTGCTCTGCTCGGAGGTCGCACGAGGCGCCCAACTGGTCGAGGAGCCGGTGGTCGTGTTCGAGATCATCAGCCCGACGACGGCCGTGACCGACCGCGTGGTGAAGAACCGGGAGTATCGGGCCACACTCTCTATCGCCCGCTACGTGCTGCTGGAGCAGCTTCGCCCGGCGGCAACGGTCTTCGAGCGGGCGGGCGACGATTGGGTGGGACACGTCCTCGAATCACCCGCGGCGCTGGTGATGCCTGAGATCGGGATCGAATTGCCGCTGAGCGAGCTGTTCGAGGGCGTGGAATTTCCGGAAACCCTCGAAGACGACTGAGGCGCTCGGCGCCGTGACATCTGCCGTCGGCTCGCTCCGCGACATGCCGTTCTGGCCGCTGGCGGCGACCGTCGCCATCCAGGTCGTGGCCACCGCGGCGCTGTTCTCCGTCCCCACCGCCGCGCCCGAGATCGCGCGTGACCTGAACGTGCCGGGGCCGCTGGTCGGGGTGTTCGTCTCGATCGTCTACAGCGTCGGCATCCTCTCGGCACTGCTGTCGCCGGGCTTCATCTGGCGCTTCGGCGCGGTGCGCGTGAGCCAGGTCATCCTGCTATGCGTCGTCGCGATGCTCGTGATCGCAGCCGGCGGCGGCACGGCGGTGATGCTGGCGCTGGGGGGGTGACGCTGGGGCTGGGCTACGGCGCGGCGGCCCCGGCGAGCACGCATCTGCTGGTGCCGCAGACCCCGCGCCCGGTGTTCAACCTCGTCATGTCGATCCGCCAGACCGGCGTGCCGCTCGGCGGCGTGCTGGGGGCGTTGATCGTGCCGCCGATCGTGCTCGCCGCCAGCTGGCGGGTCGCCTTGCTGGTGGAGATAGGGCCGGTCCTGCTGCTGCTCGGGCTGATGGAGCTGCCGCGCCGGCGCTGGGATGTCGGGCTCGACCCCACGCACCCCTTGGTGGGCGGGGCGTTGCTGGAGCCGCTTTGCCTGCTGCGCCGCGACCGGCGGCTGCGCGTTCTGTCCGCCGCCGCCTTCTTCTACTCCGGCCTGCAACTCTGCTTCATCGCCTTCATGGCGGTGCAGCTGACGACGGTGGCCGGGTTCAGCCTGGTCGGCGCGGGGTTCGTGCTCGCGGTCTACCAGATCGCCGGGGCCGTGAGCCGGCCCATCTGGGGCTGGGTCGCTGACCGCCTCCTGTCGCCCTCGCGCACGCTCGCCGTGCACGGCATCGGGATGGCGGTCGCGTGCGTCGCCACCGGGCTGTTCGGTCCCGGGTGGCCGGCATTCGCGGTGGTGCTGGTCGTAATCCTCGGCGGGGTGACGGCGAGCGGTTTCACCGGCGTCGCCTACGCCGAGTATGCCAGCCTGGGCGGGACGCGGCGGACGGAGGCGACCGGGCTCGGCACGGCGGCGATGTTCTTCGGTGTCATGGTGATCCCCTCGGCATTCGCCCTGGCGGTGACGCACTGGGGCGGCTATGCGCTGCCCTATGCGGTGCTGGCGGTGACGGCGGCGGCCTCGGCCGCGCTGCTTTGGAAAGGGCCCGGCGAGACGGGCGGTTGAGGATGGCGAGGCGCACGGGCCTGACCGACGCCGACAATGCGGCCTGGGCCGCCTATGCGAGCCTCGTCGCCCCGCTGCCCGGACGCACGCGCCCGAAAGC
>JBAWFF010000230.1:0-10870 GCA_049591635.1 Acetobacteraceae bacterium
GAGGCGGGTCATCTCGCCGACGCCGACCGTCGGATCGGTCTGCGTGTCGGCGGTGAACACTTGGAGCTTGCGTCCGTCGATGCCTCCGGCGTCGTTGATATCCTTGACCGCGAGATCGATGCCAAGCCGGGCGGCTTCCGCCGGAGCGGCCGCGGCCCCGGTGAGGTCGAGGAACTCGCCGACCTTGATAGGCGGCTTCTGCGCGGCGGCCGAATGCACACCGATCATCAGCGCCATCGCGAACGATGAAACCGCCAAGCCGCAAGCCTTGGATATAAGCGAGCGGGATGCTGTCCTCATCGTTGCCTCCTCGGTGGTACGCTCGCGAATGCGCGCGTCTCACATCCTTGTGCGATGTGGAGCGTACCGTCAATCGACGGCGGCCCGGTATCGCGCCGCCGCCGGTTCATGAGATGGTTCACCGGCTTTGGCGGACAGCGGGAGGGAACGGCATGACGGCGAACTTGCGCGAACGGATCTGCGTCGTGACCGGCGCGGCGAACGGCATCGGTCGGGCGAGCGCGTTGTGCATGGCGCGGGCGGGCGCGGATCTGGCCTTGATGGATCGAGAATCCGACCCGCTCGGGGCGGTCGCGCGAGAGGTCGAAGCGCTGGGGCGGCGCGCCTTGCCGCTCGCTATCGACTGCACCGACCGGGCCGCGGTGGAGGACGCGTTTGGCAAGATCGAGGCGCATTACAGCCAGGTCGACGTGCTGTTCAACAATGTCGGTCAGAGCGCGCGGGAGCGGGCGAGCGAATTCTGGTGCTCCGATCCCGCCACGTGGCAGTTCGTGCTCCAGGTCTCGCTGCACACCACCATGCTCTGCACGCGCCAGGTCGTCGGCAAGATGCGCGAGCGTCGCGGCGGCAAGATCATCAACATGTCGTCGGAATCCGCCTTCTTCGGCGACATCGGGCTGGTCGACTACAGCGCGGCGAAGATGGGGGTCGTGGGCTTCACCCGGGCGCTTGCACGAGAACTCGCGCCTTTCCGGGTGAACGTGAACGCCGTGGCACCCGGCGCGATCCGAACCCGCGCGCATGACCGGCTGCCGGCGGCGGTCATCGACCGGATCCGCGACAGTACCCCGATGGGATACATCGCCGAACCCGAGGACGTCGGCAACGTCGTGGTGTTTCTGGCAAGCGAGGACAGCCGGTTCATGACAGGGCAGTCGATTCTGATCGACGGCGGCCGCTGGATGGTATGACGCGGCCCGCATTGCATTCGCGCCGCATGCCGCTAGCTTGATCGCGGGCAGCGGATCGGCGGCATATGCGCGTTGGTATTGAGGTCGGTGGCACGTTCACCGATCTGGTCGCGGTGGACGGCGATCGGATCGAGATCGTCAAGGTCCCCAGCACGCCGGCGAACCCCGATGTCGGCGCGTTCGCCGCCCTCGCCGCCGCCGACATTCCGCCGCCCGGCGTGACCGATCTGGTGCATGGATCGACGGTGGCCACCAATGCGATCCTCGAACGCAAGGGCGCGCGCGTCGCCTTCGTGACCACGCGCGGGTTCCGCGACATGTTGTTCCTGCAACGTCACGACAGGCGCAACATCTACGACCTGCGCTACGCCAAGCCGCGACCGCCGGTGCGCCGGCGCGACTGCTTCGAAGTGACCGAGCGGATCGACGCCGGTGGCCGCGTTATCGTGCCGCTCGACGAGAACGAGGTGCATCGCGACCTGGTGCCGGCGCTGGCGTCGGGCGGCTATGACGCGGTGGCGATCTGCTTGCTGTCGGCCTATGCCGCGCCGACCCACGAACAGCGGATCGCCGAACTCCTGCGCACCTCGCTGCCGGGATTGCGTGTCGCGTGCTCCCACCAGGTGGCGCGCGAGTTCCGGGAGTTCGAGCGTGCCTCGACCACCGTGTTGTCGGCGTACGTGCAGCCGGTGATCGACCGCTATCTCGACCGCTTCGAGGCGACGCTGGCCGAGGCTGGGTTTCGCGGCCGGTTCAGCGTCATGCAATCGAACGGCGGAAGACTGCCGGCGGCGGCGATGCGGGTGAGCGCGATCACCGCGCTGTTCAGCGGACCGGCGGCGGGTGTGGTCGGCGCGATCCGCCAGGCCGGGCGATCCGGACGCCGCGACCTGATCACCTTCGACATGGGCGGCACCAGCACCGATGTCAGCCTGGTGCGAGACGGGGCGCCGGCGATTGCCTCGGAGACCGAGATCGACGGATTGCCGATCCGCACGCCGGTCCTCGACATCGTCTCCGTCGGCGCCGGCGGCGGCAGCCTGGTGTGGATCGACGACGGCGGGATGCTGCGCGTCGGACCGCGCAGCGCCGGCGCCGATCCCGGGCCGGCCTGCTACGGAAGGGGCGGCGTCTTGCCCACTGTCACCGATGCCCATGTGGTGCGCGGCACCATCAGGCCGGAAGCGTTCCTGGGCGGTTCGATGCGTCTCGACGCGGGTCGGGCGCACCGCGCATTCGCCGAATTGGCCGCCCGCCTGGGCACCGATGTCGCCGCCGCCGCCGCCGCCGCGATTCGCCTCGCGGTCGCCAACATCGTGCGAGCGATCCAGCTCGTATCGACCGAGCGTGGCCGCGATCCGCGCGATTACGTGCTGGTGCCGTTCGGCGGCGCCGGCCCGTTGTTGGCAGCCGAGATCGGCGCCGAGTTGGGCGTTCGCGAGATCCTGATCCCGCCGAATCCGGGCGTGATTTCCGCCTTGGGCCTGATCGCCGCGGACTACGTGAAGATCGCCGGCATCACGCGCCGCACCGCGCTCGATGAGGGCGCGCCGCCCATGCTGCGCGACGCCTTCGCGGGGTTCCGCACCGAGGCGGAGGCGGAGTTCCGCGCGCTTGGCCTGCACGGCGCACTCGCGTTCACCGCGACCGCCGACATGCGATTCCTCGGCCAGGCGTTCGAAGTCCCGGTGGAGCTCGACGCCACGAAGTTGGCCGGACTGACCGTGAGCGAACTCGCCGAGCGGTTCACCGCCGCGCACCGACGCCTCTACATGCATGGCGGAGAGCCGGAGCGACGAGTCGAGATCGTCGGCCTGCGCTTCGGCGTGCGTCGGCCGCTAGAGATCATGCCCGCCTTCCGCGAACGCGCGGTGGCGTCGCGCCATCCCGCGCAGGCACCGGTGCGAACCGACGCCGGGCAGGTGATGGCGCGGCTGCTAGATGCCGCGGGACTGCGGCCGGATGATACGATCGCCGGGCCGGCGTTGATCGAGGGCTACAGTTCCAGTACCTGGGTGCCCCCGGAATGGCGCGCCGTGCCGGACGCGCACGGCAACATCATCTTGCATAGGGCCGCCCCATGACGCTCGATCCGGTCGACTACGCGATCGTCAGTCAGGCGCTGATCGCGGCGGCGCGCGAGATGGGGGTGAAGCTGGTGCGCTCCGCCTATTCCACCGTTCTGCGCGAAGCGCGCGACGGCTCCGCCGCATTGCTGGACGCCCACGGAAATACGGTGGCGCAGGCGGAGCTGATCCCGATGCAGCTCGGCACGATCGGCCACATCTTCCAGCCCTGCGCGGCGCTGTACCCGGTGGAGACGCTCCAGCCAGGCGACTTCTTCGCGATCAACGATCCCTATTCCGGCGGCCAGCACCTGCAGGATGTGTTCCTGTTCCACCCGATCTTTCATCAAGGCCGCGTGCTCGGTTTCTCGGCCTCGGTGGCGCACCACCTCGATCTCGGCGGCGGCAGCCCGGGGCTCAATCCATTGGCCACGGATGTCTGGTCCGAGGGGCTCATCATCCCGCCCTTGAAGCTCAACATGGCGCGCGACTGGCACGGCGGCATGTTCGAGCGGCTGCTGCGCGCGAACGTCCGCGTGCCGCACCAGACGATGGGCGATTTCGACGCGCAGATGGCGGCGAACGCGACCGGCATGACTCGGGTCATCGAACTCGCGGACCGCTATGGCGCCGACATGGTGGTCGAAGCCATGGCGGCGTTGCAGGATTATTCCGAAGCCCGGATGCGCGCCGCGATCCGCCAGGTCCCCGACGGCGTCTACACCGGCGAGGACGCGGTGGACGACGATGGGGAGGGTGACGCACCGCTGCCGGTACGCGCGACCGTCACAGTACAGGGCGATACTATCGCGGTCGACTTCGCCGGCACGGCACCGCAGGTGCGACGCAACCTGAACGCGCCGCTCGCCTCCACGATGTCCGCGGCGCTGTCCTGCGTGAAGGCGGTGCTGACCAGCCCGGACATTCCGTTCAACGCCGGAGCCGCCCGACCGGTGCGCATCAGCGCCCCGAAGGGATCGCTGCTGAACCCGAACCGTCCGGCGCCCGTGCGCGCGCGCATGGAGGCGTGCTTTCGCGCCTGGAACGCCGTGATGAAGGCGCTCGCGCAGGCGGTCCCACAACGCGCGATCGCCTGTGGGTTCGACACCACCACGGTGAGTGTCCTCTCGCACCTCAAGCCGGATGGCTGGTCGGTCTATCTGGAAATCAACGGCGGCGGCTACGGCGCCTCCGCCACCGCGGATGGCTGCGACGCGGTGGACGGCCCGCTTTCGAATTGCTCGAACACGCCGGTGGAGGCGCTGGATCAGGATTTCGACTTCTTCCGCGTCATCGAATACAGCCTGCGTCCCGACAGTTGCGGCGAGGGTGCGCAGCGCGGCGGCCTTGGCTTCCTGCGCCGGTGCGAAATCCTCTCGGATGACGTGTCGATCGCGCTCTACAGCGATCGCTTCCGACGCGCCCCGGAAGGGATGGCCGGCGGCGGTTCCGGCAGCACCGGGTTTTGCGAGATCCGGCGCGGCGGCCAGTCGATCCGTTTGCGCTCGAAGGACGAGACGCGCTTGCGGAAGGGCGATGTCGTCACGCTCGCGCTGGGTGGTGGCGGCGGCTACGGCGCCCCGACGCACCGCGCGGCCACTGGTCTCGAGGAGGACGTCGCCGACGGATTGATCACGCCCGCCAAGGCGGCGGCGTGGGGTGGTTGACGCATAGGTCGACTGGACCTCAATACCGCGTCGTCAGATCGGTCAACCATACCGGCGACGCCGTCACCAACGCGGTCTCCAGCGAACGATCGAACCCGGTCAGGATCATGGCCGCGATCACCAGCGCGCCCACGCCCAGCACCAGCTTGCCCGTCTTACCGGCCGCCATCAGCCGGCCGCGCCAGCGGGCGAACGCCTGACGCGAGAGGCTGCCCAGCGCCAGCAGCGGAATCGCCGTTCCCAGGCCGAACGCGACCATGACAGAGGCGACGGCGGGGATGTCCTTGCCCTGTGCCGCCAGGACCGAGGCAGCGCCGAGGGTGGGGCCGCCGCAGGGGCTCCAGACGGCGCCGAGGAGCAGCCCAAGCAGGAACTGCCCGAGGATGCCCGAGGGCGTGATCCGCGTCATCAGCCGGTTGCCGGCGTTGCCGACCCCTGCCGTCGCCAACGCGAAACGCTGCTGCAATGCCTCGCTCAGCAGCAGGATGCCAACGGCCGCGAGGATGACCGCGGAGGCGTCGCGGAAGACGTCGCCATCGAGCCCGATCGCGAACCCGATCGTCGCCACGAACAACCCGATCCCAACGAACGAAACCACGAGCCCGAGCGCCAGCGCCGGCAGCCCGAGGCGATGCGCCGCCATCGCCGGCCCCAGCACCAGCGGCAACACCGGCAGGACGCATGGCGAAAGAATGGAGAGCACGCCGGCGACGAAGCCGAACCCGATGCTCCCCAGATCGAAACCCATCGCGTCTAGGAGTTCGCCTTCTCAAGCAGCGCCTTGATGGACGTTTCCTTGGTGTCGCCCACCGAGCGGCCTTCCTCCACCTTGCCATGGAAGACAACGAGCGTGCTCTGCATCCGCGCGCCCATCTCGCGGACGACGTCTTTCTGGGTGTCGAAATTGACCTTGTAGATGACGAGGTCCTTGAACGCGGGATCGCTCATCAACCGGCTCAGGATAGGGCGCTGAACGGCGCAGGTGGGACACCAGCTGGCGTCGATCTCGACCAGGATCGGCTTGTCCCGACCCTGCGCGGCGGTGAAGGCGGCCTGCGTGAAGGGCGCCTCGGTGGCGGCGCGGGCCGCGAACGGAGCGAGGAGGGTGGCGGCGATCAGGCCCGCCATCGCGATCGAGGAGGAGCGGTGCATCGGGGCGTCCTTTCGGTCTGGGCGGCGAGTATATGGCCCTCTATCGGCCTGCGAACACCTCGGCATTGTGCTCCCCCAGCCCAGGCGAGTCCGCGTGTGGACGCGGGCGTTCCTTGTCGAACGAGATCGGCAAGCCGACGATCCGGAGGTCGGTCTCGGGCAGCGCGCGGAGCATGTCCATCGCCTGGAGCTGCTCGGTCCGGGAAAGCTCGGCGATGTCGTTGACTGGCGCGCAGGGCACCCCCACCGCTTCGAGCGCCGCCATCCAGTGCGCGCGGTCCTGGCCGAGCAACACCCGCGACATCAGCGCCACCAGCTCGATGCGATTGACGGCGCGCTTGCGGCCGTCCTCGAAGCGCGGGTCCTCGGACCACTCCGGATGGCCCAGCGCGCGGGCGCACTTGACGAACAGACGGTCATTGCCGGCGGCAATGCAGATGGGGCGGTCGGCGGTCTCGAACGTCTGGTAGGGAACCAGGAGGTTGCTCGCGGTGCCGTGCCGCGCCGGCACCGCCCCGTTGGCGTGATAGTTGTTGAGCGCGCCGTCCACCCAGCCCACGGCGCATTCGAACAAGGAGGTGTCGATGACACAGCCCTTGCCGGTCGCATGCCGTTGCTGAAGGGCGGCCAGCGCGCCGATCACGCACCACATGCCCGCCGCCTTGTCGTTGATCGCCGGGGCGCAGAAGGTCGGCGGATCGTCCGGGCGCCCGGTCAGGGTCATCACCGCGGCGTACGCCTGAAGCAGCGGATCGAAACCGGGCGCGAGACGCAGAGGACCCTGATAGCCGAACGCCCAGATGGAGCAGTAGATCAGCCGCGGATTGGCCGCGAGCATCGCCTCTGGCCCGATGCCGCACGCATCGACGATGCCGGGGCGCAGATTTTGGATCAGGATGTCGGCGTCGGCGGCGAGCGTCTTCAGTCGGGCGACATCCTCGGCACTCTTGATGTCGAGCGTGACCGAACGCTTGCCGCGGTTGGTGGCGTGGAAGAACAGCGAGTCGCCTTCGATGAACGGTGGCCCCCAGAGACGGGCGTCGTCGCCGCCATCCGGCTTCTCGACCTTGATCACGTCGGCGCCCATGTCGGCCAGGATCACGCCGGCGAGCGGCCCGGCCAGCGCCTGGCCGACTTCGATGACCTTGATCCCCGTCAGCGCTCCCGCCATTCCGTCTGCCTCCGCTATTGCAGAAAAATCTTCATGTCCATGAAGTCGAGGGTCATCGCATAGGGCCTGAAGAAATCGTGGCCGACCATGCCCGCGAGGTAAAAGCCAAACATGTGTTCCCACGGAAACGGCCCATCGTAGAGACCGGGGACGTTGTGTTCCCGTATGCCGCCGAACGAGAGTTGACGCACGGTGTAGGGCACGATCCTCAGCGTCCCGCCGCCTCCGGCCCCCTCGGATGCCTTGCCTTCCTCCAGCGTGATCCCGGCTTGCTTGATGACCGACTCCGCCAATTTGGCGCCCGCGCCCGCAAGCCCGGTGTCAACGAAGAGGAGCGCCGGCGGGAGCGTGTTCACGCGGCCCCAGCCCACCATGAAATGATCGCTCGCGATCCAGAAAGGGACCGCGACTCTCTTCGCCGATGACGTTGCCCCGAACCGTTCCAGGCCCTTGGCGGTCTTCCGGTGCAGGACAAGCTCGCCGTGGCGAAAATCCAGCGTCGCCAGGAAATGGTACAGCAAAGTGGTCCCGATGCATCCGTCGACGCGCTTCACGCCCAGGCCTTTCGAGAGTTGGCGCAAGGGAAGCGTCGCGACGGGCAGGTTCTTGACGGTCCAATCGCCGACGGTGAGCGAGTCGATGCGCGAGTTCCGCACCTCCGCGTGCTGCCCGCCGGAAAAGGTGCCCTGCACCGCTCCGAATTGCGGGAGACCAAGCTCCTTGGCGAAATCCGTGTCGAGCGCGAGTTCCGAACCGCCGGTGTCGATGAAGAAGGTGACTTCCTCGCCGCCGTTGATGCGCACGCTCACCACCGGCAGCGGGTCGGTTCTTATGAATTTCAGCCGCGTGCTCGTCCCATCGCCAATCACTTCGTAAGGGGTCTGGCCCTTGAAGCTCTCCAACTTCGCGACGTTCAGCGTCGGATATTGCGAAGTGATCAGCTTGTTGGTGGCCACATCGACGCCATCCAGCGCCGCCGCCGCCTTCTGGAAATCGTCGGCGCGATAGAACGCCTCCGCCAGCATGACCTTGGCGTCAGTGTCGCCGGGTTGCAGCTTTATCGCCTGTTCCAGCCATTTGCGCGCATCGTCCAGCCGGTTGGCGAGCAACGCGATGCGACCCAACTGGAGAACCGCCGAATGGTCCTGGGGGTTTTCCATGGCTATCCGCAAGTAGAGTTTGCCGGCATCGGCGAACTTCCCGGCCTGGAAGAGGCTGTCGGCCACGGTGATGTCCGATCGGCTGGGCTGGGATTTCCCTTCTCCCGAGAAACCGCAGCACGCGATCATCACCGCGAGGGCGGCGCAAATCCCGGTGGATTTCATTTCCACGCTCCGCCAATCCAGACCGTTTCCTCGGTCCAGCCGAGTCGCGCGAATTCATCCGCGCGCAACGTCGCGTCCTCCGCCGGGAAGAATTCGTCGAGCTGCGGCGGACGCACCGGCGTATCGCTCATCATGGCGTGGGCCTGGCCCCGATGGTGGACCTGATGCTGAAACAAATGGAGCAGCAATCGGTCCATCCGCTCACGTTGAACGCGCGTGCCGCGATGGACATCGACGATGCGCTCCAATGCGGCGGCGTCGAGGGACTCCACCACGGCGATCAGGCGCCGATCCACGTCCGCCTGGGCGTCCGCGAGCGCGGCCACGGTGTTGCAGGGCTCCCGTTCCGCCCACGCCGCCGGCCCGAACTGGCCGCCCTCCATCGCATCCACATAGAAGCGGTCGATGATCAGGATATGGTTGAGCGTGGCACTCAGGCTCGGAAAGAAGCCGGTTCGGGGCGCGGTGAACTCGGCCCGCGAAAGCCCGGCGCAAGCAGCGAGCAGGCGGTGGTTCGCCCAACGGTTGTTGTAGGCCATCGCGCGATAGGGACGGACGGCGTCCACCGGCATCAGGCACTCCGCTCCACCCCGCACCATTCCGCGATCGTCAGCGCGAGCACGCGGGTGACCTGATGCAGGCTGTCCAGCCCGACGCTCTCGTCGATGCCGTGGATGTTGTCGGAGTCAGGGCCGTAGCACGTGGCCTGCGTGCCCTGGTACAGGGTATAGAACCGCGCATCCGTCAGGCCGGGCGCGGCGTAGTGGCGCAGCGTTTCACCGGCGACCTCGGCGTGCAGCGCGCTCACCGCGCGGGCGATCGGCTGATCCGGCGGGAAAGTGCAGCCGTCGGCCATGAAGCCCTTGAAGGCGACCGTCGCGCGTGCCCCGTTCAGGCCCGCTATCGCCTCGGCGACGAGCGCCTCGATGTCGCGCGCGGTCCGCCGGCACGAATAGCCGGGCATCACGCCAACGCGCAGGCCGATGCGCGCGCGTGTCGGCACCGAGCTGTTCCATTCGCCGCCCTCGATCGTGCCGAGGTTCACGTTGATCGGATGATTGTCGGCGGCGAAGGCGGGATGGCGGCGCTCAGCGCGGTTCATCTCGTCCTCGTAGGCCTTGAAACGCGCGGCGATCGCCATCGCCGCCTCGATCGCGTTCACCCCGGACTGCATCTCGCGCACATGCGCGGGCTTGCCGGTGACGGTTACCCAGGCCCACACCACGCCAACCTCGGCGACATAGAGCGCGGGATAGCCGGGGCCGGGTTCGGGGATCAGGCAGGCGTCGGGCTTGGGCAGGGCTTCCATGACCGCCAGCGCGCCGTTGCCGGTGCATTCCTCCTCGATCACCGCCGCCATTTGCACTTCGGCGGCCGGTTGCAGCCCGGCTTCCTTCAGGGCGCGGAACGCGGTGACGTAGGCGGCGATTCCGGCCTTCATGTCGGCGGCACCGCGCCCGTACATACGCCCGCCCCGGATCGAGGGTTCGTAGGGCGGCGTGGTCCACAAATCGGGCGCGCCCTCCGGCACCACGTCGACATGGCCTTGCAGCAGCAGACTGCGCCCGCGCCGTTCGCGTGGAGTATGCAGCGCGATCACCGGATCGCGCCCGGCGTAGTCGATCAGCGGCGGGGAGAAGCCGGGATGGGCGGCGAGCGCTTCGGTGTCCACCGCGACGCGGCGGGGCGTCAGGCCGAGATCGGCGTAGACGGATTGCATCTCGGCGAGACACGATTGCTCCTCGCCGAGCACGCTGCGATGGCTTACCAGGCGCGCGAGCAGCGCCACGGCGTCGTCGCGCAGCGCGTCCGCCGCCTCGAGGATGGCGCGCCGCGCGCCGGGGTCCATCAATCGATCGCCGCGTGGACGAGGTTGCTGACGCGATCCAGGCGCGCCGAGTGCCACGGATCGGGCTGCACGAAGTTGGTCAGATACGAGAACGACACGCCGCTGGTGGGGTCGCCCCAGGAATAGGACGAGCCGACGCCGCCATGCCCGAACGTCTCCGGCGCGCCGATCGTGCCGAGGCCGCGGACGCGCTCGCTCAAGCCGCGCACATGCGGGCCGAGGCCGCGATGCATCGGGATGCCGTCCATCTGCACGTCCGGCGTCTCCCCGGTGTGGTTGCGCGTCACGTAGGCGATGAGGCGCGGCGACAGCGCACGCGTGTTGCCGAGACGGCCGCCGCGCAGCAGCATCTGATAGAACGCGGCGATGCCGCGCGCGGTCGCGAAGCCGCCGCCGGCCGGCAGGCCGGCGGCGCGCATCGCGTCGGAG
>JBAWFF010000231.1:0-10992 GCA_049591635.1 Acetobacteraceae bacterium
CTGCCGCTGCGCCTCGCCGAGTTCGGATCGTGTCATCGCTATGAGCCGTCGGGCGCGCTGCACGGCCTGATGCGGGTGCGCGCCTTCACCCAGGACGACGCCCATATCTTCTGCACCGAGCAGCAGATCGCGCCGGAGACGGCGCGCTTCGTGGCGCTGCTGTCCTCGATCTATCGCGATTTCGGCTTCGCCGATTTCCGGATCAAGTTCGCCGATCGCCCGACCGAGCGGGTCGGTGACGACGCGGTGTGGGATCACGCAGAGGCGGCGCTGAAGGAGGCCTGCGCGATCGCCGGCGTGGAGTACGAGCTGAACCCGGGCGAGGGGGCGTTCTATGGCCCGAAGCTGGAGTTCGTGCTGCGCGACGCGATCGGGCGGGACTGGCAATGCGGCACCTTGCAGGTCGATTTCAACATGCCCGAGCGGCTGGACGCGGAATACGTCGGCGAGGACGGCGCGCGGCATCGCCCGGTGATGTTGCACCGGGCGATCCTCGGCAGCTTCGAGCGGTTCCTCGGCATCCTGATCGAGCAATACGCCGGCCGCTTCCCGCTCTGGCTCGCGCCGGTGCAGGTGGTGGTGGCGACGATCGTCTCCGACGCCGATGATTTCGCCCGCGAGGCGGCCGAGGCGCTGCGTGCCGCCGGGCTGACGGTCGAACTCGACCTGACCAACCAGAAGATCAACGCCAAGGTCCGCACCCACAGCCTCGCTCATGTTCCGGTGCTGGCGATCGTCGGGCGCCGGGAGGCCGAGGCGCGCAACGTGGCGCTGCGCCGCCTCGGATCGGACGGCCAGGAGGTGCTGGCGCTCGACCAGGCGGTCGCGCGCCTTGCGGCGGAGGCCACGCCCCCCGATCTCAAGCGCTTGGCGGATGGCCGATCCGAAGATCGACAAGCCGCTTGATCGCGCCCGCGCGGGCCGTCAGGATACGGTGCCGGGTGGCCGGCGCCGATTTTCAACCATGACAGGAGACAGACCATACCCCGTGGACCAATGACGGCCCCGCCGACCCGCGATGGGCCGCGCGTGAACGAGGAGATCAGGGCGGCGCAGGTGCGCCTCATCGACCAGGACGGCGAGATGCAAGGGGTGATGACCACCCGCGACGCGATGGGACGCGCCTTCTCCGTCGGCCTCGACCTGCTGGAGATCAGCCCGAACGCCGATCCGCCGGTCGTGAAGATCCTCGACTACGGCAAGTTCAAATACGAGCAGCAGAAGAAGAAGAACGAGGCGAAGAAACGCCAGAAGGTCATTGAGATCAAAGAGGTCAAGGTCCGCCCGAACATCGACGAGAACGACTATCAGGTGAAGATGCGGGCCATGAAGTCGTTCATCGACGAGGGCGACAAGGTCAAGGTGACGCTCCGATTTCGCGGTCGCGAGATGGCCCATCAGGACATCGGGATGCGAGTGCTCGAGCGCATCCGCCAGGAGATGGACCCGCTCACCAAGGTCGAGCAGATGCCGCGGATGGAAAATCGCCAGATGATCATGGTGCTCAGCCCGCGCTGAATACCCTTTGTCGTCGTCGTGCTTGGCGCATGGCTGTCCGGTTCGCGATACTCCGCATCCGCTGAAAGCCAAGCCGCCTTTACATACACCGTCATGGCCGGACTTGTTCCGGCCATCCACGTCTTCCTTGGCGGGCAGTAAAGACGTGGATGCCCGGAACATGTCCGGGCATGACGATGAAAGGCGCGGTGCGGGCCTGAAGGACGAACCCACAGCCGTGTGCTTGGCGCGACGGTGCGGACCCTATCCTGCCGGCCAGCGTCTCACCCACGCGGTCGTACGGCGCAGAGCGGCAAGCGCATCAGGCGATAGCCGGGCGATACCCTCGGTCCCGGCAAAGACCCGCTGGCGGCGCCAGCAGCTTGGGCAACGTACCGTCTGGCAAGCGATTTCCGGGCGGATCGGCACCATGCCGCCGCAAAAGGCGCAGAGGCAGCGCCGTCGAGGATCCTCCAACGCCGCGCGCGCCAGCAGCGCCAGCGTGGAGCCTCGGACGAAGAAGAACGGCAGGAACCGCATCCGGGCAGCTTGCCATAGCTGAACTGTCCCTTCCATCGCGTAACGCTCCGCGCCCCGATTAACCCGATGGTGACCGTTCGCCCCGCATAACAGCGCGCGAGGGCCGCATGCCGCGCGGCTCCCAGCCAGAAGGGCGCGCGCATGGGTCATACGGGCGAGGAGGTCATGGAGCGGACGGCGGAGGCGCGGACACCGCTCCGCGCCCGCCCACGACGGCCGCCCTCGCCGACACGCCCCCCCGCATCCCCGTCGGCTTGGCTTGTCGCGCCGGCGCTGTCCGGCTGGCGCGCGTCGATCAAGCGGGTGGAGGATATCGCCATCGCCATCGCGACATTGATCGTGCTGGCCCCATTGATGCTGCTGATCGCGGCGTGGATACGGTTCGACAGCCCCGGACCGGTCCTGTTCCGCCAGCGCCGCGTCGGCTTCGCCGGGCGGGACTTCCAGATGCTCAAGTTCCGCACGATGCGCGCGGCGGCGGAGCCCGCCGGCGTGCGGCAGGCGACGCGCGGCGATGCCCGTGTGACCCGCTTCGGCGCCTTCCTGCGACGCGCCTCCTTCGACGAGCTGCCGCAGCTCTTCAACGTGTTGCGCGGGGACATGTCGCTGGTCGGGCCGCGCCCACATGCGCCCGGCACCTGCGCCGCCGGCCGCCCGTTCGAGACGGTCGTTCCGTTTTATCCGGCGCGGCACCGGGTACGTCCGGGCATGACGGGGCTCGCGCAGGTGCGCGGCTGGCGGGGCGAGACCGACACCGAGGAGAAGATCGTCCGGCGGGTGCAATGCGACCTCGAATATATCGGCGGCTGGACGGTCTGGCTCGACATCGCGGTGCTCGCGCGCACGCTGGTCGCCGTGCTCAGCATGAGGAATGCGTACTGACCGATACGAATGCCCTGCTGGAGAACGGGCGCGCGCGCGCCGGGGCGTCCCGACCGGCGGAGCGCGGCGCCACTCGTCCGGCATATGGCGCCGCCGGTCCGCGGGTCGCGATCCTGATCCCGTGCTTCAACGAGGAGGCGGCGGTCTCGCGCGTCATCGCGGCGTTTCGCGCCAGCGTTCCGCAGGCCGCGATCTACGTCTACGACAACAACTCCCGCGACCGTACCGCCGAGGTGGCGCGCGCGACCGGCGCGCAGGTGCGGACCGAGCGGCTGCAAGGCAAGGGCCACGTCGTGCGTCGCATGTTCGCCGACGTGGAAGCCGACGTCTTCGTGCTGGTCGACGGCGACGACACCTATGATGCCGCCGCCGCGCCGTCGATGGTGCGGATGTTGGTGGAGGGTCAACTCGACATGGTGACGGCGACCCGTGAGGGCGCCGGGATCGAGGCGTTCCGCCGCGGCCACCGCATCGGCAACGCGGTCCTGACCGGCATGGTCCGCTGGGTGTTCGGCGACCGGGTGAGCGACGTGCTCTCCGGCTACCGCGTCTTCAGCCGCCGCTTCGTGAAGTCGTTCCCGGCATTGGCCGGCGGCTTCGAAACCGAGACGGAATTCACCGTGCACGCGCTGGAACTGTGCATGCCGATCGGCGAGCTGCGGACCCGCTATCGCGGCCGCCCGGCGGGCTCGGCCTCGAAGCTGCGGACATGGGCGGACGGGCTGCGGATCCTGCGCGCGATCGTCAAGCTGATGAAGGAGGAGCGGCCGCTGGGCTTCTTCGCGGTTGCCGCCATGCTGTTGCTGGCCATCGCGGGCGGCGCCGGGTTGCCGGTGGTGATGGAGTATTTCCGCACCGGCCTGGTGCCGCGCCTGCCGACCGCCGTGCTGGCGATGGGAATGGTGCTCGCCGCGATGCTGGCGCTCGCCTGCGGGATGATCCTGGAGTCCGTCGCTCGCGGCCGCAAGGAGATGAAGCGGCTGGCGTATCTGGCGGTGCCGCGTTGAGCGAGTACGACGCCGACGTGGTGATCCTGGCGCTCGATCGGCCGGCGGAGACCGAGGCCGCCATCGCCTCGGCGTTCGGCCAGCGCGGTGTGCGCCATCGTGTCGTCGTCGTGGATCAAGGGTCGCTTCCGGACACCCTCGCCCGGCTTGAACGAGTTGTCGCCGGCAAGGACGCCACACTGGTCTCACTCGGCCGCAATCTCGGCGTCGCGGCGGGGCGCAACCGAGGTGCGGCGATCGGGCGCGCGAGGGTGATCGTCGGGCTGGACAACGACGCGGTGTTCGCGACGCCCGATACGCTCGCCGCCGCCGTTGCCGCGCTTGACGCCGATCCGTCGCTGGCCGCGATCGGCTTCCGTATCCTGATCGAGCGCACCGGCGAGGATGATCGTCTGTCCTGGGGCTACCCGAGGGCGCTCCTGCCGCGCGCTGGCGGGATATTCGACGCGACGACCTTCGTCGGCGCCGGCCACGCGACCCGCCGCACGGCCTGGGATCAAGCCGGCGGCTACGACGAAGCGTTGTTCTTCTGCTGGGAGGAGCTGGATTTCTGCCTCCGCGCGATCGCGCTCGGCTGGGGTGTACGCTATCGGGGCGACATCGAAGTGCGCCACAAGGTGAGTGCGGAGCGCCGGCTCGACTGGGGGGATGGGCGGTGGTTCCATTTCGTCCGCAACCGGCTGTACATCGGGCGCAAGCAGGGCTGCTCCTGGGCCGCCCTGGCGCCGCGCGCTGGCGGCTACCTCATCAAGGGCGCGCGCAACGGCCTGGCGCTGGAAACCCTGCGTGCGATTCGCGCGGCCGCGCGGATGAGCGGCGGGGCGCAAGGCGCGCCGGCGTCCGCCGAGGTGCGCGCCTATCTCGACCGCCACGACGCCGCCTATCGCGAGGGCCCGCTGTCGCGCCTGCGAACCGAGGTGTTCGCGCGGCTGCCCGGCGCCGCCTGACCTTCCCTCGCGCCGCGGCGCCCGTCATGATGGGCGAAGAGACGCAAGCGGCGGGGAACCGGTATGGCCGACGGCGGCAAGATGGACACGCGCACCGCGCGCATCTCGGGCGAGGAGGCGCTGGCGATGCACGCCTCCGGCCGTCCGGGCAAACTGGAAACGCGTATCACCAAGCCGCTGACCACCGCGCGCGACCTGTCGCTCGCCTACTCGCCCGGCGTCGCCGAGCCGTGCCTGCACATCGCGCGCGACAATGCGCTCGCCTATGACTACACGACCAAGGGCAACATGGTCGCGGTGATCTCCAACGGCACCGCCGTGCTCGGCCTCGGCAACCTCGGCGCCGTCGCCTCCAAGCCCGTCATGGAGGGCAAGGTCGCGCTGTTCAAGCGCTTCGCCGATGTCGACGGCATCGACCTCGAGATCGGCACCGAGGACGTCGACGAGTTCGTCAACGCGGTGCGTTTTCTCGGGCCCGGCTTCGGCGGCATCAATCTCGAGGACATCAAGGCGCCCGAGTGCTTCATCATCGAGCAGCGCCTGCGCGAGCTGATGGACATCCCGGTGTTTCACGACGATCAGCACGGCACCGCGATCGTCGCCGCCGCCGGCCTCATCAATGCGTGTCACCTGACCGGGCGGGAGTTGCGGGATACCAAGCTGGTGGTCAACGGCGCCGGGTCGGCCGCCATCGCCTGCGTCGAACTCCTGAAGGCGATGGGAATGCGCCCCGAGCACATCGTGCTCTGTGACACCAAAGGCGTCGTCTATCAGGGGCGGCAGGAGGGCATGAACCAGTGGAAGTCCGCGCACGCCGCCGTCACGCGCGCGCGCACGCTGGCCGAGGCGCTGGAAGGCACCGACGTCTTCTTTGGGCTCTCGGCGAAGGGCGCGCTCACCCAGGCGATGGTCCGTGTGATGGCGGCCAAGCCGATCATCTTCGCGATGGCCAATCCCGACCCCGAGATCACGCCGGAGGAGGCGCGCAATGCCAGCGCCGACGCGATCATCGCCACCGGACGCAGCGACTACCCGAACCAGGTCAACAACGTCCTCGGCTTTCCCTACATCTTCCGCGGCGCGCTCGACGTGCGCGCCTCGACGATCAACGAGGCGATGAAGATCGCCGCCGCCGAGGCGCTGGCGAAGCTCGCGCGCGAGGATGTGCCCGACGAGGTGCATACGGCCTCGGCCGGGCGGCGCCTGGCGTTCGGACCGGAATATATCATCCCGAACGCCTTCGACCCGCGGCTGATCTCGTGGATTCCGCCAGCGGTCGCCAAGGCGGCGATGGAAAGCGGCGTCGCGCGCAGGCCGATCCCCGATCTGCGCCTTTATACCCGCGAGCTGTCGGGACGGCTCGATCCCACCGCCGGCGCGCTCGACCGGATTTCGGAGACGGTGCGCGCGGCGCCGAAACGGGTGGTGTTCGCCGAGGGCGAGGAGGAGGCGATCGTCCGCGCCGCCGTGGCGTTCCGCAACGCGGGGTATGGTACGCCGGTGCTGATCGGGCGCGAGGAGCGGGTGCGCGCGACCATGCGGGGCCTCGGCCTCGGTCTGGTCGAGGGCATCGAAATCCACAACGCGCGGCTGTCGGGCGCGAACCCGAAATACGTGGAATTTCTCTATGCGCGCTTGCAACGGCGCGGCTATCTGCACCGCGATTGCCAGCGCATGGTCAACCAGGATCGCAACGTCTTCGCCGCCTCGATGGTGGCGACGGGCGATGCCGACGCGATGGTGACCGGGCTGACGCGCTCCACCCAAGTGTGCCTCGACGACATCGGCCATGCGATCGACGCGGCGCCGCACGAGATCGCCTTCGGCCTGACGCTGATGCTGGGAATGGGCGGGCGTACGCTGTTCATCGCCGACACGACGATCCATTTCCGTCCCGATGCGGAGCAGCTCGCCGACATCGCGATCGGCTCCGCCCGCGCCGCGCGCGCCTTCGGCCACGAGCCGCGCGTCGCGCTGCTGTCGCACACCACCTTCGGCGCGGCGATGCATCCGCAGGCGGCGGTGATGCGCGACGCGATCGGCATCCTAGACGCGCGCAAGGTCGACTTCGAGTACGACGGGGAAATGAGCCCCGACGTGGCGCTGGAGCCGGAATTGCGGGCGCTCTATCCGTTCTGCCGGCTGACTGGGCCCGCCAATGTGCTGATCATGCCCGGCTTGCACTCGGCCCACATCGTCTCCCGGCTGACGCCGAAGATGGTGGGCGGGACGATCATCGGCCCGTTGCTGCTGGGCCTCTCGCATCCGGTGCAGATCATGCAGATGGACGCCTCGGTGAGCCAGATCGTCGATCTCGCCTGCCTCGCCGCCTATCAGGCGGCGGCGCGGTGATGGGGCTCCAACCCTAGAAGCTGAGGTTCACCATCATCATCGGGCCGCCCAGCGTGATCCGCTGCACCACGGCGCTGCTGCCCTGGTCCAGGGACAGATAGCGGTAGGTGAGTGACACGGCGGCGGCGCGGTTGATCTGGTAGCCGAGGCCGGAGGCGATCTGCCAAGTGAATTGGGAGCCGCCGGCGCCAGCGTCGAGATAATAGGGAATGAACAGCCCGGCGTGGCCAAGGCGGATGCGGCCGCGAATGCCGCCGATGCCGTTCCAGATGGCGTCGCCGCCGGAAATGCCGCCGATGCCCCCGAACGTCGCGCCGTTGCCGCGCGGTCCCTTCACCGTGAGCGCCAGGCTATAATCCGTCGTGGCATTCACCGCCATGTAGCGGAACCCGGCGATCACATCCAAATTGCCCCAGTCGCCCGCCAGCACCGTATAGCCACCCGCCAGGGTCCATAGCGTGGAGCCCAGCCGCGTGCCGGTGCTGGTTTGCAGCGAGCGCGAGATCGGATGAGAGGGCACGCCGACGAAGTCGAGCGATCTGAAGTGCGAGGGGGTATCGCTGAGGTTCAAGTACATGAAGTCGGTGAGCAGCGAGAACGGGCCGTGCCGCGCGTCGGCGGCGAACGCCGTGGCGAAGTTCAGGTGGGTCAAGATCTGGGCGGGAGTGGTCGTCGTAACGGTGGATAATCTGCCACCGAGCGCGGACGGCAGGTCGTATTTCAGCGTCGCGTGGAGGGTCGGCAGCCACAGATAGGGTGCCACGTTGAAGGTCCAGCCCGATGGGCTGGGCGCCTGCTGCCCCAAGTTGATGGGTTGCTGCGCCCGCGCGGCGGACGTTGCTCCTCCGGCGAGCAGCCCCGCGAGAACGGCGGCGATGATGGTTCGAATGAGCACCAGAGGTTCCTTCGCCGTGACATGATCGGCCTGCGTATCAGTTATCATCGGAACTCGGGCCTGACTATGCAGATCCGTGCGAAGTTGAGCGGGATGTTCGATTTTCGGCACTGGCGGATCGGGTCCGATGGCGGGGTGGTCACGTCCTTGACGGTTTGTTCGTCTTTTTTCGCTATGGCCGGGCTCTCCTGACGGACCGGCCTCATGCTGACCGTGACCATCGTCCTCGTCGCCGTGCTGGCCGCGATTCTCGCCCTCTACATCCACGATCGCCGCCAGACCCAACACACCATCCTGCGCAACTTCCCGGTCGTCGGCCATGTCCGCTACTTCGCCGAGACCTGGGGCGAATACATGCGCCAGTACCAGTATCTGCCGGACTGGTCGGAGCGGCCGTTCAACCGCCTGGAACGATCTTGGGTGTACCGCTCCGCCAAGGGCGTCTCCAACCTGCTGAGCTTCGGCAGCGCCAACGTGCCGGCCTTCGTGTTCCGCAATGCCGCTTTCCCGGTGCTGGAGCATCAAGCGGGTTCGTTTCCCGGCAAGCGGATCGGCGTGGCGAGCGGCCCTGGCGCCTGCCGCACGCCCTACCTCGCCCGCAGCGTCTTCAACATCAGCGGCATGAGCTACGGGGCGCTCAGCCACGCCGCCGTCTCCGCTTTGTCGCGCGGGGCGCGGATCGCCGGTGTGTGGATGGCGACCGGGGAGGGCGGGTTGGCGCCCTACCATCTGGAGGGCGGCTGCGATCTGGTCATGCAGATGGGCACGGCGAAATACGGCGTGCGCGATGATGCCGGCAATCTGAGCGAGGCGCGCCTGCGCGAGATCGCCGCGCATCCGCGGGTTCGGATGTTCGAGGTGAAGCTCGCCCAGGGCGCCAAGCCGGGCAAGGGCGGCATCCTGCCCGGCGTCAAGGTGACGGCGGAGATCGCCGCCATCCGTGGCATCCGGGTCGGGCAGGACAGCATCAGCCCCAATCGCCATCTCGACATCGCCGATGTGCGTGCGCTCGGCGCCTTCGTCGATCGGGTGCGCTCCGTCACTGGCAAGCCGGTCGGCGTGAAGTTCGTCGTCGGCGACCCGGGTTTTCTCGACGAGTGGTTCGGCGATTGCGCCCGATGGCCGGAGGGCTGCCCCGATTATGTGCAGGTCGATGGCGGGGAGGGCGGCACGGGCGCCGCGCCGGCCCCGCTGATCGACTATGTCGGCCTGCCGATCACCGACGCCCTGCCGCTTGTCGCCGCGGCGCGAGAGCGCCACGGCCTGCGCGAGCGGATACGGATCGTCGCCTCCGGCAAGCTCATCACGCCCGACAAGGTGGCCTGGGCGCTGTGCATGGGTGCGGACTTCGTCGCCAGCGCGCGCGGCTTCATGTTCAGCCTGGGCTGCATCCAGGCGATGAAGTGCGGCAGCGGCCATTGCCCCAGCGGCGTCACCTCGTCCGTCCCGCGCCTGATCGCCGGCCTCGACCCGACCGAGAAGTCGGCGCGGGTGGCGCGCTACGCGCTCCAGGTCCGCGAGGAGGTGGAAATGATCGCCCATTCCTGCGGCCTGACCGACCCGAGCGGGTTCGCCCCGCGCCACGTCACCACGATGGCGCGCGGCGTCGGCGGGTTCCGGGCGGCGGAGGGGTAATTTGCGGAGCAGTGGAAATTTCTTGCCACGGCGCCGCGTTTCGCGGCAGTTCTAAACGGCATGACCCGAATCGGCGGGAATGTCGGCCTGACCCGCCGCGCGGCCTGCTGCGCCGCTCACCGAGATCAGGGGGGATAAGAATAGGAAATGCCACTCCTTACGGCACTCGGAATAAGCATCGGCGTCCTCGGCGGCATCGCGACGTTCTTGTTCCTCGGCCCGCTCGCCGGCTTGCATCTGCAGATCTGGGCCGCCTTCCTCGCCTGGGCCTGCTTCTATCATTGCGGCGGCAAGGAAGCCGGTCTGCGGAGCACCATCGTCAACACCATCTTCGGCGCCGTGATCGGCTGGATTACCCTGCTCCTCGTCACCCAGATTCCGCTTGGGCCGGTCCTCGGCGTGCCGTTGTGGGCGGGCATCTGCGTCGCGGTCATGGTGTTCATCCTGGTGGTGGCCGCGAATATGCCCGCCTTCTCGGTGATCCCCGCCGCGGTCTACGGCTTCGCGGCGGTCGTGGCCCAGTCCCTGCTTGCCACCAAGCTCGACACGCTGCTGGCGGGCGATCTGAGCAACCCGATCGGGGTGATCATCCTGTCGCTGGTGATCGGCGCCCTGCTCGGCTACGCCTCCGAGAAAGTGGCCGGCTGGCTCACCGCGCCGGCGCCGGCGGCAACGACGGCCTAGCGAACGGAGGTTCCCCCGCGCCGCTGCCCCTCGTGGTGGCGGCGCGGGGGAGGGACAAGGATATCGCGCGGCAGGCGGAGATGATCGCCCATTCCCGCAGCCTGACCGAGCCGAGGGTTCCTCCACCATGTCACCTCGATGACCTGCGGCGTCGGCGGGTTCCGCGCGCCGGGAGGGGTAGGCGTTTGGACCTGATTCGGAGGCCGACTTGAACCCTCATCGCGAGCGCGACCGCATCGTTATACCGTTATGCCCGAGCTTGTCCCGGGCATCCACGTCTTTGCTTGCGGCCTGGAAAACGTGGATGGCCAGACCAATTCCGGCCATGGCGACGGGGGCGGCCGTGTCTATTTGGAGAGCACCAAATGTTCCGAACCGGACAGCCGTGCGCCCGGCGCGAGCATCCACGCCTTTCGGGATCAAGGACATTACTCACCAGTCGGCAATATAGGCGACACTGGGCGCTCTGAAGAATGACCGGACGAGGCCCGGTGCGTCCTTGATACGAGCCAATTGCGCCGCGATCTTGTCCCGCAGTCGTTCGCCCTTGCGC
>JBAWFF010000232.1:0-1530 GCA_049591635.1 Acetobacteraceae bacterium
GGTATTATGGAGACCCTCGTTGCGTCCGGACGGTTAGCGCTTCTCCATCGCTTTTTGCGAACTCTTGGAGTGCGCGTCCTTGGAGTGCATGTTCGCTGCCTCCGTCTCTCCGTGCGCCTTCGTCGAATGCTCATGCGCCGCGGCGTGGTCGCCGTTGGCGTGATGTTCAGCGGCCGTGCGATGCGCCTTGGCTGCGTTGTCGTGCGCCGCGGCTGCTTTTTCGTGGCTCTCTCTCGGCATCTTCGTCTCCTTTGCCCCAGTGTTCGGGGCTCGCAAGCCTCTCCCCCTGCTGCGGGAGAGGGTCATCCGAGCATCAGGACGTTAGTTCGACGTCTGCGTATGGCCGGTCATGGGGTTCGTTGGCCCCTGCACGGGTGCGGTCACGCTCTGATCAACGTGGCGTCCGCCCATGCCGTTTTCCTGCTGGGCTTCTCTTGTCTGCGGCGGCAACCCAGGGACGACGGCCGAACGCGGTGCCTCGTAGCCGGGCGAGCCTGACGGCGCGGCCATTGACGTCGTCGTGTCGTTCGCGATCGAGGGATTCCCTCCCCCACCCAGAGCAAATACCGCCCCACCGGACAGCGCCAGGACGGCCGCGGTGGCGATGATGGTTTTCATGACGTGCATTGCGGCTTCTCCGGTTTCTGCAATTCCCGCGCCGGGATCTTGTAGGCGAGGTCGGCGGGGACCGACTCGACAACGCCGCGAGAAGACGCGTGTTTCATCACTTCTCCGCCAGCCTTTTCGCAAATTGGCAGTCTTTCAACTCCTGAGCCCAGAAAAGTGATCTATAGATAACAGGCAAGTGGGGCGCAGCGAAATCAACCATGTGCAACGATTAGGGCAACCGGGTCCCGTACCGCCCCGCGCCGGGGCGATCCCTGTGGACGTTGGTTTTTAGCGCGGCTTCACCTACGTGAGCCTCGCACGGTGATCTGATGCCTGAGTTCCGAGCAGGGGCGAGCTGAGAGAGCCCGGCACCGACGGTTGTCGCTCTCCGACCTCCACTGCATCGGTGCGGACGATGAAGACCTTGTGGCTCAATCAGCTCGGGCTTTCACGCCCGCCGACCGTGCCGTGCGGAGAGCCCGCTGCATCGCGGATTGGGTGAGGGAACGCAGAATCGCCGTCATCGCGGCCGTCCCATCCTCCGTCATCGCCTGCAACGGCGTGCGCCCCGCCATCGGTGCCGTTCGCTGAGCCCGTTGTAACCAAGCGCCGTCGTCGATACCGGCGGCTCGGGCTACACGATCAATCTCCAGCAGAAAGCCAAGCGTCTCCGTCTGCTTGGTGGTGAGCCGGAACCGGGGACGCTTCCCCGTACGACCGAGTTTGCCCGGAAAGCCGATCAAACCCAACGCGGCCAAGTCAGGTACGCCCCAGCGATCCATCAGCTCCCAAAAGGCTTTGGCGTTCGCGGGCGCCCGACTCGGGGCGCGCGAGGGCACAGGCCCGTCGATGCCGTCCCCAGCGCCGCCAACTGCCGGGCCTGGACTGGTCGGTTTGGGGCGTGGCGACTTGGACATGGTC
>JBAWFF010000233.1:0-4976 GCA_049591635.1 Acetobacteraceae bacterium
GCGCAAGGGCGAACGACTGCGGGACAAGATCGCGGCGCAATTGGCTCGTATCAAGGACGCACCGGGCCTCGTCCGGTCATTCTTCAGAGCGCCCAGTGTCGCCTATATTGCCGACTGGTGAGTAATACTGATGACCTTTTCGTGTCTTACTGTATGCCTACTTCTAAGGTCAGTGGGCATATCCTGAAGGGATATCAGATGGTATTAGCTATATCGGCTCCCGGTGCGGCACTTGACGACGTGTCGTATGCGAACCTGCGCGAGGATGGACATCAAACTGCCACCATGTTTAGGACGTTCAATGCGTGCTACGATACTATAGATGCAACGTATTCCAAGCTCATGAAGGACTTGGGGGTCGACGAGGATGGCAACCTCCTGAGTGACAAGACCAAGAGTATCAGCCTCATGGCGAACTGCGTGCGCGTCTATTGAATGGCAGGGGCTTCTCAACAGCGACGCGTCGCGTTGGAGGTCCACACATGCCAATCGCCCTCCGTCGAGACGCGCATGTAGCCGACCAGCATGTGCAGAAAGCCTCTTTGGAACGGTGTCCGCACAGCCCGCCCGCTATCACCGCAGATCCACCCGATAGCCGATCCGCAGCCTGTAGCCGCCGGCGCGGACCGGCGGCTCCGCCGCGTAGCCCCACGCCGCCATCCAGTTCGTGGGACTTGACCACGTGCAGAAAGGTGGGATCGGCGAGGTCCGGAAGCTCGGCCACGCTGACGACGCAGTTGGCGCGCACCGGCCGGCCCGGCACGAGTGCCTCGGCAACGAGGCGCACCGCGTTGTAGAGCCAAGTGGAGCCGGAGGCATACATGCCGAGGCACCATTGCATCCGCCGCTCCGCCGCAAGCTCCATCATTCCCGCCCGCTTTCTGGCCAGCCGGTCTTCGCCTAGTCTGCGGGCATGGAACACCTCCGCGTTGACGCCAACGGCGTCGATCACCACGTCGCCCGCCTCGGCTCCGGCCCTCCACTATTGCTCATGCACGGCTGGCCGGAATTCTGGTGGACGTGGGAGCCGGTGATGCGGCGCCTGTCGGCGCGTTTTACCCTCATCGCGCCGGATTTCCGCGGCTTCGGCGACAGCGGGAAGCCCGACGGCGACCGCCCCTCCGCCGGCGCCGGCCCCGCCGTTCTCGCCGCCGACATGCGGGCGCTGCTCGATGCGCTCGGCATCGCCCGAATTGGCCTCGTCGGCCACGATGTCAGCGCGAGCGTGATCCAGGAGATGGCCCGCGCCACGCCCGACCGTTTCACTGGCATCTTCTGCTTCGACTGCCCGCATCCGGGAATCGGGCGGCGCTGGGTCGAGGCGGGGCACGTGCGGGAGATCTGGTATCAGAATTTCCACCAACTGCCGTGGGCGGCGAGCATGGTCGGCGCCTCGCGCGCGACCTGCCGGCTGTATTTCGAGCACTTCCTGCGTCACTGGTCGGTGCGCCAGGACTGGGTGGACGGCGCGCTCGACGCCTGGGTCGGCAACTTCATGCGGCCCGGCAACCTGCAAGGCGGCTTCAACTGGTACATCAGCCGCAACGCCGCGCGCATGGCCGAGGCGAGCGGCCAGACCCACGCCCCGCCGCGCATCACCGTGCCGACGCGCGTCCGCTGGGGCGACAGCGCCGTGCTGCCCTCCGCCTGGGGCGACACGCTGGGCGAGACGTTCGCCGATCTGGACTTCGCCCCACTCTCCGGCGTCGGGCACTTCCCGCACCGCGAGGACCCCGACCGCGCGGCCGCGGAGATCGGCGGGTTCTTCGCGGGAAGGTAGAAGCCGGCGCAACCATTCGGCCCCCGCGCGGCCAACTTCGCGACAAGCATCAGGAGACAGCGTGATGAAGGTGTACGAGGCGATCGGCCAATCGATCATCGCCGAAGGCGTGACGGACTTCTTCGGCCTGATGGGCGACGGCAACATGTGGCTGTGGGCCGCGCTGTCCCGGACCGGCAAGGTGAAGGCGTATTCCGCGCGGCATGAATCGATGGCCGTGTCGATGGCGGACGGCTACGCGCGCACCACCGGCAAGATCGGCGTGGCGATGGTCACCTGCGGGCCGGGCCTGACACAATGCGGCACGTCGCTGATCGCCGCCTATCGAGGCAAGACGCCCGTGGTGCTCGTCGCGGGCGAGATCGCGAAGGGCGCCAAGAACCGCACGCAGCTGATGGACCAGCGCCGCTTCGCCGAAGCGAGCAGCGCGCGGTTCCACTCGATCACCAGCATCGACAACATGGCCGAGGAGATCGCCGAGGCGTTCTATGCCGCGCGCCTGCATCGCGGCCCGGTGGTGTTGAACCTGCCGATGGATTTGCAGGAGGATGATTTCGATTGGGAGTATGAGTATCGGCCATCGACGCAATTCATGCCGGCGCGCGTCGAGACGCCGAGCGCCGATCAGCTGGGCGCGGTGATCGAGAGGCTGGCCGCCGCCGAACGCCCGGTGATCGTGGCCGGGCGCGGTGCCATCGCCGCCGGAGCGAAGGAGGAGATCATCCGGCTCGCGGACCGCGTCGGCGCGCTGCTCGCGACCTCCTTGCAGGGCAAGGGGTTGTTCGCCAGCCATCCTTGGGACGTCGGCATTTCCGGCGCCTTCGCCTCCGCGCCGACCGAGGGGTTGCTTGCGGACGCCGATTTCGTGCTCGGCGTCGGCGCGGAGCTTGGCTACTACACGACGGAGGGCGGATTGATCTTCCCGTCCGCCGAGGTCGCGCGCATCGACATCAAGGCGATGCCCGAGGAGATCGGCGTCATCCCCGGCCTCTATGTCCAGGGCGACGCCAAGAAGTCGGTGGCCGCGATCAACGAGGCGCTGGAGAGCCGGCAGGTCCGCAAGGAGGGGCTGCGGACGGCGGCGAACCGCGCCGTGCTGGACGCGCCGCCGCATCGCTTCGAGGCGCCCGCCGACGGGCTGGATCCGCGCGCGCTGGCCCAGCACCTGGGCGCCGCGCTGCCCGCCGGCGTGCTGCTGACCTGCGGGGCGGGGCACTTCTTCTCCTGGATCGGGATGTATATGCCCCTGCCGCAACGCGCCGAGATTCAGTACTCGTACAATTTCGGCGCGGTCGGCCAGGGGTTGGGCGTGGCGATCGGCACCGGCGCCGGCAATCCCGGCCGCCAGCACGTGGCCGTCGAAGGCGACGGCAGCCTAATGTTCAACCTCCAGGAGTTGGAGACGGTCGTCCGCCACAAGCTGCAAATGGTGCTGGTCGTGTGGAACGACGCCGGCTACGGCGCGGAGGTGCACAAGCTGGTAGCGAAGGGCTTCGATCCCAAGCTCGGGCAATGGGAATCGCCGGATTTCGTGGCGCTCGCCAAGGCGTTCGGCGGCGATGGCGTGCGGCTGTCGGAGGTGGCGCAGATCGGCGGCGCCATCGCCGACGGCCTGCGCAAGGGCGGGCTGTACCTGATCGACGCCCGCGTCTCGCCGACCACACCGACCGATCCGTATGCGAAGGTGTATTTCGGCCGCGAGAGCCACGCGCCGCTGCTGCGCCCGGCCGGATAAGGGGATGCATTTCGAGGGCCGGTTCAGCGTGCCGGGGCAGCCTTCGGACGTCATGCGCCGCTTCGCCGACGTGCCCCGGATGGCGCGCTGTATGCCGGGCGCCGTGCTGGAGCCACAGGCGCCGGACGGGTCGTGGCCCGGCGCCATGGTGGTTTCGTTCGGTCCAAAGAAGGTGACGTTCAAGGGCCGCGCGACCTGCGCCTTCGACCTCGACGCGCTGACCGGGCTGGTGCAGGGCCGGGGCGCGGCGGACATGCGGGCGGCGCGGATCGGCGTGAAGGTCGCGTTCACGCTGGCGGCCGATCCCTCTGCCAAGGAACCGACCACGATCGTGTCGATCGTATCGGATTCCGAGCTTGGTGGCGTGCTGGCCGATTTCGCCCGCACGGGCGGTGTCGCGGTCGCGAACGCGATCATGGCCGATTTCGCCCACCGCGCGGCCGATGAGTTCGCCAAGGACGCGCGCCCTCCGGCTGACGAGGCCATCGAGAAGACCGAGGAGCCCGAGGCCGGCGCGCTGCCCGCGCACCGCTTGGTCTGGGCGGTCGTGCGTGCCTATCTCGCGCGCCTGGGGCGGTTGCTGGGCCTCGGCCGTTAGGTCAGCGCCCAGCCTTGCAGCGCCGCCGCCTCCTCGCGGCAGCGCTCGGGACCGCCCAGCATCTGGCGGTTGAAGCCGATGCGCTTGAACCAATAGTGCAGGCCGAGCAGGTCGGTGAATCCCATGCCGCCATGCGCCTCCGTCGCGACGCGGGCGATGTCGCGGCCGATATCGCCGAGATGGGCCTTTGCGTGGCACGCGGTGAGCCGTGCCTCCTCCGGCAGGGCGTCCTGCGCATAGGCGGCGTACCACACCATGCCACGGCACGGCTCCAACGCGGCGACGGTTTCGGCGAACATGTATTTCATGCCCTGGAAGCCGCCGATCACGCGGCCGAACTGCACGCGTTCCTTGGCGAACGCGACTGCGGCATCGAACATGCGCTGTGCCGCGCCCAGCGTGTCGGCGGCGAGCACGACGCGGCCGGCATCGAGCACGCGCAGCGCCGCGGCGATTGGTGCGTTGGCGGCGTCCAGATGCGCAGCTGAAGCGGCGTCGAACGTCACGTCGGCGACCGGGCGGGTGCGGTCGATGCTGCGATGGACGCGGATCGCGACACCAGGCGCATCGGCAGGAACGACGGCGGCGTGACCATCCGGCAGGTAGACCAGAACATGCGTCGCCGCACCCGCATCGGCGACGCCGCCGACGCGCCCGGACAGGCGCCCGCCCTCCAGTCGAACCGATCCCGCACCCGTTTGGCCGGCGAAGCCTGGCAGCGCCACGGCGACGCGGCACTCCCCGGCCGCGATCAGCGGCAAATACTCGTCCTGCCGCGCCTGGCTCGCGCTGTGCGTGAAGGCGAGGGCGGCCATCACGACACTGCCGACGAAGGGCAACGGGGCGGCGGCGTGGCCCAGCGC
>JBAWFF010000234.1:0-2000 GCA_049591635.1 Acetobacteraceae bacterium
ACTGCATCAGCGCTTCGACATCGGTGAAGTTCGGAATGTCGCCGATAACCTCCTTGCCATGCTGCTTCGCCGCCTCCTGAAACTCCGCGAGCGAGCCGAACGTCAGCAGCGCGATCACCTGGTACGCACCGGCTCCGCTCGGCGCGCCGGTGCAGCGCAGCACCTCGACGCCGCGCAGCCCGAGCGAACTCCAGCGTGCCTTCACCATCGGGATGTGCTTTTGCATGTAGTAGTCGAGATCGAAGCGGCTGCCCGATTTCGCCGGATAGAGAACGGAAACGATCATGCGGTATTCCTCCCGAGGGTTGCCGTGCGCGCGCCACTCTGCCACCGTCCCTCGCCGCCATCAAAGGAGGGGGCCATGACGATCGAAATAGAATACTGCGGGGCGTGAGGCTACCAACCACGCGCCCGCCGGGCGCGGGACATGATCCTCAAACGCTCGCCCGAAGCCGATGTGCGCCTGCGCAAGGGCAGCGGTGGCGTGTTCGAGATCACGGTGGACGGCACGGTGCGCTATTCCAAGAAGGCGACCGGCCGCTTCCCGACGGACGACGAGGCTCTCAGCATCCTCGCCTGACATCCCGCTCACGACGCGCGTGAGGCCCGCCGCGTGCCGGTGGGCGAGCGCCATCACACCATCGAACTGACATCCGACCCGACGGTCGGGTAGGCGAACACCGTATCCGCCAGATCCTTGCTCGTCAGGCCGTGCCTGACGCACAGCGCGAAGAGGTTGATGACCTCGTCGGCCTGCGGACCGACGAGGTGGGCGCCGAGGATGCGGTCGGTGTCCTCCTCGACCAGGGTCTTGAAGCCGTAGACCGGCTCGCCGAGGCGGCGGGCGGAGAACCAGTCGGGCACCTTCTCGCATTTCACACGAAACCGCTTGCCGCCCTTGCGCGCCTCGTCCTCGTCCAACCCGACGGCGGCGATCGGCGGCAGCGTGAACGCGACGCTCGGAATGGCGCGATAATCCGGGCGGTGACGGTTGCCACCAAGCAGATTGCGCGCCGCCAATTCCGCATCGCGCCCGGCGACGGGCGTCAACGCCGGACCGGTTCCCGCCGCATCGCCCGCAGCGTAGACGCGCGGATTGGAGACGCTTTGCAGGAACTCGTTGAGCACCAGCCGCCCCCGCTCGACCCGGACGCCGCCGGCGCCGAGGTCGAGCCCCGCGAGATCGGGCGCCCGCCCGGCGGCATGGACGACGAGATCGGCCTCCCAGCTCCGCTCGCCGCCGCCGATTTCGGCGCGGACCCGCAATCCGGCTTGGGTCTTCTCGACCCGAGTCACCGTGGCGTCGGTCGCCACGTCGATGCCGAGCGCCTCGAAGCTTTCGCCCAGCCAACCGACCAGATCCGCGTCGAACCGAGGCAGCAGCCGCGGCCCGCGCTGCACCACCGTCACCTTCGCCCCGGCCCGGGCGGCGAGGTGGGAGAGTTCGGCCGCGATGTAGCCGCCGCCGATGAAGGCGATGCGCGCGGGCAAGGCATCGAGGTCGAGGAAGTCGTCGCTGTGCGCGACGTGCTCCTCGCCCGGGATGCCGAGGGGAACCGGACTCGCGCCGCTGGCGATCAGGACGTGGCGCGCCGTCAATTCTCTTCCGCCGATGGTAAGGCGGTCCGGGGCGGTAAACCGGGCGACGCCGTGGAACGTGTCGATGCCCTGTTCGTCGTAACTCTTCTGCTGCTTCGTGGGGATTGGGCCGGTGAAGGATCGCTTGAACGCCATCAGCGCGCTCCAGTCGATCCCGAGGTCGCCCCTCACGCCGTGCGCGCGCATCCGCCGGGCGGCGTCGATCGCCTCCTCGCCGGCGACCAGCATCTTTTTCGGGTCGCATCCGCGCAGCTGGCAAGTGCCTCCGAGCGGGCGATGGTCGATGACCGCGACCGTCCAGCCCGCCTCCCGAATTTGCGCGCTCGCGCTCTGCGCGGCGACTCCGGACCCGATCACGACAAGATCGTAGGTGTCGGCCATCGCTGATGCCTCCGCTTACC
>JBAWFF010000235.1:0-9661 GCA_049591635.1 Acetobacteraceae bacterium
CCAATCGCGCTCCGTCATTCCAGTCAGCATGCCCGGCCCCCTGATGCCGGTCATGCAGTGATTCGAACAAAACCCGATTCGGGAATCCGTCAGAAATGCATGGCAGGGATTCCGTCCACACAGCCTAAGTCCAGTTTGCCTCTGTTTTGACCACGGACAGGTGTTCGTCGGTTGTGACAACAGGGCGAATGAAAGGAATAGCTATGACCCCCGGTCATCGCGTTAGCGCCGCCGCTCACCCCTTTAAGTATGATGTGATCCGAAATCTAACGTCGCTCCCTGAAAGGGAGAACGGTGTTCAGACTTGGTTTGCAAACGTTAGCGCTCGCGACGTCATCAATCTCGGCACGCGCGATAATCTCCGATCATATATCGCCGAGCACTCTTTGTCGAAGCGCAACGCAGTCCATAAGCAGATCGAGAACACGATCCTCGAGATGCCGGATCGCTTTATAAACCGCAACTCGGGCGTCACCATTACTTGTACAAACTGCGAGGTTGACGACGGTCGCAAAATTGCGATGCTCACCGATGCCAGCATTATCAACGGGGCGCAGACGCAGGGCGAGATTAAGCGCTACTTCGCAAGCCTGGACGAGGACGATCGCACGGATTTCCTAGTCCGGGCTGAGATCATCATGGACCCGCAGCACGAGTCGATCGTCGAAATTGCCATCGCCAGGAACACCGCGACGTCAGTTAGGAGCGTATCTCAAGCTGGGGCACGCGGCTATTTGAACGACCTGAAGCGGTCGATCGAAAAGGGTCTGCCCGGCGAAACGTTACAGATGAGCGAGACCGATACCGAAGGGCTGAACACACAGAGCGTTCTTCAATACGCACGCCTGCTCATGCCGGCACAAACCATGGGCGAAAAGAGTCCACCCAAGAACTTTGCCTACAAACAGGGCGGAAAGTGCCTGTCGGATTTCAGCAATTGGGCGCGCAACCGCAGTGCCGATGAAGGCGCGGCGGGCTTCCATGACTTTATCGTCGAGATCGCGCCGATCGCAGTGAAGGAGTATTGGAAGTGGGAGGCGCATGACGGCTGGAACGGTCATCGGCTCCACGAACGAGGTCGTTCCGGTGACAAGCCGATCGGTGGACGCCCGGTTCGCCGCGACAAGAAGACCGGCAAGGTAATCTGGGTGGCACCGGGTATCCTCTTTCCGGTTATGTCGGCTCTCTCCGCTTTCGTGACGCGGAAGTCGGGCCGTTGGGCTCTCGAAAAGCCGGCACTCTTCAAGGAAGAGGAGCTCATTAGGCGGGCCGTTCAGCAGTTCCGGGCTCTTGATCGAGAGGTAACTGCCATGGGCCGCAGCGAAGCAGCCTACGATGCGCTGAGCATTTACACTGAGACGATCGCGAGCGTTCTCGCGTCCGCCTGACCGGCGCAGATCGCTTGCAGCACTGCTTAGTCCGCGCAAGTCGGTACAGAAGGGCGGCACCGCGAGCAGGTGCCGCCCAAAGGATCGCCCGGCGGCTACCGCAAGCCGGTCGACTAAAGCGGCCCACGCGATCGGGGCGGAGTCCATGCCAAATAAATCCACCTACCCCGCCGTATCCCGCCCCATCTCCAGAAGCTTCTCCCGCCGCCGGGCCCGCAGCGTCGCCCCGTCCAACGGCCAGCAGCGGGGCCAGTTGCTCCTCCACAACCTGCCCCACCGCGCGCGTGCGGCTTCCTCGGGCGCCCGATGCGCCCGCCCAGCGACCGCGTCGGTCAGCGGTAGCCGATGCAAATCCTCCGCGGTCAGCTTCAGCGCCTCCGCCGCCGGCGCCTGTGCGGCGGCGCGCCATAGGGTGGTCGCGGAATGACCGAATAGATCGAGTGCTCCAGCGATCGTGCCGTTCCCCGTAGCGAGTGCGACCGGGGCGCCCGAACCCATGTGGGGCGCTCGATGCGCTGGCGGCAGCGCGCTAAAGCAACGTCCCGCTCGCAAATCTCCCGTGCTTGCCACCTGGTAAAGCGTTGGCGAGGGTGATCTCGCCGCCAACGTCTGCTAAGCTGGCGTGCGTGATCGGAGGCCGGCCATGAACGAGGCATCGAAGATCGAGATCCCGGTCGAGGAGGCCACCGCGGCCGCCCTGGCCGATGCGCGCCGCCGCAAGGCTGTCGGCCGTCTCGTTGACCGATTGGTGCGGCCGGGTGCCGATGATCCGCTGATCGCGCTTTTCGAGCGCACGGCCGCCGAGGCACGGGACACTGGACTGACCGAGGCCGAGATCGAGGCCGAACTGGCGGCCTACAATGCGGAGCGCCGGGCCTGACCGTCTATGTGTTCGATGCGAACGCGGTTGTCTCAGCCGCCTTGAATCCCAGTGGCGTGCCCCGACGCGCTTTGGCGGCCGCTCGGGCAAAAGGCACTCTGGCATTGTCCGAGGCTGTGTACGGGGAGATCGCCGGGGTTCTGGCGAGGCCTAAGTTCGCGCGGGTTCTGACCGACGACCGGCGCCGCGAGGTGCTGGAACTGCTAAGCGTGGCGGCGCTTTGGATTGAACCGACGGAGGCGGTGCGAGACTGTCGGGACTGCAAGGACAATCGTTATCTGGAACTAGCGCTCGCTGCCAATGCCGCGGTCATCGTGTCGGGCGACGAGGATCTGCTGGTGCTGAATCCCTGGCGCGGGATTGAGGTGCTGCGGCCCGCCGAGTTGCTCAACGAGTTCGAGAAGGCGACCTGAAGCACGACACGACTCCGCGTTAGCCCGCCAAGTCCCGCCCCATCTCCAAGAACTTCTCCCGCCGTCGCGTCTTCAGCGTTGCGCCGTCCAGCGCCAGCAGCGGGGCCAGTTGCTCCTCAACCACCTGCCCCACCGCGCGCACGGCTTCCTCGGGCGCCCGATGCGCCCCGCCCAGCGGCTCGGCGACGACCGCGTCGATCAGCCGCAGCCGATGCAGATCCTCCGCGGTCAGCTTCAGCGCCTCCGCCGCCGCCGGAGCCTGCGCGGCGTCGCGCCACAGGATGGTCGCGCACCCTTCCGGCGGGATGACCGAGTAGATCGAGTGCTCCAGCATGATCGTCCGGTCCCCGGCGGCTAGCGCGATCGCCCCGCCCGAGCCGCCCTCGCCGACGATCGTGGCGACCAGCGGCACCGGCGCGCTCAGGCACGCCTCGATGCCCCGCGCGATCGCCTCGGCCTGGCCCCGCGCCTCCGCATCCGCGCCGGGAAACGCGCCCGAGGTGTCGACGAAGCTCAGGATCGGCAGGTTGAACCGTCCGGCCAGCTCCATCAGCCGGCGTGCCTTCCGGTATCCCTCGGGGCGCGCCATGCCGAAATTATGGGCAAGCCGGCTGTCCGTGTCCGAGCCCTTCTCGGTGCCGATCACCATGACCGCCCGGCCTCGAAATCGTCCGACACCCCCGAGCACGGCGCTGTCGTCGGCGAACGCGCGATCACCCGCCAACGGGGTAAACTCGGTAATCAGCCCTTCGATGTAGGCGGAGGCCTTCGGCCGGTCCGGGTGGCGCGCCACCTGGGTCTTTTGCCACGGGGTCAGCCGCGCATAGAGGGTGCGAAGTTGGCGATCGGCCTTCTCGGTCAGCCGCGCGACTTCCTCGGCGATGTTGATGCCGCCGGGCTCGGACATCCGCCGCAGCTCGTCGATCTTGCCCTCCAGCTCGGCGAGCGGCTTCTCGAAGTCCAGGAAGTGGCGCATGGGGGCCGGGCTTTACCACGTTTCCCGGCGGCGGAAAGGCCGCTCAGCCGGCTTCGACTCCTACCCGCGCGGCCTCCAGTATCTCCGCCGACAGTGCGGGGTCATCGCTCGCCCGAGCCAGCACCACCGCTCCCACCAGCGTGCACAACCCGGCGACCGCCCGTTCCCGCCGCCGCCCCGGCAAGCACCGCGTCAGCGCCCCGAGCATCACCCGTATCGCCGCCGTCACGCCCGGCCGGGCGGTCGGATGGCGAGCCACCTCGGAGCCGAGTGCCGCCAGCAGGCAGCCACGCGCCGGCTCGGCGACATGGGCGGGATCGAGATAGGAGGCGACAATTCGTGCCAGCGCGGCCTCGCGCGGTTCGTCGCGCGACAGCGCCTCCCAGCGGGAAGCCGAGCGGGCGAGCGCCGCGGATGCCGCCTCGGCGACCAGCGCCTCCTTGGACGGGAAATGCGTGTAGAACCCGCCATGCGTCAAACCGGCCTCGTGCATCACCGCATCGACGCCGACCGCGTCGAATCCGTGCTCGCGAAACAGCCGTCCGGCGGCCTCGACGATCCGCGCCCGGCTGGCCACGCCGCGCTCGCTGGCAACGCGCATCAGTCTCGCTCCCCTGGCATGACGCCCGTCATGATTTCGGTTGACCTTTCCATGACGCCCGTCATGATAACCCCTCTTCCAACGGATTGCACCCCATGAGTCCCTCTCCCCGCATCGCTCGCCTGCTGGCCGGCCGGGTTGACTACGCCTGGGTGGTCGCATTCACGGCGCTTGCCGTCATCATCTGCTCGGTCGGCGTGCGGGCGGCGCCCGGCGTGCTGATCGTGCCGCTGGAGAAGGCGTTCGGCTGGGACACGGCGACGATCTCGGGCGCGATCTCGCTCAATATCGCCCTGTTCGGCCTCGGCGGCCCGTTCGCCGCCGCGCTGATGCGCACGATCGGGCTGCGCGCGACGGTGTTCGGCTCGATGGCGCTGCTCGTCCTCGGCGCCGGCCTGTCGGGCTTCATCACCCGGATTTGGGAGCTCTATCTCACCTGGGGTGTGCTGGTCGGCCTGGGCTCCAGCCTGGGGATGATGGCGCTGGCCGTCACCGTCGCCAACCGCTGGTTCGTCGAGCGGCGCGGCTTGGTGGTCGGGATGCTGACCGCGGGGAACGCCAGCGGCCAGTTGATCTTCCTACCGCTGCTCGCCCACATCGCGGGTGCCTCCGGCTGGCGGTTCGTTCCTTGGACGGCGGCCGGCGTCATGGCCGCGCTGATCCCGGTCGTCTGGCTGCTGCTCGCCGAGAGCCCCGCCGCGATCGGCGCCGTCCCGTTCGGCGCCGCCGCGCCGGTGGCGGAGGCCCCGCTGGAGGGCAACCCGTTCCGGATCGCGATGACGGGGCTGGCGCGGGGCGCCGGCTCGCTCGATTTCTGGCTGCTGGCCGGCAGCTTCAGCATCTGCGGCTTTTCGACCTACGGGCTGGTGATCACCCATTTGATCCCATTCTGCGCCGATCACGGCATTTCGGCGGTGAATGCCGCGAGCGTGTTGGCCGCGATCGGGGTGTTCGACTTCATGGGCACGCTGGGTTCCGGCTGGCTGACCGACCGCTACGATTCCCGCATCCTGCTGTTCTGGTACTACGGGCTGCGCGGAATCTCGTTGCTCTGGCTGCCGTTCAGCGGCTTCGATCCGATCAGTCTCGGGATATTCGCGGTCTTCTTCGGCCTCGACTTCGTCGCCACCGTGCCGCCCACGGTCGCCCTGACCACCCAGATCTTCGGCAAGCGTGACGCCCCCGTGGTCGCTTCCTGGATTTCCGCCGGCCACCAGTTGGGCGGGGCAGCGGCGGCCCTCGGCGCCGGCATCGTTCGCACCGAGACCGGCAGCTACGTCCTCGCCTTCGCCGGCAGCGGCGTGCTGTGCTTCATGGCGTCACTGCTGGTACTGCGGATCGGGCGGCGGAACGCCGTCGCGGTCGCCTGATTTGTAGTCACATCGGCCACGCCGGCCCCGGATTTGTAGGCATAATGCCGTTCGCAGGTGCAGCAATTGTAGACACAACACCGTTCGCAAGTGCAGCATTTGTAGACATCTTTCGCAGTTGCGAACGGGATTTGTGGACCCAACGCGCCTAGCCGATCTCCTCCTCCTGCCTGACCATCCGCAGCGCCTCGCGGAACGCGGCGGCCGCATCGGCAAGGTCGGACGCCTCGTGCGTGCAGGACAGCAGTCCGCCGAGCCTGCCATTCACATCGACCCCGTTCACCAGCAAAGCCAGCCGCAGCTTGCGCGCGATCGGGCCCGGCTGGTCCTTCATCTCCGCGAAGCCCACGGAATGCGGATCGAACCGGCCGGGCAGGATCGGGCGGCGGCGCGGGTTCATGAACAGATGGAAGCCCGACGAGGTGCCGTAGGCCGCCCATCGCACGCCCTCGGCCGCGATCACCTCGTTCAGCGCGTCGCGCAAAGCGGCGGCGGCCGCGTCGGCGCGTTCGTTGGCATCGGTATCGGCGATCACGCCCAGTGCCGCGGTGCCGGCGGCGGCGGAAACCGGATTGCCGTTGAACGTGCCCTGATGCTGGATCTTCTCCCGCCCGGCCGCCGCGCTGGCGCGAAAATCCAGCAGGTCGAGGATGTCGCGCCGCCCCGCCACCGCTCCGCCCGGCAGCCCGCCGGCGAGGATTTTCGCCAGGCTGGTCAGGTCCGGCCGGATGCCGAACGCCACCTGTGCCCCGCCGCGCGAGACGCGAAAGCCCGTCACCACCTCGTCGAAAATGAGCAGCACGCCATGCGCCTCGGTCAGCCGGCGCAGCGTGTGCAGGAACTCGGGCCGGATCGGCACCTGCCCGAAGCTCGATCCGGTCGGCTCCAGGATCACCGCGGCGATGTCGGGGTTGCCTTCGAGCGCGGCGCGCAGCCCTGCCTCGTCGTTGGGATCGATCAGCATCGACTTCTTGGCGACGCCCGCCAGCACGCCCGGTGTCGGGGAGCCGTCGAAATGGCTGGAATATCCCGCCGTCATGTGGTCGTGCCAGCCGTGGAAATGGCCGCGCAAACGCAGCAAGGTGGCGCGCCCGGTATGCGCCCGCGCCAGCCGCACCGCCATCAGCGTCGCCTCGGTGCCCGAGGACGTGAAGCGCACGCGTTCGGCCGACGGGATCAGACGGCGGACCGCCCGCGCCCAGCCCACCTCGCCCGCGTGGTTCGCGCCGAAATGAGTGCCGTCGCCCATCGCCCGCGCGGCGGCTTCGCCGACCACTCGATTGCCGTGCCCGAGCAGCAACGCGCCGTGGCCGCCGAAGAAGTCGACATAGCGATTGCCGTCCACGTCCCATTTGTGCGGCCCAACCGCGCGCTCGACATAGATGCCGTATGGGTCGAGATGACGCGAGTCGTGGGTGATCCCGCTTGGGAACAGCCCGGCCGCTTCCGCCGCCAGCGCCGCTGAGCGGCGCGTGCGCTCACGATAGGCACCGACGATCCGCGAGTTGGTACGCTGGGTGTCCATCGGCGGTCCTTCCAATCGGTCCTAGCCGAGCATCCGCGCGACATTCCCCGTCGCATCCGCCGGTGCCGTGTTGAACGCCGCCTCCCAGACCGCGACCAACCCGTCGCGCAGCACCCAAAGCTCGACGCCGAATCCCTTCATGGCGACCCCTGTCTCGGCATCCCGCCAGGTTCCTTCCCAGACATTGGTCATCGTATCGCCGACCAGCGAGCGCATCCGCTTCGACAGATTGTAGTCGCGCTGCTTGGCCCGCCGCGTCTCGAAGAAATTCCGCAGCGCCTCGCGCCCGCGAAACTCCGGCAAGGTGCCGAAGCGCACCGTGCAGTCCTCCGTGAACCCCGCCACCAGCGCGTCGACGTTCCACGGCATGAACAGCGATTCGACATAGGCGACCAGCTTCCTCGCATCCTCGTTCGTCATCCCGTCCTCCCGACCATCTCTGGTATCTGTCGCAACAATGCAATCCCCGGCGAACGGCACGCCAGGACCAGGAACTTCAGCACGCACGCGCCGGCGAGGAACGCGGTCATCCCGCCGACATCGTGCGGCGGGCTGACCGTGTTCACTTCGAAGCCGACGAAGCGCAGGCCGCCGAGCCCCTCGATCAACGCCAGCCCCTCACGCGACAGCAAGCCGCCCCAGGTCGGCGTGCAGACGCCGGGCGCACAGGAGGGATCGAACACATCCATGTCGAAACACAGATAGACCGGCAGCCCGGCCAGCCGCGAATGCACCTCGGCGAGTACGTCGGGAAGGCCGCGGCGCGTCAGGTCGGCGCCGTGGATCACCTGATAGCCCTTCTGGCGGGTGAACTCGAACACGCCGTCGAGATAGGTCGGACCGCGTGCGCCGATGTGCATCGAGCGTGCCGGATCGACGACGCCTTCCTCCGACGCGCGGGTAAAGGTCGTCGCCACGTTATACAGGTCGCGCTCGCCGGTGCCGTGGCTCGGATAGGTGTCGGTGTGGGCGTCGATGTGCAGCACCACCAGGTCGGGGTGCTTGCGGTGCAGCGCGCGCATGTGCGGCAGGCTGATCGCGCCGTCCCCGCCCAGCGCGATCGGGATCGCGTCGGCGGCGACGATTTGTCCGATCGCCGCCTCGATCGCGGCGTAGGACTCCCCGATCGCACCCGGGATGACGGCCGCATCCCCGCAATCGACCAACCCCAACGCGGCCAGTGGGTCGAAGTCGAAATACGGTGGCTCGTAGCGCCTGACCAGCGCCGACTGCTCGCGGATCGAGGCGGGACCGAGACGCGAGCCGATCCGTACCGGATGGGTGCCGCAGTCGAACGGAACCCCGATGATCGCCGCCCGGCTCGCCGACAAATCCCGCGAGAACGGCACGCCCATGAAGCTGGACGGGGCGGCGTGCACCTGGCTCACCCGAACGCTCCCATCACCTCGCGTGCGAACAGATCGACCGAGCGCTCCGCCTCCGCGCGCGCCATGTCGCCGAAGGCGAACCGGCATAGCACGTAGTTGACGCCGCTCTCGGCCTCCAGCGCCCGCATGAAGTCGCGCACCTTTCCCGCCGTTCCCGCGACTGCCCGCCCGGATGCCTCGGCCTCGTCGAAGCTGGGTGGAAACACTGCCTGCGGTGACGGCATCTTTCCATGCAACAGCCACAGCTTGAGGAAGCTCTCCCGCCACCCGAGATAGGCCCGTCGTGCGACGGCGAGCGCCTCGGCATCGGTCTCGGCGATCACGACATGCCGGCTCACCCCCATCAGCGGCAACGCCTCCGGCGGGTTGCCGAGCGCCGCCCATTCCGCGCGATACCGATCCGTCAGCGCGCGCATCGACGTCGGGGGCAAATTGGCGACGACGTTCACCCCGCGCCGCGCCGCCCAGGGAACGCTGTCCGGCCGCCCGATCCCGTACCAAAGCGGCGGATGGGGACGCTGGAACGGCTCCAACTCGATCGGCACTTTCTCGTACCGATAGTAACGGCCCGCGTAACTCAGCTCCCGCGTCGAGAGGCCCGCCAGCACGACCTCCAGCGCTTCCTGGTACAGCGCCGGCGCCGCCTCGGGATCGGTTCCCCAATATTCCAACTCGATTGGCGAGATGCCGCGTCCGACTCCCAACATGAACCGTCCGCGGCTCATCTGATCGAGCATGCAGATCTCGTCGACGACGCGCAGCGGATGGTACATCGGCAGTGTATAGACCAGTGGGCCGAACCGCAGCCGGGTTGTCCGCTGCGCCACCGCCGAGAGCCACACGGAGGGCGACGGCGCGAGGCCCAGCGGTGTCGCGTGGTGTTCCGCGACGTGGTAGCCAAGGAAACCAGCCCGGTCATACGCCTCGACGAGGCGCAGCCGGTCCTCGAAAAACGAGGCCAGATCGCCGCCGCCGCGATCCATGTGGTCGAAGATGCCGAACTTCATGGCCTTGATCCGAGTCCCCGCCCCTATAAAACAGCATTCACCCCAAAGGAGAAATCCATGCCCGCCATCACCCGCCGCCGCCTCGCCGCGCTGACCGCTTCCCTGCCGTTGGT
>JBAWFF010000236.1:0-10848 GCA_049591635.1 Acetobacteraceae bacterium
CCCACGGCTGTCCGGTTCGCGGCTCAGGTCCACAGTATTGCCATTTGGCGGCTGTTTTGCAACGGAACCGGGTCGGGTTCGGCCCCGGTTCGGCGGAGCCGGTCGATGGGCTTTCGGTGCATCAGGTTGGCGCGCAGCAGACGGGCGAACATGGTCAGGCTGGGGATCGCCCGTTGCGCGGCGTGGGCCATCTTGATGAGCAGGAACACAATCAGCGCGACCGCGATCTGGATGCGCACCGCGTTCTCGCTGGTGCCGTAGAAATGGCCGATCTTCAGCGTCTGCTTTACCCAGCGGAAGAACAGCTCGATGGCCCAGCGCCGCTTGTAGAGGTCGGCGATCTCGCTCGCCGGCGCGTCGAGATCATTGGTCAGGATGCGCAAGACCTTGCCGGTCTCGATCCTGACCCGCACCTCGCGCACCGCATTGGCCATCGGGTTGCGCCGGTTCCTCGCCAGCCGTCCAGGCAGATGCCCGATGCGATCGGAGACGATCGCGCTGTTGTCGGGCGGCACCGGCAGGGTCTCGATCACCGCCAGCGGCGTGTTGGACTTCAGCCGGGTGACAATGCGGCAGTCGGCGGCGTCGAGCCTGGCCCACCATCCGTAGTCGTAATAGCCGAGATCAAAGACGTAGGTGGCGCCTTCGTGGATTGGCATCTCCTGGGCGGCGGTGATGTCGTTGACGCGGGCCGGGGTGATCGCCAGGTAGACGGGGCGGCCGGCGTCGGGGTCATAGACGATGTGCGCCTTGACACCGCAGACATCGGCCGAGAAGCGCGACCAATCGGCGCTCAATTGGTTCAACCGCATGCTGGTGGAGTCGATCAGATGCACGCACTCCCCGACGGTGCGGCGCAGGTGCCGGCCCGCCCGCGCCACCATCGCGGCGAACAGGCCGGCGAACACCGCCGCCGGCCGTCTGAGATTGGCGTCCGCCAAGGTCGAGCGGCGCACCGGGCGCATGCCCGCGTGGTAGCGTTGCGAGGCTTGGCTCTCCAGCACCGCCTCGACGTCGCGCAGGCTCCTCGCCTCCGACAATTGGGCGAACATCATCGCCAGAAGCTGGTCCTTGGTGCTCAGCCGGCGCACCCCGGCGTCGGCCCGGGCCTCGGCGACCAGCCGATCCAGCACGCCCCAGGGCAGCCGATTTACCAGGTCGCGAAACACAGTATTCTGATGCGGCACGGCGTTGCCCTCCTCATGTCCCGGATCGTCGCCAAACGTCCCGAGCTGAGTAGAATCAATGCCGTGCGCTTTGTACAGCAAAATCGAACCGGACAGCCGTGGAACAAGTCCGGCCATGACGGTGTAGAGTTCGTATCAGGTCAGGAATCCCTCGAGCTGATCCTTCGCCCAGGCGGTTACCTGCTTGATGCTCTGGCCGGTCTTGAGGCGGGCCAACATGCCGTTGTGCACGGGGCCGTTGTAGATCTGCACCGCCACCTCCGGCGGTGCCTCGGAGCCGGTGAGGCTGGGCACCGCGTTGTGCCAGGGCCGGATCGGGTAGTTGTACACCGTCCCCGGCGGCGGCTCGACGGTCTCCCACACCTTGAAGTCCAGCATCTTGGCGTAGGGCGGGATGTCGTAGCCGACGACCGCGTTGTCGCGCGCCTCCACCTGCTCCTTCTGCATGAGGTATTCGAGCAGCTCCTTCGCCGCCGACTGGTTCTTGCTGAAGTTCCAGACGCCCCAGAAATAGATCTGCGTCGGCACGAAGCGGCCCTTGGGCCCGGCTGGAGCGGAGAAGGTCCAGCAGTCGGCCGCCACTTGCGGGGCGTCGCGCTTGGCCAGCGCCCAGGCCGAGGGCGGGTTGAAGATCAGCGCGCTCTTGCCGGAGATCAGCGCCCGGTTGTTGGAGGCGTCGTCGTAGCTGTTGCCCGCGTCGGGCAGGAATTGCACGAGCTTTCGCGAGTATTCGAGCGCCTGCTGCACGGGGTCGGAATCGAGCAGGATTTTGCCGTCCCGGTTCATCAGGTCGGCGCCGAACGCCTGGAACATGGCACCGATCTGGTCGATCCCGTCGGTGTTGAGATTGCTGCCAAAGCCCATCGCGAACGTCATGCCGCTTTTCTTGGCTTCCTCGGCGAGCTTGAGCAGCAGGTCGTAGTTCCAGCTATCCGCCAGCGCCGTGTGTTCGGGCTTCACCGGGTAGGCGGCGGTCGGGTCGAAGCCGTGTTCCTTCATCCAGCTGATGCGCGCGCAGGGCGGCTTGGTCTGCGAGCTGGAGCTGGTCGGAACCGCGATCCAGTGGCCCTTCTGCTTGGCGAGGTATTCGGCGGTCACGTCGACCGGGCCGTACTGGCCGGCCAGACGCTCCATCACGTCATCGACCTGAAGCAGCTTGTCGCGCCGGTTGAACACCTCCCAGCTGTAGAACGTGTAGATGTCATGCCCGTACCCGGCTTGGGACTCCGCGACCCCGGTCATCAGCAGCTTGTTGCCGATGGTGGTGATGAAGTCGGCTTGGAGGTCGACCATGTTCTTCTTCGCCCACGCCTCTGCTTGCTGGCGCATGACGACGTTGCCCTCGGGCACCCAATGATCCTGAAAGCCCACCGACAGCTTGCCCGCCGCGCCCGCCGTACGGATGTGAACGAGCGGCAGCGCGCTCGCCGCGGCGCCGAGCTTCAGCGCGTCGCGGCGCGAGATCTTGCCTGAACCGGTCATGAAACGCCTCCCCTTGGCGGCTTGCCCCTGGCCGCCGGCGATTGATTTCATGGTCGGTGGCGAGGGGCCTCGCCTTGGTGGCCGGCCTTCAGACTAATGCTGGGTCGGCCGAAGGAGCAATGAGAATGGGCTTGTCCTGCCCGCTACCCAATGATGGCCGCGCGTAACCGCTCCCGCGCCGCCTGCCCCGCCTCCAGCGTCCGGGCGTTCACGATGGCCACCCGAAACCCTCCCGGCGGCATCGCGTGGTGCGCCGGGTCGCGGCCCTCGTGGAAGGTGATCTGCACGCTGGAGACGTCCGGCATGGCGCGCACTGCCTCCACCAACTCCGGCGGCGGGTGGTGGTAGCGGCGGCCGTGGGGGGCGAAGAGGACGACGCTGTAGCCGTCGGCGCGGTCGGCGTCGGCGAAGCGCCACTCGCCGCTTGCGTAGAGATGCACCAGGGCCTCGACCCAGCCCTCGCCGTAGAGGTCGGGCCATTGGTCGGCGAAGCGCAGATGCGCCTCGATGATGCGGCCGCCGATGGTCTCGAAATTGGCCATTCCGGTGTAGCCGGCGAGGTGGTTGGCGGCCCAGGCGTTGCACCACTCCTCGACCTCGGCGATCGGCGGGGCGTGCAGGTGCCAGTAATCGAACGTGCCGCCTTCCGTCACCGCGCCCTCGGCGTGGCGCCACCAGCGCGGGGCGCCGTTCACCAGGGCGACGTCGCTGCTGATGTGCCGCCCGGTGAGCAGGGTCGACCAGAAATGGCCGGGCGTAAGTGCGGCCTTGTAATCGGCCTCGGTGTCGATCACCCGGCTGCCGGTGCCCATGCCGCGCAAATTCATGATCGGCTTGGAGAATACTGGGAAGCGGGGCGGCATCACGCCGTGCGGGGCGGCATCGAGTCCCTGAGACAGCGCGACGGCGAGCTTGTCGTAGATCCAGCGATGCGCTGGAAACCACATCCAGGAATCCGCGTCCTCGGTGGAGATGCGGATGTCCTGGGGGCAGGCGACGGCCTCGAAATACTGCATCCGCCAGGGGTCGGCCTCGCAGATGGGCATCGTGCTACCCCGCGACCAGCGATTCGGGACGCAGGCGGGCGGGCAGGGTCGCCAGCGCGTCGGTGGTGTCGAAGTCGCGCAGCACCGCGTCGTCGCCCATCTCCACCTCGGCGACGTTTTCGAGATGGCGGCTGAGCAGGGCGCGGGCGCCGGAATCGCCGGTGATTTGCAGGATCTCGGCGAAGAAGCGGCGGTCCCACAGCATCGGATTGCCCTGCTTGCCGCGGAAGGTGGGCAGCACGATCAGCCTGCCCTCGTCGGCATCGTAGGCCTCCAGCAGCCGGTCGATCATGCGGCCGGTGACCAGCGGCATGTCGCCCAGGCAGACCAACGCGGCGGCGGCCTCGGGCGGAACGGCGGCGATGCCGGATTTGAGGCTCGCCGACAGCCCCTCGGCGTAGTCGGCGGCGTGGACATAGCGGACCGGCCGGCCGCCGAGCGCGTGCTCGATCTCGGCGCCCATGTGGCCGGTGACCACCAGGATCGGCCGCGCCTTGGACGACAGCACGTTGTCGACCACCCGCGCGATCATTGGCTTGCCGGCGCGGTCCGTCACCAGCAGCTTGTTGTGCGGCGCCATTCGCCGCGACCGGCCGGCGGCGAGCACCACGGCCGCGAGGATCGGGGCGCTGCGCGGCGCCGGGCCGGAGCGCACCACGCCCGGCGCCTTCTCGCGCGGCAGCGGGTGAGAATCGGTCTCCTTCAGCAAGCCGCCGACGCCGAGGCCCATCACGTCGGCCGGGCGGACCGCCAGCCCGGCGAACAGGCGCGGCAGGACGAAATCGATGCCGTTGAGCTTGGGGGATTTCGCGCAGCCGGGCAGCACGAGCGCGGGACGGTCGCCGATGCGGCCGAGGCAGATCAGATTGCCCGGATCGACCGGCATCCCGAAATGCAGGATCTCGCCGCCGGCGGCGACGATGGCGGCCGGACCGACATCGCGCCGGTCCACCACCGCCGAGGCGCCGGCGATCAGCAGCATCTCCGCGCCTTGCGCGATCAGCGACTCCAGCGCCGCGACGACCGGCGCCTGTTCGTGCGGGACGCGCAGGGCGGGCAGCATGGTGCCGGTCAGGCGGTTCACCCGCTCGGTGGTGACGGCGATCGCCTTCTCGGTGGCGCTCTCCTTCATGCCGGGGAGTTCGGTCACCACCAGGCCGACCTGGAGCGGGCGGAACGGATGCAGGGTCAGCGCCGGGCCGCCCTGGCGCGCGATGGCGGCGACCACGTCGAGCACGGCGCCGGGGACGGCCAAGGGCACCACCTTGATGGTGGCGACCAGGTCCTTGGCGGCGACCACCGCGTAGTCGGGCAAGGTGCCGAGCGTTAGGCTCTCATCGACCCCGTTGATGCGGTTGATCTTCGCGACATCGAGACGCAGCAGGCCGGGCGCCTCGGCGGCGAGGTTGACCCGCCCGGTCGCGGCGCGGGTGCGCTTCAGCAAGGGGGCGACAAGGGGATCGGCGAGGCGGTCGGCGGCGATGTCCTCGGGCACGTCGCCCGGCTCCAGCCGCGCGGCGATGACCTCGGTGCGCCCGGCTTCGCGGAGCGCGGCGATCGCGGTGTCGTCGAGCAAGGAGCCCTTGCGGATCATCCGCTCCCCGAGGCGCTGGCTGTGGGCGTTGATCGTGCCCTTCGCCTCGGCGAGCGGGACCGGCCCGAATTTCATGCCGCTTGTCGCGCCGGCTGCCGGTCGGCGAGCGCCGCGCCGCGCCGGGCGGCGACCAGTTCGGCGACGATCGAGAGCGCGATCTCCGGCGCCGTCACCGCCTCCAGCGACAGGCCGACGGGGCCACGGATGCGCGCCATCGCCGCGTCGGTGTGGCCAAGTTCGCGCAGCCGGGCGAGGCGGGCGGCGTGGGTGCGCCGCGAGCCGAGGGAGCCGATGTAGAACGAATTGGAGCGCAAGGCGCGGTCCAGCGCCGGGTCGTCGAGCTTCGGATCGTGGGTCAGCGTGACGACGGCGGTGCGGGCGTCGGGGTGTAGCGCGTCGAGCGCCTCGTCGGGCCAGTCGGTGCGGATGGTGACGTTCGGGAAGCGCTCGTCGGAGGCGAAGGAGCGGCGCGGATCGACGACCGTGACCTCGAACCCGCAGCCGGAGGCGAACGGGACCAGGGCCTGGGCGATGTGGACGGCCCCGACGACGATCAGGCGCAGCGGCGGATTGTGGGCTTGGAGGAACCATGCGGTTCCATCGGATTGAATCGTCGCGCTCTTGTCGTCGCGCAGCGCCGCCTCGGCCGCTTCGTTCAGCGCCTTGTCCTGGCTCGGATCGGGCAGTAGGTGCTGCGCGCCGTCCGTGAGGCGCGTCGCGAGGACGATCGGCCGCTTCTCCTCCCGCGCCCGGGTGAGCGCGGCGAGGATTTCGGGCGTCACGTCAGCTTCTCCACGAACACCTTGACCTTGCCGCCGCAGGCGAGGCCGACCTCCCAGGCGCGTTCGTTAGTGACGCCGAAATCGAGCAGCTGCGGGGCGCCGCTGGCGATCGTCTTCATGGCGGCGTCGGCGACCGCGCCCTCGATGCAGCCGCCGGAGACCGAGCCGGCCATCTTGCCGGAAACGGTGACCGCCATCTGGCTGCCGGCCGGACGTGGAGAGCTGCCCCAGGTCTCGGTGACGGTCGCGAGCGCCACGTCCTCGCCCGCTGCCCGCCAAGCGGCGGCCTGGCCCAGCACGTCCTCGGTCTCGCCCATTGAGGTACTCATGACGCTATCCTTTCGATCGTTCGCCGCGGCGGCTCCGGGCGGGAGAGCAGATCGACCAGCCCACGCAGGCTGGCGAGGTTATGCACCGTCCGGAACTCGTCGACATGCGGCAGCATGGCGCGGATGCCCTGTGATCTTGGCTCGAATCCATCCCAACGCAACAGCGGGTTGAGCCAGATCAGCCGCTTGCACGACCGATGCAGGCGATCCATCGCCTCGGAAAGCCCGGTGCCACTGTCCTGCTCACGCGGCCGGTCGAGGCCGTCGGTGATGAGCAGCACGATCGCCCCTTGCCCCAGTACCCGTCGCGCCCAGAAGCGGTTGAAGGTCTCGATGGCCTCGCCGATGCGGGTGCCGCCGGACCAGTCGGGGACGATGTGGGCGACCATCTGGAACGCCACCTCGGCGTCGCGGTGGCGCAGTTGGCGGGTGATGTTGGTGAGCCGCGTGCCGAACAGGAACACCGAGACGCGGTCGCGGTCGTTCGTCACCGCGTGCAGGAAGTGCAGGAGGATTTGCGCGTAGCGGGCCATCGAGCCGGAGATGTCGCACAGGACCACCAGCGGCGGCGGTCGGGTGACGCGGCGGGTGCGGGCGATGGCGAACAACTCGCCGCCGTGGCGCAGGCTGGCGCGGATGGTGCGGCGCAGATCGACGACGTTGCCGAGCGGATCGGGGCGTTGGCGGCGCGTCGGTTGGTGTTGTAGCGGCAGGACCAGGCGGCGGATCTCGCGCTTGGCGGCGTCGATTTCGGCGGCGCTCATCGCCTCGAAATCCATCGTTTGAAGGTGTTCGCGTTCGCTCGCGGTCAGCGCGACGTCGATTTGCGGGGGTTTCTCCTCGGGGCGGAGCGGGCGTTCGCGCGGGGGCTGGAACGCCTCGGCGACGCGGCGCGCGGCGGGCGGCGGCTTGTCGCGGGCGATCTCCTTGCGCGCGTCCATCAGCGCGGCCGCGGCGGCTTGTTCGGCACCGGGATCGCGCCAGAACAGGTCGAAGGCGGCGTCGAACACTTCGCGGTGTTCGCGGCGGTGGGTCATGGAGGCGCGCAGCGCCGTCCGCGTCTCGTCCCGGCTGCCGAGGTCGATCAGAGTGAGCGCACGTAGCGCGGCCATCGCCTCGGACGGGCCGACGGGCAGCCCGGCGCGGCGCAGCAGGCGGGCGAAGTGCATCACGTTGGCGGCGAGGCGGGAGGGAGGGGTCATGGCGGGGTCAATAGCCGTGGCATTCACAACTCGTCCGCATCGTAATCATAGTTGTGGTCGCGATCGAAGCGTATCTGTTCGGCACTATCGAACGTACTCGGCGGCGTCCGCGCCCGCAGTCGCGCGGCACGCTCAAAGAACGATTCTTGTTCCGAGACCAGAGCGGCCTCCAGAATTGCCCGATGCTCCGCCTCGACCGAACGCCCATGCGAGATGGCGCGCTGCTCGATCGCGCGGATGAGATGGTCATCGAGGTCGCGAACGAGAAGCTGGGCCATGACGACGCCTCCTCATGCAAGGACCCCTCCCCTACCCCTCCCGCAAGGGGAGGGGAAGATTCGAGCCGTCCGCTCTCTCCCCCCGCGCTTGCGAATGTGCTTAGGTCGGGCCATGCACCCCGAGGCGCCTGCCTGGTTCTTCTCCGCCGTCGCGTTCGCCGTTTCGATGTCGGCGAGCCCTGGGCCGAACAACGCGATGATGGCGGCGTCGGGCGCGAATTTCGGCTTCGCGCGCTCGCTGCCGCACCTGCTGGGCGTCGCGATCGGCTTTCCGGTCATGCTGGTCGTCGTCGCGGCGGGCGCCGGCGACCTGCTGCGGGCCGCGCCGGTCGTGCATGAAATCCTGCGCTGGGTCGGCGCGGCCTACCTGCTGTGGCTCGCCATTCGCATCGCGACCGCCTCGCCGACGCCGAAGGATGCCGTGGGAGGCGCGAGGCCGCTCTCTTTCCTTCAGGCGGCGCTGTTTCAATGGGTCAATCCGAAGGCGTGGGTGATCGCGATCAGCGCGGTCGTCACCTTCACCACGGCGGGTGCCTATGCGCTGCCGCAGGCGGCGATGCTCGCCGCCATCTTCCTCGTGGTCATCGGCCCGACGCTCGCCTTCTGGACGATGACGGGGGTCGGCGCGGCGCGGCTGCTGCGCACGGCGCGGGCGATCAGGGCGTTCAACCTGACGATGGCAGGGCTGCTGGTCGCCTCGGTGGTGGGGTTGCTGCGGGAGGCCTGAGGGGTAGTGAGACTTCGGCTCATCTGATAACGCCGACCAGCAATTTCAGGATCTCCGTGAAAGGTAACACCAGGAACATGAGCGGCAGGCCCGGCAGGCACGATAAGAGAGCGACTCGGATAAGCTGGCCTGGGGCGACAGGAACGATCTGCATTTGCCTGACGACCAAATAGCTGCTGCCCAGATCGACCAGCGACGACATATCGGGGCTTCCCAGGGGCTCGTCCCCGGCGGGCAAGTTTCCGTCGATCCACTTGCTCTGGAAAAGCTGGTTGTGATGCTGGACGAGCATTCCGTAAGACTCCAGCGCCGCCAATCGTGTGCGGACCAACAGCGGGAGGAATATCAACAGCGGGCCGAACGTAAGAAACTCGACAAACACCAGGTAGGCGACGAGCAGCGGCGCCATCGACCGCAGCGCATTAAAGTGCATGGCTTCGAAACCCACCCGAAACGCTACCTCGGCGCTGATCACGCAACCCACCGCAAACGGGAGGATCACCATCGGGACATGCGCGACGCCAAGAAAACCCAATCCCGCCGCCATGTCGGTATGAGTGGCCAGGAGGTTGAGGCGAAGCCGCGATACGTCCCAAAGGAACAGCGTCCAGATGACCAGCCGCCAGAGCCATCGAAGAACAAAGAACTGAATGAGCGGTGCGGCGACAAAATTATACCAGAGTCCCGCGAGCGAAAACTGGAACTTTCCATGCATCCAGCTCGTGTGCCATGTCGTGGCGTCAAGACCGGTGATCCACTCGATCGAGAAGAACCATGCACCGACCAATGCAATGGCCAGGAAAACGACTTCAGGAAGATACGCCTCTCGCCGCCGTTCCACGCGAGCGACCGCGGCCGCGAATTCGGAAAGGCTTTCTGGTCGGATCATGCCGCCACGGAGGAACCGCAGGCCCGCGCTGCGCATTCGGGGCCCCACGATTCCCTCGGCCGCGAAAACCAGTGGTACCGCCAGGAAGAGGCGCGCATAGGTGGCGAAATCCAGCAAAAACGCCGACCGCGGCGTGGGTCCCAGAGCATGACCTTCCAGCGTCGTAAGGAAGAGGAGCGGGAGCCACGTCACGGCGATGAACGCGGCGCTGCGGCGCGCGACGCACGGGCCAGAACCCTTGATCAGTCCGATGCGCTTCATCAAATAGTAGGTTGGCCCACCGATTTCGAAGAACAGCATTCGATCAAGGATCGATCCCGGGACCGCGAAGGGAACTGCCCCTTGGGGACAGTCAGTGGCGTTCATTCATCAAGGCGAGGTTTCGCCAGAAATTTTCGAGGCTCTCCGTGCCCCCGAAAAGCGTGGTGAAATTGGTCGAGTCCACAAGCACGATGTCACCACCGCGCTGCGCGTTCGGCGGCATCCATAGCAGGCAGTTGAACTCCGTATTGCCGGCTTGGGTGAACGGGTGCGGCCGATCGAGGTCGATGGGCTGGCGCGCCAGCAGATGCACCGATCCGGCATCCTCGGAGGTCAGCTGATAATGCGGCAGATGGGGATGGAAATTTAGCGTGGGAACGTTGTTGAGCAGGCCCAGTTTGTCCAGGTCGCGGAACGCCGTGAGGGGCGCGATCTCCTTGGTGCCTTTGACGAGGGCCGGACGGAGCCCGTACTGATTGTGCACTGCTACGTCGAGCGCCTTCATCAGCGAGCGAGTGTACCGGCCAAAGCGCTGCTGACGTGGCACGAGCGCGTCGCCGTGATGGAGATATTCCATCTGGCGCTGGTTAAAATCGTCGGTAAAGCCGACGTCGTGGTGCGGCGCGAGCAGCAGGCAGGCGCCTTCGCGCTTGAGCCACTCTCGGATAGCCGCGACCTCCTCCGATGTGGCTTCCTGCTCGGAAAGAAGGTGGTCTAACCCGAACACCAACAGGGTGTCGGTGTCGGCCAGGATCCGTTCGTCGATCGGCAACTTGAAACCCGCTTGGTCGATGCGCTGGAAGACCGCGACCGGATGACCGGTGACCTCGCCGGCGATTTCTTGGAAGGCGAGCGTGGATCGGTGGAAAAGCTCCAGCGTACCGGCGATCCCCTGGAGAAACCGCGCCGCGCTCCACTCCGGCGTCTCGTATTCCGGCCACAGGACATTGCGGACTTCGGTCATCGTCGAGAAGCGGTTTTCCATCGCGGCGGGATCACGTTGGGCTTCCCACGGATAGCTCCAGGTCCAATAGATGCTCAGGCGGCGTTTGCCAGGCGTGTATTTGCGGG
>JBAWFF010000237.1:0-4989 GCA_049591635.1 Acetobacteraceae bacterium
GCGGTACGCCGACACGCAGGCGGGTGATCTGGCGGGCGGCCCGCCCGACGTGCGCCCGCCATACGGCCAGCGCGGTCGCATCGCCGACGGCGGGGTGATCCGTCAGCACCGAGAGCGGGCGGTGCGCGAGGCCCGACGCCCGCTCCAGCCGCCGATCCACCGCGTCCCGACCCGGCGCGCGCAGAAAGATCAAGCCGCGGACGAGCAGCGCCGCCACGGCGAGCACCGTCACGCCGAGCAACGCCGCCTGACCCAGCGGCGGCAGGATGCGCGTGACGTCGAGCAGGGCGAGGCAGACGAACAGGCCGGCGACCCCAAGGGGCGGCCACAACGCCGGCCACAGACGCTCGAACGACAGGGCGGCCCAGGCCAGCGCGCGGCGGAAAGCCAGGCGACGGTTGAGTTCGCCCGGCGTCACGGAAGCCAGTCCGGGATGCGCTCCTCGCGCCACAACGCCTCGACCGGCTGGCGGTCTCGGATCACGGCCCAGCGTCCCGCGTCGATCATGGCGGCGGCGGCGAGCGGACGGGCGTTGTAGACCGAACTCATCACCGCACCATACGCGCCCGCGTCGAGGATCGCCACGCGCGCGCCAGGTGCCAGCGGCGGCAGCGCCCGGTTTCGCGCGAATGTGTCACCACTTTCGCAGATCGGGCCGACGATGTCGGCCGGCTCCGCCGTCCCCGCGGCCTCGGCGGCGCCGAGCGGGACGATCCCGTGCCAGGCATCGTACATCGACGGGCGAACAAGGTCGTTCATCGCCGCGTCCAACACCACGAAGCGCCGCGCGCCGGCATGCTTGACCAGCACGACCTCGGCGAGCAGCAGTCCGGCCGGCCCGATAAGCCAGCGCCCCGGCTCCACGATCAGCCCCACATCGAGGTCGCGGAAAGCCCCCGCGATAGCACCGGCCAGCGCCGCCGGACCCGGGAGCGGCTCATCGCGATAGCCGATCCCGAGGCCGCCGCCGCAGTCGAGCGTGTCCACCGCATGACCGGCGGCGCGCAATGCCCGCACAAGCTCCGCCACGCGGGCATAAGCGGCGCGGTACGGCGCCATCGTCGCGATCTGGCTCCCGATATGCACCGCGAGGCCGACCGGACGCACGAAAGGGAGCCCGGCGGCACGGGCGTAGAGGGCGGTGACGTCGGCGGCGGGAATGCCGAACTTATCGCCCGCCCGGCCGGTGCTGATCTTGGCGTGGGTCCCGGCGTCGATATCGGGGTTCACCCGAAGCGCCACTCGGACGGTGCGGCCGAGCGTGGCGGCGATGCCCGAGACCTGCTCCAGTTCCTCGGCGCTCTCGACGTTGACCTGCGCGATGTCCTCGGTGATGGCCAGGCGCAATTCGCGCGCGGTCTTGCCGACGCCGGAGAAGACGATGCGGCGGGGGGCTAGCCCCGCCGCCCGGACTCGCAGCAATTCACCCTCGCTGACGACGTCCGCGCCCGCGCCCACCTCGCCGAACACGCGCAGGATGGCGAGGTGGTCGTTGGCCTTCACCGCGTAGTGGATGTGCGCGCCGACGCCGGCCCGCTCCAGCGCCGCGGCGAGGGCGCCGAAGCGGGCCCGCATGGCGTCGGCGGAATAGACCCAGGTGGGGGTGCCCAACGCGTCGGCGACGGCGTTCAGCGGAATGCCGGAGAGCACGAGCCCGTCCATTGCATGCATGGACAGGTCCGGCCGCGCGGCGATCAACTCCGCGACGGCGGGATCGGAGTCGCCGGATATGGGCAGCGCACGCGAGGGCATGGCCGAGGATACGCCGGAGGCGGGGCCGGCGTCAGCCCCGGAAAATGGCCCTTCCCCGCCCCCGTCGGGAAATGAGCCTTGCCCCCGCGCCGCCCGTTGTCTACGGTCGTTTCACCCTCACTCAACCTTTCCTAGTCCCGATGGCACCGCAACCACGCAGGTCCATGCCCTCCCTCACGCCCAACGACATGCAGGCGCTGCTGGCGAACACCGGCCTCACCCTCAATCCGGGCCAGATGGCGGACCTCGTTCTGGCGTGGCGGCAGGTCGCGGCGATGATCGCCGCCATTCCGCGCGATCGGCCGATGGCCGACGATCAGGCGTTCGCGTTCCGGCTGGCCCCGCCGGCGCCAGTCCAGACAAGGGAGCCCGTCAGGAAGAACGCGCCCGCCCGGAAGAAGGCCGTCCGCAAGAAGGCGCCGTCACGCAAGCCCGTCCGCGCCCGACGATGAGCGGCGGCGACCTCGGATACCTGACCATCGCCGAGGCCGCCCGCCTCCTCGCCGCGCGCAAGCTCTCCGCCATGGAGCTGACCCGGGCCCTGCTAGCCCGTATCGCCGCCCTCGATCCCACGCTCAACGCCTATATCACCGTGACCGAGCATCAGGCGCTCGCCGCGGCGCGAGCGGCCCAGCGTCGGCTCGATTCCGGTGACGGCGGGCCGCTGACCGCCATCCCGCTTGCCTACAAGGACATCTACGAGACCGCCGGAATCCGGACCACCGCGCATTCCCGCCTGCTCGCCGACAATGTGCCCAAGACCGACGCCGAGACGGTGCGCCGCCTCGCCCAGGCGGGCGTGGTGATGCTGGGGAAGCTGGCCACGCACGAATTCGCCGTCGGCGGGCCGGCGTTCGACCTGCCTTGGCCGCCGGCACGCAACCCGTGGGACCCGCGCCGCTTCACCGGCGGGTCAAGCTCCGGGGCCGGGGCTGCCGTGGCGGCCGGTCTCGCGCTGGGCGCCCTCGGGTCGGACACCGGCGGCTCAATCCGACTGCCGGCCGCCTATTGCGGCATCGCCGGACTGAAGCCGACCCCTGGCCTGGTGCCCCGCCGCGGGGTCATTCCGCTCGCCCCCAGCCTCGACACCGCCGGACCGATGGCCTGGACTGCCCGGGATTGCGCCATCCTGCTCGACGCGATCGCCGGGTACGATGCCGCCGATCCGGCCTCGGTCGCCGTGCCGCGCACGGCCTATGCTCGCGGCGTCGCCGATTCGGTGAAGGGTCTGCGGGTCGGCCTGCTGCGCCGCCATTACGAGCGCGACGTGCCGGGAACGCCGGAGGCGCTGCGGATGATGACGGAGGCCGCCGCGGTGCTGCGCGACCTCGGCTGCCGCGTGAGCGAGGCGAGCCTGCCGCCAATCGCCGAGTTCAACGGGGTGGGCCGCATCCTCATCTGCTCGGAGGCCTATGCACTCCACGAGGCCACCTTGCGGACCCGCCTCGCGGAGTATTCCCGCGCCTTCCGCATCCGGGTGCTGGCCGGCGCCCTGATCCGTGCCGCCGACTACATCGCCGCCCAGCGCCGCCGGACCGACCTGATCGCCCAGATGGCGGCGGCGTTCGAGACGGTCGACGTGCTGGTCACGCTCCCCACCGCCGGCGCGGCGCCGCTGCTGACCGAACAGCGTCCCGATGATGGGTTCGCGCAGCCATTCGCGACCACTGTCGCCAATGTCGGTGCCGTCCCGGCACTCGTGGTATGCGGCGGCTTCACCGCGCAGGGCCTGCCGCTGGGGATCGAATTCATCGGCCCCGCCTGGGCCGAGGCGCGCCTGCTCCGGCTGGGCCATCAGTTCGAGCGCGCGACGTGCACGCGCGACCGCCGCCCGGTGGTTCAGTGAACGATCGGCCCGCTGGCCTTCTTCCAGGCGTCCATCCCGCCCTCGATATGGCAGGAAGCCGAGAGCCCCGCATCCTGCGCCGCCTGCACCGCCATCGCCGAGCGTTCGCCGAACGCGCAGTAGAACACCAGGCGCTTGTCGGCGGCGAGTTCGTGCAGGATGCCGCCCGGCTGGATGTTCTCCTGTAGCTCCGGATAGGGCGCGTGCAGCGCGCCGGGAATGGTGCCGTGCTTGGCGCGCTCGGCGCGTTCGCGCAGATCGATCAGCGCGGTGTCGCGCCGGCCGAGCATATCCTTGGCCTGCTCCGCCGTCACCGCCCAGCCGCGCCGCGCGATCTCGGCCTGCGCCAACCCTTGGCGCATGTTGGCCGGCACCGCGACGTCCATCATCTTCGGGTTGGACAGGTTGAGGCCATTCATCAGGGCCACGTATTCGTCCACTGATTTCACTTGCAAGCGCGGATTGTACGCCTTCTCCTCGCCGATCGTGCTGACCGTGTCGCCTTTGTAGTCGTGCGCCGGGAACACCATCGTCTCGTCGGGCAAGCGCAGCAGGCGATGGAAGATGGATTCGTATTGCGCGCGCGGATCGCCGTTCTGGAAGTCGGTCCGCCCGGTGCCGCGGATCAGCAGCGTGTCGCCGGTGAACACACGATCCGCCATCAGGAAGCTGTAGGAATCGTCGGTATGGCCGGGGGTGTAGATCACGCCGAGGCCGATGCCCTCGATCCGCAAGGTGTCGCCGTCGCCGACCCGCATGGAGACGACATCGACGCCGCTCGTTTCCCCCATCACGGTGATGCAGCGGGTATGGTCGCGCAACGCCCCGAGGCCGGTGATGTGATCCGCGTGCAGATGGGTATCGACGGCTTTGACCAGCTTCAGGTCCAACTCGCGGATCAGTTGCAGGTAGCGGTCGACCTTCTCCAGCACCGGGTCGACGATCAGCGCCTCACCGCCGCGCCGGCTGGCGAGAAGATACGTGTAGGTGCCGGACGTCGCATCGAACAACTGTCGGAAGATCACGGCCACCTCCGAGGCTCGCTGAACTGAGAAAATCCTACCTCGAAACCAGTCTTTCGCACCAGAACTTTCCGGTGTTTCCGATCGCCGCGCGCCGCACTACATACGGGCCGAGGAGGACCTTGTTATGTCTCTACGACTCAACGCCACCGCCCCCGACTTCACCGCCGAGACGACCGAGGGGCCGATCCGATTCCACGAGTGGATCGGCGATCACTGGGCCATCCTGTTCTCGCACCCCAAGGACTTCACCCCGGTCTGCACCACCGAGCTTGGCTACATGGCTCGCCTGAAGCCGGACTTCGATCGCCGCAACACCAAGATCATCGGGCTCAGCGTCGATCCGGTGACGAACCACAAGAACTGGGC
>JBAWFF010000238.1:0-4372 GCA_049591635.1 Acetobacteraceae bacterium
ATGCGGCTGAGCGCCCTGGGCGAGGCCGTGCAGGAGAGCCCCAAGGGCGCCGATTTCGTGGTGCAAGGCCGGGTGCGCGTGGTGCCGATCGGCGGCGGGCAGGAGCGGGTGGAGGTCCAGTGGATCGTGACCTCGCCCTCGGGCGGGGAGCGTGGGCGGGTCGTACAGCTCAACGACGTGCCCGCCGGGTCGCTCGCCCACACCTGGGCCGACGCGGCGGTCGCAGTGGCCGACCAGGCATCGGGCGGGGTCCGCGAAGTCGTGCTGCGCCAATCCGGACGCGACCAGCCCCCGCCGCCGCCGCCGTCCTGACGTCATGGACATGTCACGGCGGCGGCGTTAGAACGCCGCCGTACCGGGCGCCGAGGCACCGCTAGCATGAAAATTGTCGCCTGCAACAGCAACCGCCCGCTGGCCGAGGCGGTCGCCGCGGCGCTGCATCTGCCGCTTACCCGCGCATCCGTGCGCCGCTTCGCCGACATGGAGGTCTTCGTGGAGATCCACGAGAATATCCGCGGCGAGGACGTGTTCGTGCTGCAATCGACCTCCTACCCGGCCAACGATCACCTGATGGAGCTGCTGATCGCCCACGACGCGCTGCGCCGGAGTTCGGCCCGGCGGGTGACGTCGGTGATGCCCTATTTCGGCTACGCGCGGCAGGACCGGAAATCCGGTCCCCGGACACCGATCAGCGCCAAGCTGGTCGCCAACCTGATCACCGAGGCGGGCGCCAACCGGGTGCTGACGATGGATCTGCACGCCGGCCAGATCCAGGGCTTCTTCGATATCCCGGTGGACAACCTCTACGCCGAGCCGCTGTTCGTCCGCGACATCCAGGAGCGCTACAACGGGCGCGACCTGATAATCGTCTCGCCCGACGTGGGCGGCGTCCTGCGGGCACGCGCGATCGCCAAGCGGCTCAACGTCGATCTGGCGATCATCGACAAGCGGCGCGACCGGGCCGGCGTGTCCGAGGTGATGAACGTCATCGGCGACGTCGATGGCCGCGACTGCATCCTGGTCGACGACATCGTCGATTCCGGCGGCACCCTGGTCAACGCGGCGGCGGCGCTGATCGAGAACGGCGCCCGTTCGGCCAGCGCCTACATCACGCACGGCGTGCTGTCGGGCGGCGCGGTCGCGCGCATCGCCTCCTCGCCGCTCGAGATGATGACGATCACGGATTCGATCCTGGCGACGGAGGCGGTGCGGGTCGCCCACAACATCCGCCAGATCACCGTCGCGCCGCTGATCGCCGAGGCGATGCGGCGCATCAGCGACGAGACCTCGGTCAGTTCGCTGTTCGACTGAGGCCGGCCGGAGGCTACCCGAGTTGGGCGCGTATTCCGGCCACCGCCTCCAGATGACGCTCGTGATCGCCAACGAAACGCAGAACGAAATGGCCGACGCCGGCCCGCGCGTAGCCGGCAAGCCGTTCGGCCGCGCCGGCCGCCGATCCCGCGTAGGTGGCTTGCCACGTCCGCAACTGAACGGCAGACGAGCCGTAATAATGCTCCAGAAAGGCACCCAACCGCGCTTCCGCCCGGTTCGCGTCGTCACCGAGCGAAAGCGTCAGATACATGGAGCCGGACAGCCGGGTCGGATCACGGCCGGCTTCGCGCGCGGTCGCCTGGACTTCCGCCCATTGTTCCGCCCATTCCGTCGGAGATGGGGAGTTCGGCATCCAGCCGTCGAACCAGCGGCCGACCTGCTTGCGGCTCGCCTCCTGGTTTCCGCCCACCCAGATCGGCGGTCCGCCGGGGCGGTAGGGTGTCGGGGCCAGCACGCCACCCCGGACCTCCCAGCGCCCGTCCCAATCCACGGGCTGGCCGGTCCACAGCGCCTGACACAGCCGCAACCCTTCCAGCATCCGCCCGACCCGCTTATCGAACGGCACACCGGCTGCGGTGAACTCCGCGCGGATGCTGGGCACGTCCCGGGCGATGCCGATGCCGAGGATGAACCGGCCCTCGCTGATCTGATCGAGCGTCGCGGCCTGATGGGCAAGCAGGACTGGGTTGCGCAACGCCGGCAGCAACACGGCCGTGCCCAACTCCAACCGCCGGGTCCGCGCCGCGACGGCGGCCAGCAGCGTCAGCGGCTCGTGGCGCGGTCGTGCCAGCAGGGAATCGCCGACCCAGACGGAATCGTAGCCCAGACCCTCCGCCCGCTCCGCCAGCGCGAGCAATGCGCCGGTTTCCGGCTGGCCCTCCATGATCCGTTCGCGGGTGGGTAGAAGGTAGCCGATCTTCGCAGCCATGATGGAGTTCCTCGCCCGCCGTTGGCAGTCTAACCGCTTGTGGGGTCCGGCCAAGGCGGGCCGGCCTTGGCCTTGAGCAGAGGGCGGTCGCGCGGTAACTGAGCCGGACTGACAGGAGGAACCCCCATGAAGCTGCTCTACTCTCCCGGCGCCTGCTCGCTCGGCATCCACGTGATCCTCGAGGAGATCGGCAAACCCTACGAGACACAGGCGGTCGCCCTACGGGAAGGCGCGCAGCACAAGCCGGAGTTCACCTCGATCAACCCGAAATCGAAGGTGCCCACGCTGGTGCGCGACGACGGCTCCGTGCTGACCGAGTTCCCGGCGATCGCCTACTGGCTGGCGCGCACCAACCCGCAAGCCAAGCTGCTTCCCGACGATGTCGAGGCCCAGACGCGCGCGTTGGAGGCGATGGACTACGCCGTCTCCACCATCCACATGCAGGGCTTCTCGCGCCTGTTCGGGCCGGCCAACTACGCGCCGAGCGCCGATGACGCCGACAAGGTGAAGGAGAAAGGCCGCGGGATGGCCGAGAAGGGCCTCGCCCTGCTGGACAAGGCGCTGGCCGGCAAGAACTACCTCTGCGGGTCCAGCTTCTCGGTCGCCGACGCGGCGCTGTTCTACGTCGAGTTCTGGGCCGCCGCGCGCATGAATATCCCGCTGCCGGCCAACTGCGCCGCCCATTACAAGCGGATGCTGGCCCGCCCCGCCGTGCAAAAGGTCATGGAGGCCGAAGGGCTGAAGGCCTGATGCAGCCCGAGCCGACGCTCGCGCGCGTCCCGTTCTGGTTCCTCCGCCACGGCGAGACCGACTGGAACGCGCGCGGGCTGTCGCAGGGCAATGTCGACATCCCGCTCAACCCGACCGGGCTCGCGCAGGCCCGGTCGGCGGCGGGGTTGCTGGCCAATCGCGGCATCCGCACCATCGTTTCCTCCCCGATGTCGCGGGCCCGGGTGACGGCCGCCATCGCCGCCGAGGCCCTGGGGCTCCCGGTCGCCACCGACGACGATTTGCGCGAGGTGGCGTTCGGCGTGCAGGAGGGTCAGCCGATGACCGAGTGGTTCGCCACTTGGGTCGCCGGCAAGTGGAACCCGGACGGTGCGGAGACCTTCGCCGCCCTGCGCGCCCGCGCGGTCGCGGCGGTCAACCGCGCGACCGCCCTGCCCGCCGCCGTGTTGGTGGTGGGACACGGGGCATTGTTTCGCGCCCTGCGCTCGGCAATGGGGCTGGAGCCGAACGTCAGGACGGCGAACGCCGTCCCTTTTTGGTGTGATCCCCCCCGTGGGGATGCCATCACGTGGGATTTGGTGCCCGCCGTCGAGGGCATGGCGCTGACCATAGCGGGCTGACCCATGAGCGAGACCCTGACGTATCCCCAGCCCGAGCCGCCGCCCCCCGGCGGCGTGCGCCCCATCGCGCCCGGCGTGCTATGGCTGCGGCTGCCGCTTCCCTACCGGCTCGATCACGTCAACATTTACCTGATCGAGGACGGCGACGGCTGGGCGGCCTTGGATACCGGCCTCGGCGACGACCGTTGCCGGATGCTGTGGGACAAGGCGCTGGCTGGGCCGCTCGCGGCCGGCCGCCTGACCCGATTGGTCGTGACCCATTATCATCCCGACCACGTCGGCCTCGCCGGCTGGCTCGCCGAACGCTTCGGCTTGAAGTTGCTGATGCCGCGCCCCGAATACCTGTTCAGCCTGGCGCTCCAATACGCTCCCGGCGACCTTGGCGCGGACATGCATCGCCCGTTCTACCGCCGCCACGGACTCGATCCGGCGACGACCGAGTTGGTGCTGAGCCGGGGCCACGAATACCTTCGCCAGACCAGCGGCGTGCCCAGTACCTACACGCGCCTGCAACACGGCGACTCAGTGGAGCTTGGCGGGCGCGCATTCCAAGTGCTGACCGGCGGCGGCCACGCGCTGGAACAGGCGATGCTGCTGCGGGCGGACGAGAGACTGTTCTTCGCCGCCGATCAGGTGATCGCCAAGATCTCGCCCAACGTCAGCGTCCACGCGATGGAGCCGGAGGCCGATGCGCTGGGCATCTACCTCCGCTCGCTTGCCGCGATCCGCGCGACCGTCGCCCCGGACGTGCTGGTGCTGCCGG
>JBAWFF010000239.1:0-1821 GCA_049591635.1 Acetobacteraceae bacterium
GGCACCGCCGCCGCCGGGATAGCGCACGACCAGCCGGTCCCCGCCCGCCAGCCGGCTGCGGCCCTTCAGCGGGAATCCGGTCTCACGCCCGTTCCAGGCGACGCGCGACGGCGCGCCCGCGAGGCCACCGGCGATGCCGAGGGCGGGATGGCGAATCCGTTCGACGAACAGCGACAGGTTCGCCGGTTCGTTGCCGATCAGCTCGATCTCGACATCCTGCCCGAGCCCGCCGCGGAATTTGCCCGGACCGCCGGAATCTCGCGCCAGTTCCTTGCGCCAGATTCGTACCGGCGACTGGGTCTCGATGATCTCCATCGAGCCGCAGATGACGCTGGAGGGAAAGCAGGTGGCCGAGAGCCCGTCGCGCCCGGCGCGCGCGCCCATGCCGCCGCTGACGAACAGGATGGCGCCGTAGCGGCGGCGGTCGGCGCGCGTTCCGGTGATGACGATGCGCAAGGTCGGCGCGCTGCCGGATTCGGCGATGACTTGTTCGCCAAGTACCGGGGCCAGCGCCTTGTAGATCGCCGCCGCCAGGCAATGGCCGACCAGTTGGCGGGCATTCACCGGGGCGGGAAAGCGCGGGTTGAGGATCGAGCCCTCCGGCGCCGTCACGCGGATCGGGCGGTACGACCCCTCGTTGCGCGGCGTCGCCGGATCGAGCACGCATTTCAGCGGGTAGCAGGAATAGGCCACGGTGTAGTTGGTCACCACGTTGAGCGCGCGGCCGACCTCGGGCGAGGTGCCGGTGTAGTCGAGGTGCAATTCCTCACCCTGCTTGGTGACGGCGAGTTCGATATGGATGTCTTCCTCGCCGGTGCCGTCGAGGTCGACCGCGGCGCGATAGACGCCGTCCGGGATCGCGGCGATCGCGCGGCGCATGGACGCCTCGGAGCGTTCGCATATCGCCCGCGAGATCGGCGCGAGATCGTCGATGCCCTCGCGCGTCAGCAGGTCGCGCAGGCCGCGCGCGGCGGCCTCGCCCGCCGCGACCTGGGCGGCGACGTCGCCCATCACGAGGTTGGGCAGGCGGGAGTTGGCGCGGATGAACGCTTCCACTTGCGCCGTCAGCAGCAGCGGCGGGATGCGGATACCCTCCTCGAACACATCGCGCGCGTCCGCCGCCCAGCCGATGCCGCCGAGATCGGCCTGGTGCGCGACGCTGCCGGTCCAGCCGATCAGCCGGCCGGCGGCGAACACCGGGGCGACGATGGTGATGTCGGGGATGTGGCCGGAGGTCAGCCAGGGATCGTTGCAGATGCCCACGTCGCCGTCGCGCCACTGCTCGGCGGGGCGGATCTTCAGGAAGTGGGCGAGGGTCCGCGACAGCGTCATGTTGAAGGACGGGATGCCGATCGTGTTCTCCGCCATCGCGTTGCCCGTCGCGTCGAACACCACGCAAGCGAAGTCGTTGGATTCGCGCACGGTGGGCGAGAACGAGGTGCGCCGCAACGTCGCCGCCGCCTCGTCGGCGATCGCGATCAGGCGCCCCCAGACGACTTGCAGCGCGACCGGGTCCGTGGCGATCGTCTCGGCGTTCATTCAGGTTTGGTCCTTGCTGGTGGGGCTCATCGTGGCGACATGCGGGCGCGCCCACGAAGTGGGGCGGTCGCACATGACGGAAACACCGTCATGGCCGGACTTGTTCCGGCCATCCACGTCTTCCTGGCCGCGAGTAAAGACGTGGATGCCCGGGACAAGCCCACGGCTGTCCGGTTCGCGGCTCAGGTCCACAGTATTGCCATTTGGCGGCTGTTTTGCAACGGAACCGGGTCGGGTTCGGCCCCGGTTCGGCGGAGCCGGTCGATGGGCTTTCGGTGCATC
>JBAWFF010000240.1:0-46148 GCA_049591635.1 Acetobacteraceae bacterium
CCGTCAGGCTGCGCGGCCAATACATCGCTGCCTAGGTTGGAGGTCAGCACGATGATCGTGTTGCGGAAATCAACCGTCCGCCCCTGCCCGTCCGTCAGCCGTCCGTCGTCGAGAACCTGGAGAAGGACGTTGAAGACGTCCTCGTGCGCCTTCTCCACCTCGTCGAACAGGATCACCTGGTACGGCCGTCGGCGGACCGCCTCGGTCAGCACGCCGCCTTCGTCATAGCCGACATAGCCGGGCGGGGCGCCGATCAGGCGGGAGACGCTGTGCTTCTCCATGAACTCGCTCATGTCGATGCGCACCATCGCCCGCTCATCGTCGAACAAGAACTCGGCTAGCGCCTTGCAGGTCTCCGTCTTGCCGACGCCCGTAGGTCCGAGGAACAGGAAACTGCCGATCGGCCGGTTCGGATCCTGCAGCCCCGCGCGCGCCCGGCGCACCGCGTTGGCGACCGCCCGCAGCGCCTCCTCCTGGCCGACCACCCGGCGTTCCAGCTGCTCCTCCATGTGCAGCAGCTTGGCGCGTTCACCCTCCAGCATCTTGTCCACCGGAATGCCGGTCCAGCGGGAGACCACGGCGGCGATCTGCTGCTCGTCCACCGCCTCGTTCACCAACCGCCCGTCGGCCGAGGCGTTGAGGTCGCGCTCGATCCCCGGAATCACGCCGTAGAGAAGCTCCGAGGCACGCGCGAGGTCGCCGCGCCGCTGCGCGATCTCGACTTCGCCACGGGCCTGCTCGAGCCGCTCCTTCAGCTTCTGGGTGTCGGCGAGCTTGCCCTTCTCCGCCTGCCAGGCGGCGGTCATTGCGTTCGCCCTCTCCTCGAGCTCCGCCAACTCCCTCTCCAGCCGGCCGAGCCGCTCGCGCGAGGCGGAATCGGTCTCCTTGCGCAGTGCCTCGCGTTCGATCTTGAGCTGGATCACGCGGCGATCGAGTTCGTCCAGTTCCTCGGGCTTGCTGTCCACCTGCATTCGGAGCCGGCTCGCCGCCTCGTCCATCAGGTCGATCGCCTTGTCGGGCAGGAAGCGGTCGGTGATGTAGCGGTTCGATAGCGTGGCTGCGGCCACCAGAGCGCCGTCGGTGATGCGCACGCCGTGATGGGTCTCGTACCTTTCCTTGAGGCCACGCAGGATGCTGATCGTGTCCTCGACGGAGGGCTCGCCGACGAACACAGACTGGAAGCGCCGCGCCAGCGCGGCGTCCTTCTCGATGTATTTGCGATATTCGTCGAGCGTGGTCGCGCCGACGCAATGAAGCGTCCCGCGTGCCAGTTCGGGCTTCAGGAGGTTCGACGCATCCATCGCGCCATCAGCCCGCCCGGCGCCAACCAGCGTGTGCATTTCGTCGATGAACAAGACGACCTTGCCTTCGGCCCCCTCGATTTCCTTCAGGACGGCCTTCAGCCGCTCCTCGAACTCGCCACGGTACTTCGAACCGGCAACCAGCGCGCCAAGGTCGAGCGCCAGGAGTTGCTTGCCCTTCAGCGCCTCCGGCACGTCGCCGTTGATGATGCGCAGCGCCAGGCCCTCCACGATCGCAGTCTTGCCGACGCCGGGTTCGCCGATCAGCACCGGATTGTTCTTGGTGCGCCGGGCGAGAACTTGGATCGTGCGCCGGATCTCCTCGTCGCGCCCGATCACCGGGTCGAGCTTGCCGTCGCGCGCCAGAGCCGTGATGTCGCGGGTGTATTTCTTCAGTGCCTCGAAGCTCGATTCGGCGTTCTCGCTCGTGACCCGCCGCCCCTTGCGGATGTCGGTAACCGCCTTCTCCAGAGCCTGCGCCGACGCTCCGGCGCCGCTCAACGCGCGTCCGGCCGGAGTGTCGGACGCAGCGAGTGCCACCAGCAGGCGGTCCTGGGCGACGTAGTCGTCGCCGGCCTTGGTCGCCCCCTGCTGCGCGGCGTCAAGCACGCGGACAAGTTCGGGAGTGAGCTGCGGCTGACCAGCGCCGGCGCCCTGCACCTTGGGAACTTTGGCAAGCGCCGCCTCGACGCTCCCAAGCGCCGCTTTCGGATCGCCGCCCGCCGCCCGGATCAGGCCGGCGGCAGCACCGTCCTCGTCGTCGAGCAGCGCCTTCAGGAGGTGTTCGGGGGTGATCCTCTGGTGGTATTCGCGGATCGCGATGGTGGACGCGGCTTGCAGGAAGCCGCGGGTGCGTTCGGTGAACTTCTCGATGTCCATTCGCATGTCCCTTTCAAATAGGCGACTGACACCTGTCCCGCCCCTTTAGAGGCGGCGGGAAGGTGGACCTTTGCCGCTGAAATTGGGAAATAACGGCTTCGCTCGCAAGGGGTTGGCCGGATGCGTATCGACTATCTCTACCGCTTCCCAGTGAAGGGCCTGTCGGCGGAGGCGCTGGAGGCGGCTGAGGTGGAAGAGGGAGGTGCGATCCCGTGGGATCGCGCCTTCGCGCTCGCGCAAGGCGATTCCGGCTTCGATCCGGAGCATCCGGCCTGGCGACCAAAGCAGAACTTCATGTGTTTGAAGGAGAATGCGCGAATCGCCAGCCTGCGCGCGTTCTTCGAGCCGCGCACCGGGATGCTCAGCCTGAGGGCGCCCGACGGAAGCGGATGGGTGGGCAATGCATTGACCGCCGCCGGACGCGAGAAGATCGGTGCCTACCTGACTAGGTTCATGGGGGAGGAGGCCCGCGGGACGCCGCAATTCCATCACGTGCCCCCCCACGTGTTCGGCGATAGCCGCGTCGCCGTCATTAGCCTGATCGGCCTGCCCAGCCTGCGCGACTACGAGTCCCGCGTCGGCATGCGGCGCCACCGACGGCGATTCCGCGCCAATGTCTGGTTCAGCGGCGCGCCGCCGTTCGCCGAGTTCGACTGGGTGGGACGCCAAATCCAACTCGGCGGCGCGACGCTGCGAATCATCAAGCGCATTCCCCGCTGCCCGGCGACCCAGGTGAATCCGCTGACCGCCGAGCGCGACGTCGACCCGGTGGCGGAGTTGCGTGCCTTGTACGGGCACGGCGACCTCGGCGTCTACGCCGAGGTCCTCGAGGGCGGCCGGTTCGCCGTGGGAGATGCGATCGAACTGCTGCCCGAGTAGTACAATCCTCTATCAGGCCTCGTCCGGCGGCGGCAGTCGTTCCGTCGGCCGCCGGCAGGCAGGCGACTGCGCCCCCGTCAGGCAAGACGACCAGCGGCGGGTCGAGTTCCCGGCAGCGCGGCTCCACATAGCGGCAGCGTGGCGCGAAGCGACAACCCCGCGGCACGGCGGTCGCGCTCGGAACGTCGCCACGTAGCGCATGGCGATGCCGCGGCCGGTCCGGATGCGGGATCGGCACCGCCGACAGCAATGCGCGCGTGTACGGATGGGCAGGATGCGCGAAAAGCATCGACATCCGCCAGTTCGACGATACGGCCCAGATACATCACCGCGATCCGGGTGGAAATGTGGCGCACGACAGCCAGATTATGCGAGATGAATAGGTTAGGTGAGCCCGAGCTCCGCCTGCAAGTCCTGCATTAGGTTGACGATCTGCGATTGCACAGAGACATCGAGCGAGGACACGGCCTCGTCGCAGACCACGAACTCCGGCCGCAGCGCGAGCGCCCGGGCGATGCCCGCGCGCTGGCGCTGGCCTCCCGAGAATTCGTGAGGGTAACGCTGCGCCGCGTCACGCGGCAGCGACACCAGGTCCAGCATCTCCTGAACCCACCGGACCCGCTCGGCGCGATTGCCGAGCCGATGGATCGCATAGGCCTCGGCGATAATCGCGTGGACGGTCTTGCGCGGGTTTAGCGATCCGAAGGGATCCTGGAAGATGATCTGCAAGTCGCGTCGCCGCGCCCGCAGCGCACGCCGTCCGAGTCTTGTAAGGTCACTGCCCTTGTGGAGGATAGTCCCCTCGGTCGGCTCAATCAGTCGCAAGAACAATCGCCCAGCGTGGACTTTCCGCAGCCGGATTCCCCGACGAGGCCCAGCGTCTCGCCCTTGCGGACATCCAGATCGACGCCGTCCACGGCGCGCACAAGGCCGGTGCGCGTGGGAAAGTATTTTGCCACCCGGCGCGCGGCGATCAGCACGTCGCCCGGTCCAATTCTCATCATTGCGCGGACACGAACGGCCGGATGCATCCGACCTCATGATCCGCCGCCATCCGGCGCAGTGCCGGCGGCGCGTCGTCGCAGGCATCGCAGCGGTACCGGCAACGCGGGGCGAAGCGGCAACCTGGCGGCATATTCGCGGTTCCGGGCACCGAGCCGGGAATGGTTGCGAGCCGATGCCGGCGCTGGGTAATGTCGGGGATGGAGGAAAGCAGTACCTGCGTGTAGGGATGCTCCGCCGCATCGAAGATCACGCGCACCGGCGCCGTTTCCGCGACTCGCCCGGCGTACAGCACCATGGCGCGGTCGGCGATTTCCGCGATGACGCCGAGATCGTGCGTGATCAAGATCAACGCGAGACCAGTGTCGCGTTGCAGGCCGCGCAGGAGATCCAGGATTTGCGCCTGCACGGTGACATCGAGCGCCGTGCTGGGCTCATCGGCGATCAGCAGCGTGGGCTTCGCCGCCAACGCGATCGCGATCATGACGCGCTGACGCATACCGCCGGACAGCTCGTGCGGGTACGCCGCCAGGCGGCTTTCCGGCGATGGGATTTCCACCTGCTCCAGCAGTTCAACCGCCCGCCTTCGCGCCGCCGCACCGTCCAGGTGGCCTCGCCAGCGCAGCACCTCCTCGATCTGCGTGCCGACTCGCATGACCGGATTGAGCGAGGTCATCGGCTCCTGAAAGATCATCGCGAGATCACGGCCACGGTGCGAGCGCCATGCCTCACGCGGCAGGCCCGCGAGTTCGTGTCCAAGCAGAGTGAGGCGGCGCGCTGACATCCGCAACGCGGGCGGCAGTAATCCCATGATGGACAGCGCCAACATGGTCTTCCCGCTGCCGGATTCGCCAACGATGCCGAGCACTTCGCGGCTCGCGACACTGAAGGATACGTCATCGAGAATCGTCGGCAAGCCGGGGCGGCCGGTCAGGCCCACGCTCAGTCCTTCCACTTCGAGGATTCGCCTCACGAAACTACAGCTTCATGCGCGGGTCGAGCACGTCACGCAGTCCGTCGCCCAGTAGGTTGAGCCCGAGTACGGAAATAACGATGGCAAGTCCGGGAAAGACCATCGCCCAGGGAGCGCTCTCCATGAAATCCCGCTCGCCGGCGATGATGTTGCCGAAGGTGGGCGTGGGCGGCGATATAGGAGAGTACCGCCTCGGCCAGTATCGCGATGGCGAAGACGTACGTGAGCCGCACGATCAGCGGTGCCTGGGGGTTGACCAGCACATGGCCGAACAAGAGCCGGAGATCGCCGGCGCCAAGGGCGCGGCCCGCTTCGACGTATTCCATCTCACGTACCACCAGCACGGAGCCTCGCACGATTCGCGCCGAATGCGGCGTGGTGGCAATGCTGAGCGCTATGATCACATTGACGACCGACGAGCCCAAGACCGCGCTGATCACGATCGCCAGCGGGATCGCGGGAAACGCCATAAGCGCGTCCATGAGACGCATCAACGGATTGTCCAGATGGCGAAAATAGCCGGCGAGGGCACCGATGGTGGTCCCACTCAGCCCGGTGACGATGACGACGAGAAGGCCGATCTCCAGCGACACACGCCCACCATAGATTACCCGCGACAGGAGATCTCGGCCGAAATGGTCGGTGCCGAACCAATGCTCGACGCTTGGCGGGACCAACCGCGCTCGGAAGTTGCTTCGCATTGGATCGTACGGGGCCAGCACGGGAGCGAAGCAGGCGACGAGCCCAACGAACAGTACGAGCGATCCGCCCAACGCGAACGAGCGGTTGCGCAGCAACCGGTACAAGGCCGCGCTACTCAAGGCGCACCCGAGGGTCAACGACGGCGTATAGAATGTCGACGATGAGGTTGATGAGAAGATAGATGACCGCGACGAACAACAGACCACCCTGGACGACCGGGAAGTCGCGGCTCAGGATGGCACCGATGATCAACCGCCCCACGCCGGGCAGCGAGAAGACCAGCTCAATAGCCACTGCGCCACCCAACAACCCTGCCGCCACGACGCCGATCACGGTGAGGATCGGCACCAGCGCGCTCGGCAGGCCGCGACGGACGGCGATCACGCTCCAGGGCAGTCCCTTGGCGTCGGCGGTGCGGATGAAGTCCTGATGAAGCACTTCGAGCATCGTCGAGCGCGTCATGCGCGCGATAAAACCCACCTGGACGGAGGCGAGCGTGAATGCGGGGAGCACCATGCAGCGCCACCATCCTATGACGCTCTGGCCGATCGGCACATAGCCGCCAGTGGGGAACCAGCGAAGATCCACGGCGAAGGTGAAGATCAGCACCAGGCCGAGCCAAAACTCCGGCACCGACAATCCAAGCAGCGCCAGCACCATGATCGATTGATCAGTCCATTCGCCGTGACGCATCGCCGTAAGCACGCCCGCGAGCACCCCCGGCAGCACCGCGAATGCGAGCGCCAGCGCCGTCAAGGAAAGCGTGACCGGCAGCCGATCTATGATCTCGGACGTCACGCCCCGGTTCAGCAGAATGGACTGACCAAGGTTGCCGTGCAGGATACGGCCGTACCAAGACGCCATCTGTAGATAGAACGGCTCATCGAGGCCGAGTTGATGGCGAATGCGCGCGAGTTGCGCGGGCGTCGCGCTGGCATCGAGGAACACGGCGGCGGGATCGCCCGGTACCAGCCAGATCACACAGAACGTCATCAGCGAAACCAGGGCCAGCACCGGGACGGAGATGAACAGCCGCCGAACGATGAAGCGCAGCAATCAAGTCACCGGGACCCAGTCGCGCCCGCGTGTCATGCGTCCAGCCAAATGCCCCACAATCGCGGAATGCGGTATGGCACAAAGTTGCGAACCCTCGCGCTCACCACTTGAAACAACCCGTAGTTGCCGCGATTCATTGCCACCACGTTCTCGTACATATGAGACTGGAACTTGGTGAAGATATCCTTGCGCTGCGTCATGTCCATCTCGGCGGCGTAATCCGCGAACATCTTGTCGATAACAGGGTCGTCTTCCAGCTGCGAGGTTCCATCGGCCCATACGCTCATCACTGTCGCCGGCCCCTCGTAGGGTTCGATACCGAAGCCATGCGACCAGAAGTGCCATCCGTTAGGCGTGAAGCCGATCTTCGAGACGGTCGGCCAGTCCGAGACCTTCACGCCCACCTTGATGCCGATCTGGCCAAGCTGCTCCTTGATGTCGGTGGCCGTGTCCATGTCCGGTCGCGACGATGAACGTCAGCGTCTTGCCCTTGTATCCCGACTTCGCCAGGAGTGCCTTCGCCTTGGCCTGATTGGCAATATTGTACAGGTCCTGACCCGCCTGCGAGGCGTAGGGTGAGTTCTTGAACGCCCATCCGCCAGACATGTCGTAGATGTCGGGAAACGCGATCGCCATCGTCTCCTCCATGTTGAGGCAGGCGGCGACCGCCCGACGGAAGTTCACGTCATCGCACGGCGGCTGAGCGTGGTTGAACTTACCGACCTGTAGGTGGAATGGCAGCACTTTGAGCACTTTCAGGTTGGCGTCGCCCTGGAGCGACTTCACCGTCGGTCCATCGGTGGTCCCATTGATTTGCGCTTCTCCGGTTTGCATCGCCGCGTTGCGGGCTCCGGATTCAGGCATGAAACGGAAAACGGCGCGGTCCACCGAACACCTCCTTGCGACCAGCAAAGCCATCCCGCTTGGTGTAGTTTGGATTCGGCGTGTACGTATTCGACAAATTTGAACGGGCCGGTGCCGATGAACTTGAACTCGGCGGGAGGCTTGGCGGCCTCGGCGGCCGGATAGATCGCGATCGGCGCGCGCGGCGAGGAGATGTTGTCGATGAAGGTCGATTGGACCTCCTTCAGCTTCATCGTCACTTTCAACGGCCCGCTCGCGCTCACCGTATCGATCGCGCCAAGCAGATTAGCGGAAGCGCCGAGCTTGCGGTAGCGCGCGATCGACGCCACGACATCGGCCGAGTTCATGACCGCACCATTGTGGAACTTGACGCCGGGCCGCAGCTTAAAGACGTAGGTCAGGCCGTCAGGCGACACGACAACCTCCTCGGCGAGGTCTGGCACTGGGCTGCCATTCTCGTCGCGCGCGTAAAGGGGCTCGTAGATGTGCAGCGTGATGTCGCGCGACGCCGCCGCCGAGGTGAGTTGAGCATCGATCGAGGGCGGCGCCTAGGTGATCGCGACCGTGATTGTGCCCCCTCTCTTGGGCTGGTCCTGGGCCAAGAGGGGACCGGGAAATGCCGCGAGGCCGGTCGTCAGTGCGGCCGAGCCGGCAAGCAAGTCGCGCCGCGTCCAACCGAGCATTGTCACTCCTCCTCGGGCCCTGGTCTCCCGACTTCGCGGTGAGCCGTTGCAGCGGGATGGTAGCCCTGTTCATACGTCCGTCAACCGCAATCAGAACGCCTGAACCCAAGGCTCCGGCATTAGCGCGTAAGAGGCCCCGTTGCGGACGACATGGGCGAATCCCGGGAAGTGGACATGCATTCCGGCTATCAGCAGGCGGTCGGCGGCCGCCATTTCGAAGGTTCGGCGGCGTGTCGCCGCCGCCGCTGCTGGGTCGGTGTCGAACTCGATCGTCACTTCTGGGCGGGGCACCTGGATCTCCGGCACGTGGATGATGTCACCCCAGATCAGCAGCGATTCGTCGCCCGAACTGACGCGATAGCCGCTGTGGCCGGGCGTGTGACCGTGCAGCGGGACCGACGTTACGCCGGGAAACACCTCGCGGCTGGTGCTGAACGGGTGTAGCCGGTCGCGATACGGCGCGATCTGCTCACGCGCGCATTCGAAGTAGAGCTTCCGCGCCCGCTCGCTCGCCCGCGCCATCACCGCGTCGTCGTCCCAATGCCGCGGCTCGTTCTCGTGCACGACCAGCTCGGCGTTCGGGAACAGCCGCCGGCCCGTCTTCGGATCGGTGAGGCCGGCGGAGTGATCCGGGTGCATATGGGTCAGCAGCACGGTCTCCACCGCGCCCGGGTCGATGCCGGCGGCGGCGAGATTGGCCGCCAGCTTGCCGGCGGTCGGCGCGAGGTAATTGCCAGAACCTGTCTCGATCAGGGCCAGCCGTCCGGCGGAGTGGACGACGTAGCAATTGACCGAGGTACGTCGCCCCGGCCGGAAAGCATCGACCAGCATCTTGCCCGCTTCGTCGGGCGTGATGTTCTGGAGCACGTCCAGCGTGCCGTCGAGAAAGCCGTCGCTTAGCGCGGTAACGATGATATCGCCGATGCGGCGGTGATAGACGCCGGGAATCTGCTGGTCCGGAACTCGCTGGTGGGAAACCTCGACCATACTCCATCCTCCTTCATGGGGGGCGCAGTCTGCGCGAGAGCTCCGGCCCCGTCGAGGCGGCACGCGGAAGCGTCGTCATCAAGGCAAAGCGCGAGCCGGGCGCTGAGCAGACGCGCGCCGGTCGGGTTCAGGTGAGAGTAGTCGTCACCGAAGTAGCGGTCTGGCCAGCCGCGCATCGTCGGGCCGATTACATGGAAGTTCGGATATTTCAACTCGTAGCGGTGAAGATAGGCGGCGAAGCCGGCTCGTACCTCCGGCCTGGTCGCGCGCGCCGTTTCGCGGTTGACCGGCATCGCCACGAACGCAACCGGCACATCCCGCGCCGCGAGCAGCGCCAGCAGGCGATCGAAGTAGCGATCGAGAACGGGCAGCGGGCGGAAGGCGTCGAGATGTCCCTCCAGCGCTATATCGGCGCAGCCGGGCGCGGTACCGAAGAAGTACTGGCCGCGTGTGCGCAGCCGCGCGACGAACGCCCGGCGGTTATCCCACAGCCGCAGGAACACACCGCCTTTCACCAGGCTGCCGAAATAGAGCGAGGGAAAGCGGACGGCGTACAGCGCCGCGCGCACCCGCCCGGTCAATCCGTCGTTGTGGCCGTTCTCATAGACCGACCAGTCATGCGTCTCGGTGGACACTTCGGCGAGTTCGGCGACTTCGCGCGCATCGAGGAAGCCGAAGCGGACCGTCCTCTCCCAGAACAGGTCGGGTCGGACGAACTGGCCGGGGTTCAGCGAGAGCAGCACACGTCGGGGCGGGTTGGGGCAGGCGAACGCCCGGCGCACGGCACCAAACGCCTCCACAGCCTCTCCACCGCCGACGGCGAGATTGGTCGTCTTGCGTGCCATCGACGCCGGCATGATGTCGGCCGCGGCGCGAGAATCGCCGACGACGATCATGTCGCCCAGATCGCAGCGCGCGAGCATCTGCTTCTTGGCGGCCCATGCGGGGTACTCGGGATCGAGAAAAGCGAGCGGCATCAGCGCCACCCATGCCCACACGATCGCAAACAGGCAGAAGGCCACCAGGGCCGAGATGGCGAGATAGACCCGCACGGACAAGGTTCGAAACAGCACGGGCTAGAACTGGAAGTAGAGGAATTCGCCGGAACCGCCGATCGCGAGGACGCCAAGCGCCCCCACGCAGCCGAGAACCATGGCCCAGCCGAGGCTGGGGCGCCAGGCGAGGCCGCCGCCGCTCACCTTGCTCAGCACCGGCGCGTAATCGCGCATGATCTGCTGCGTGTTCGGCGCACCCAGCGCGATTGCGCCCAGGACCAAGATCATCGCCCAGTCGCGGCCGATCGTCAGTGTTCGCTCGGGTGTCGGACCACGGAACGCAAAACCATGCAGGCCGACCATCTCCGTTAGCATGGTCCATGCCGCGGAGAGCGAGTCCGAACGGAAGACGACGGCGCCAACGAGGACACAAAGATAGGTCACGAAAACCCGCCGACAGACCGCGAAGTGTCCCGGGACCGACTTCCATCGGGTCGGACGGAACACCCGCCATGCGTGATTGACGCAAAGATAAACTGCGTGGAGCGCCCCAAAGACTAGGAAGGTGAGGCCGCTGCCGTGCCACGCGCCGGCAATCGTCATGGTTATGGAGGTTGGGAACAGAACGGTGGAGGCGAACCCGCCAAGGCGGAGCTTGCGTCCCATCGGCAGCCCACGCGTCATTCGTCGACGCGCGATCCTGAGTGCGATCGGATTGTAGAGATACAGCGTCAGATAACGGGTCAGCGTCATGTGCCAGCGCTGCCAGTACTCGATGACGCTCTGCGCCTTGTAGGGCGAGTTGAAATTGACCGGAAACCGGACATTGAACATGCGCGCGATGCCGATCGCCATGTCCGAATAGCCCGAGAAGTCGAAATAGAGTTGCAGCGAATAGGCCAGCACTGCCTCCCACGCCGGAAAGAGCGCGAGCTGACCGGGATGGGCGAAGCCGCCGATGGCGATCCCGGACAGGCGGTCGGCGAATAGCGCCTTCTTGACGAGGCCGATCGAGAAGATGGCCAGACCGACCGCGACGTTTTCCCCCGATAGCCGATAGGTCGCGGGGTTGGCGAATTGCGGCATCATCTCTCGGTGGTGCAGCAGCGGTCCGGCGATCAGGTGCGGGAAGAAGGTGACGAACACGAGGTAATTCAGCAGCCCCTTCTCCGCGACCGACTCCTGGCGAGTATCGATGAGAAAGCCGATCTGAGTGAAAGTAAAGAAGCTGATCCCCAGCGGAAGGACGGGATCGGCGAGACCGTGAATACTAAAGAAGCCCAAGAGCGCGGCGAGGTATTTGAAGTAGATCAGCGCCCCTATGTCGGCGGCGATGCCGATGCAAAGCAGCGTGGTCTGGACTCGCGGAACGCGAACCGCGCCCCCGATCATCCTCGCGAGGGCGTAATTAAACGCGATCGACATCGCCAGCAGCGGCACGAAGGCCGGATTCCACCAGCCATAGAAGACAAACGATGCGCCCACCAGCCAGAACGCGGAGCCCACTCGGCCGCCGAGCCGGGAGAGGACAAAGAATCCGCAGAGAGCCGCCGGCAGAAAGCACGCAACGAAGACATAGGAGTTGAACAGCACGGCGCCTCAGCCCGGATTGGCGCGCGCGTCGCCGCGTGCCAACAATGCCCGGGCCGCCCTTCTGGCTGCCATTCATCCCTCGCGTGCTATTCGCGCGGCAATGAAGGCGCTTGGGGTTGAAAAAGCCTTAAGACGCCGCCTCGACCAGATTCACACGCCAATCAGCGCCTGCGCGCACGCATCCAGGACTGCATCGGCGTCGATCCCGTACTCGCGATAAAGATCGGGAATATCCCCGCTCTGCCCGAAATGGTCCGGACCGAGAGGGATCACCCGCTGCCCGCGCACTGCGCCCAGCCACGCATGGGTCGCCGGATGGCCGTCCAGTACCGTGACCAGCGCCGCGCCGGGCGCGAGCGGAGCCAGCAGCCGCTCGATATGCGACGAAGCGGTCCGATCCCCGCTCCGGCGCGCCCGCATGGCGGCAAGCCAGCCGGCATGCAGGCGATCGGGACTGGTGATGGCGAGCAGCCCCGCCCCGGGATCCTCGGTGTGCAGTTCGGCGAACGCCGCCGCCGCCTCGGGCGCGACCGGTCCCTGATAGCCGATCGCGATCCGCGCGCCCGCCGCCGGCCGGACTACCCAGTGACCTCCCGCGATCACCGCGGCCGGATCGAGTTCGCGCGCCGGCTGGTCGAGCTGACGGGTCGATAGACGCAGCCACACCGCCGAACCGTCCGGCGCCTGCATGTGAACAAGCGCATGGCGCAGCAGGATCGCCAGTTCGTCCACGTGCGACGGTTCGAAGCTCGCCAGCCGGTCGGCGGCCATGCCGATCAGCGGCGTGTTGATCGACTGGTGCTGTCCTCCCTCCGGCGCGAGGCTCAGCCCCGACGGCGTCGAGACCAACAGAAAGCGGGCGTCCTGGTAGCAGGCGTAGATCAGTGCATCGAGGCCTCGGTTGACGAACGGGTCGTACACCGTGCCGATCGGCAGCAGCCGCGCTCCGGTCAGCGCGTGCGTCAGCCCCGCCGCGCCCAGCAGAAGGAACAGATTCTGCTCGGCGATGCCTAGTTCGATATGCTGGCCCTTTGGGCTCATCCCCCAACGCTGGGCAGAGGCGAGTTTCGAATCGCGGAACACGTCGTTGCGGGTGTGCCGGTCGAACACTCCGCGCCGGTTGACCCACGGGCCGAGATTGGTCGAGACGGTCACGTCCGGGCTGGTGGTGAGGATGTGCGCCGCGAGATCGGCGTACGCGCCTTGTCCGCGCCCAATCTCGGCCAGGATATCGCCGAAGCCGGATTGGGTGGACATCTTCCGTCCGGCGGTTTTCGGCATCGGCAGCGCCGGAGGTACGGCGATGATGGGCGATGTGAGCGCGCGCCCCTCTTGCGTCAGTTTGGCGGCGAACGGGCAGGAGTCGAGGAACCCCTGAAGCTCGGACGCCGGCGCGTCCAGCCCCTCGAAAGGATCCCACTCGTGACCCGGGCGGATCCGCATCTCCTGGCGGAACAGCTCCATCTGCTCCTTGGTCATCAACCCGGCATGGTTGTCCTTATGCCCGGCGAATGGCAGGCCCATCCCCTTTATGGTGTAGGCGATGAAGCATGTAGGTTGATCGCCCAAGGCGGCGGCTTCGCGCAGCGCCTCGATCATGGTCTCGGTGTCATGCCCGCCCAGGTTGGTCATCAGGGTGGCAAGCTCGTCATCAGACAGCGGATCGACGATGGCGCGCACGCCCGCCGAGCGCCCAAGATCGGCGAGGATCGCCTGGCGCCACGCCGCGCCGCCCTGGAACGTCAGCGCCGAATAGAGACTGTTCGGGCAATCGTCGATCCAGCGCCGCAGCTCGTCGCCGCCCGCGCGCGAGAACGCCGCCTCCAGCTTGCGGCCGTATTTAAGGGTGACGACGTTCCAGCCCATGTCGCGAAACAATCCCTCGATCCGACCAAACAGCCGGTCGGGGACCACGGAATCGAGGCTCTGGCGGTTGTAGTCGATGATCCACCAGACATCGCGGACGTCGTGTTTCCAGCCCTCCAGCAACGCCTCGTAGATATTGCCCTCGTCGAGTTCGGCGTCGCCCGCGATGGCGATATGCCGCCCCGCCGGCAGGTCGGTTCGTCCCAGCCCGTGCAGGCGTGCGTAATCCTGGATCAGCGCCGAGAAGCTGGTCATCGCTACGCCCAGGCCGACCGAGCCGGTGGAAAAATCGACCTCCGGCCCGTCCTTCACCCGCGACGGATACGACTGCACGCCGCCAAGCGCGCGCAGCCCCTCCATCGGCGCCACCTCCTGCCGGCCGAACAGGTAGTTGATGGCGTGAAACACCGGCCCGGCGTGCGGCTTGACCGCGATGCGGTCCTGCGGACGGGCGATCTCGAAATAGAGCGCCGCCATGATGGAGATGCAGGAGGCGCAGGACGCCTGGTGCCCGCCCACCTTCAGCCCGTCGCGGTTGGGCCTGATATGGTTGGCGTGGTGAACCATCCAGCCCGAGAGCCATAGCAGCTTGCGCTCCAGTTGGCGCAGAAGTTCTTCCCGCGAGGTCGCGGGAGCGACGGTCGCCGTCAGCGGTTTGTTCATATTCGCCGTCTCTGCCCGTTGACCACCGTCCATTGACCGAGCCGGCGGACGCCGGTTGATGCGTTGCGCCGCCCCTCCCCGGCGTACTCCTCATGCCACTCCTCGATCTTCCCGAGGTCGTAGAGATAATTGACCATCAGGGTCGCGCTCTCGCGCACGCCCTTGTCGGAGACGTCGCCGAGCATACTGATCCGTTCGATCCGCGCGCCATTCGACAGGTGGAAATGGGCCACCGGGTCGCGGGCGCGTTTGCCGTTCGATTCCGTCATCAGGTAGCGCGCGCACATCCGGACCAGCGCCGGCTCGGCGGCGCGGGCGAGCGCCGGGTCGCGCTGCCAGCCTCGGCGGCCAAGGATCGCGATCAGCGCCGCGATCGGCTCCTCGCCGGGCATCGAGGCGCGCAGCAGAGTCGCCTCATCCTCGGTGAAGACGACTTCCCCCGCGGCCAGAAGCGGGTCGAGCCAGCGGCGGAAGCCCGGGATCGGGGAGAGGGTGGCGAAGGTGCGCAGGTTGCGAAACTCCGTCGACAACTCCTCGGCGACCCGCTTGATGAGGAAGTTGCCGAAGCTGATGCCCGACAGGCCGCGCTGGCAGGTGCTGATGGAGTAGAAGATCGCGGTGTCGGCCGCGCGCGGATCGAGTACGGGTGCCTTTTCGTCGAGCAGATTCTGGACGTTGCCCGCGAGCCCTTGGACCAGCGCGACCTCGACGAAGATCAGCGGCTCGGTCGGCATCCTCGGGTGAAAGAACGCGTAGCAGCGGCGATCGGAATCGAGCCGGTTCTTCAGGTCGCGCCACGACCGGATCTCGTGAACCGCCTCGTATCCAACCAGCTTTTCCAGCAGCGCGGCGGGGCTGGACCAGTCGATGCGCTGCAATTCCAGGAAGCCGATGTCGAACCAGGCGGCGAGCAGCCCGCGCAAATCCGCTTCCAGCGCCGCGAGATGCGGGTCCTTCTTGCGATGCTCGATCAGGAAGGCGCGCAGATCGACCAGGAACTTGCGCCCGTCCGGGATGGTCGTGAACTGGGTCAGCAGCTTGAGACGCGGCGGCTCCAGCGCCCGGCGCAGGCTCGCCTGCGCGCTCGCCCGCTCGGCGGGATCCTTTGCGTCTTGCACCACGGCGTAAGCCGCCGCCACGGTCGCCGGGTCGGAATCGAAGTCGGCCAGCGTACGGAGGAAATCGAGCCGACCCGCGGGGTCCGCCGCGAGGTAGGTCTGCGCCAGCTTGGCCGCGCGATTGCGCGCGCTGACCTCCCCGCCCCGCCCGTCGAGGCAGGCGCGCACCTGGGCGGCGATGCTGTCGTCCTCCTCGGGGCCGACGCTCGCCGCCATATCCCGCCAGGCGGCGGTTATCCGGCGCAGGGCGCGGTCAAACAGGCCGGGCGCGGCGATGTCGCTCATGCAAGCTCCCTCGAAGGCATCGGCAGTGTATGTAGCGCATGGCGGCCCGCGCGTGACCCCGTTTCCGCGCGCTTCGGACGCGCGTGCCCATGAGCACGCTTGACCTGGGCAGGGCCAATGCGAGTATTGAGAGTGCCGCGTCTACCCGGAGGTAGGTGGCCGGCGGTTTCGTTGCCTCTTTTCGCGGTGTGGGTGCCCCAGATGATCGGTCCGCCTCGCGGAGGCCGCCGCCTGCCTTCCTGGCTCACGGGAGTGGGAGTCTTCCTGCTCGCTTTGAGCTTGGCGGGCTCGTTCGCTCTCCGCCATCCTGCTGCCCAAGAGCAAGCACCGGCGGCCGCCCCCAGCGCCGTTCCGGTCTCGACCGCCATGGTGGAGCGGCGCGACATGCCCGTGTACCTCGCGGGGCTCGGAACCGTGCAGTCCAACAACGCGGTACAGGTGCGCGCGCGGGTCGACGGCGCGCTGCTGTCGGTACCGGTCGAGGAGGGCCAGGAGGTGAAGGCGGGCGCGGTCGTCGCGGTGATCGACCCTCGCCCGTATCAAGCGGCGCTGGATCAGGCGGAGGCGAAGCGCCAGCAGGATCAGGCGCAGCTGGACAACGCCCGCCGCGACCTCGCCCGCACCAGCGCGCTCGTGCGCCAGGATTTCGCCTCGCGCCAGCAATTCGACCAGAACACGGCGACGGTGGCGCAGATGACGGCCGCGGTCGCGGGCGACGCGGCGGCGGTGGAGGCGGCGCGGGTCAACCTTGGCTATTGCGCCATCACGGCGCCGTTCGACGCCCGTGTCGGACTGCGTCAGATCGACCCCGGCAACCTCATCCGCGCCGCGGACGCGACGCCGATCATGACGCTCACCCAGATCCATCCGATCGCCGTGGTGTTCACGCTGCCGCAGGCCGACCTGCCGCGCCTGGCAGCGGCGATGCGGGCCCGCCAGTTGCCGGTCACCGCCCTGCCGGCGGAAGGCAACGCCGCTCTCGATCAGGGCACGCTGCTAACGATCGACAACGCGGTCGATCCCGCGACCGGCACGATCAAATTGAAGGCGGTGTTTCCGAACGCCGCCGACCAGCTCTGGCCCGGCCAGTTCGTGCGCGCCCGCCTGTTGCTCGACACTGCCCGAGGAGCCCTCACGATGCCGTCCGCCGCCGTCCAGCATGGACCGGAGGGACTGTTCGCCTGGGTGGTGCGACCGGACGGCACCGCGGTGCGCGAGGCGGTCACGCTCGTGTCCGACGACGGCGGATCCGCGATCCTGGCACACGGCCCACCCGTGGGTACAGCGGTGGTCATCTCTGGGCAGTCGCGGCTCGATGATGGATCACACGTCGCGGTCACACGCGAGAAGCCCGCGGCATGAGCATCTCAACGCCGTTCATCCGCCGCCCCGTCGGCACGTCGCTCATCATGGCGGCACTGGTGCTAATCGGCATCGCCGCCTACCCATTCCTTCCGGTGGCGCCGCTGCCCCGCGTCGATTTCCCGACTATTTTGGTCAACGCGAAGTATCCCGGCGCCAGTCCCGAGACGATGGCGAGCTCCGTCGCGCAACCGCTCGAGCGCGAGTTCGCCCAGATTCCCGGCATCGCGCAGATGACGTCGGTGAATGTGCAAGGCCAGTCGCAGATCGTGGTGCAGTTTGATCTCGATCGCAACATCGACGCGGCTGCCGGCGACATTCAGGCGAAGATCAACGCCGCCAGCGGGCAGATGCCGAAGAACCTTCCCTCCTCCCCAACATATTGGAAGATCAATCCATCCGACAGCCCGATCCTTATCCTGTCGGTGCAATCGGACGTAGTGCCGCTGATCGACGCGGACGATTACGCGGACAATATCTTAAGCCAGCAGATCTCGCAGATCGCGGGCGTCGGTCAGGTCTATATCGGCGGCGAGCAAAAGCGCGCCATCCGCGTTCAGGTCGACCCCTCGAAGCTGGCGGCGATGGGGCTCACCTTGGAGGACGTGCGCCCGGCGCTGGTGAACGCGACGGTGGACGCGCCCAAGGGGACGATCGACACCGATCGACGCGGCTTCACGATCTACGACAATGACCAGCTGACCAAGGCCGCCGAGTTCAACGACGTAATCCTGGCTTGGCGCAACGGTGCACCGGTGCGGGTACGCGACATCGGCCAAGCGGTGGACGGGCCGGAAAACGCGACCCTCGCCGGATGGCAGAACAACAAGCCGGGGATCATCCTGCTGGTCTTCAAGCAGCCCGGCGCCAATGTCATCGACACGGTGGAGCGCATCAAGGCGGCGCTGCCTCGGCTGGAGGCGGCGATCCCGCCATCGGTGCATGTCAGCGTGGTGATGGATCGCACCCAGACCATCCGCGCCTCGGTGTCGGACGTGCAGTTCACCCTGGCGCTCGCCGTTGCCCTGGTGGTGATGGTGATCTTCGTCTTCCTGCGCAGCTTCTGGGCGACGGTCATCCCCGCAATAACGGTGCCGGTGGCGCTGATATGCACCTTCGCGGCGATGTATCTGCTGGGCTTCAGCCTGGACAATTTGTCCCTGATGGCGCTGACGATCTCCGTCGGGTTCGTTGTCGACGACGCCATCGTGATGCTGGAGAACATCCACCGCCACGTCGAGGACGGGATGGCGCCGCTGGACGCGGCGTTGAAGGGCGCCGGAGAGATCGGCTTCACCATCATCTCGATCAGCCTGTCGCTGATCGCGGTGTTCATCCCGCTGCTGCTGATGGGCGGCATCGTCGGCCGGCTGTTCCGCGAGTTCGCGGTCACGGTGACGGTCGCGGTGATGCTGTCGGCGTTCGTCTCGCTCACGCTCACCCCGATGATGTGCGCCCGCTTCCTGCGCCACCAGAATGCCGACTCCCACGGTCTGGCATGGCGCACCGTCGAGGCGGGATTCGCCGGCCTGTTGGCATTCTATCGGCGCACGCTCGATATCGCGCTGCGCCACAGCTTCGTGACTCTGCTGGTGTTCCTCGCCACGGTCTCGCTGACCGTCGTGCTCTACATCGACATCCCCAAGGGCTTCTTTCCGGCCCAGGACACCGGGGTGGCGATCGGGATCAGCGAAGGGGCCGAAGGCGTCTCGTTCAAGGAGATGTCGCGTGTACAGGCCCGCCTCGGCGCCATCATAGCCGCCGACCCCGATGTGGCGAGCTTCAACGCGACGGTGGGGTCGGGCATCGGCGGCCAGACGGTAAACAACGGGCGCATTTTCATCGCCCTGAAACCGTTCGATCAACGGGTGGCCGGCAGCGCGCAGGACTTCATCAATCGCATCCGCCCCAAACTCGCCCAGGTCGAGGGCGGGCGGGTATTCCTGCAAGCCGCCCAGGACATTCGCGTGGGTGGGCGGCTGTCGAAGACCGAATACCAATACACCTTGCAGGATGCCGATTTGGCGGAGTTGTTCCAGTTCGCCCCGCGGGTGCTGGAGCGGCTGCAGAGCCTGCCAATGCTGCGCGACGTCACCACTGACCAGCAGATGGCCGGGCTGACCGCGACCTTGCGGATCGACCGCGACGAGGCAGCGCGGCTCGGCGTGACGCCGCAGGCGATCGACGACACGTTGTACGATGCCTTCGGCCAGCGCCAGGTCACCCAGTACTTCACGCAAATCAACTCCTACAACGTGATCCTGGAGGTCCTGCCCGGCCTGGTGAGCGACGTGACGACCCTGAACCGGCTGTATGTCCGCTCCGCCACCGGTGCGGCGGTGCCGCTCTCCGCGCTCGCGAAATGGTCGACGGCACCGGTTCAGCCCTTGTCGATCAGCCACCAGAGCCAGTTTCCCGCAGTGACCATTTCCTTCAACCTCGCCAAGGGTGCTGCCCTCGGGCAGGCGGTCGATGCGATCAATGCCGCGATGGCCCAGATGCGCGTGCCCGCCAGCCTGGCCGGAACCTTCCAGGGCACCGCCCAGGCGTTCCAGAGTTCTCTCGCCGGCCAGCCGTACTTGATCGCGGCGGCGCTGGTCACGGTGTACGTGATCCTTGGCGTGCTGTATGAGAGCTACATCCTGCCGCTGACGATCCTCAGTACCCTACCCTCGGCCGGCGTCGGCGCGCTGCTGATGCTGATGGCGGCGGGCGACGATCTGTCGGTAATCGCGCTCATCGGGATCATCCTGCTGATCGGCATCGTGAAGAAGAACGGCATCATGATGGTCGATTTCGCCATCACCCGCGAACGCCGTGATGGCCTGCCGCCGCTCGAGGCGATCCGCCAGGCGTGCCTGCTGCGCTTTCGCCCGATCCTGATGACCACAATGGCAGCGATGCTGTCGGGGCTGCCGCTGATGCTGGGCCATGGCGCAGGCTCCGAACTGCGCCGCCCGTTGGGGTTCGCGATGGTCGGCGGGCTGGCACTTTCGCAAGTGCTGACGCTCTACACGACGCCGGTGATCTACCTCTATCTCGACCGGTTGCAGCACTGGCTGGCACCGCGGCGGGTGGTGGCGCTGCCAAGTCTGGCGGCGAAGATGGGAGCGGCGGCGGACTGACGCGTCCGTTGCGATCTGGCCAGGGAATGGCTAGATTACGGCCATGGGACATCACAGCGTCGTCGAAGCCAAGAACCAGCTTTCCGAGTTGATCGATCGCGCCATGAAAGGCGAGGACGTGATCATCACGCGGCATGGCACGCCGGTGGCCACGCTGAAACCGGTGCGCGCGTCCCCGCGACCGATGACCGAGGCTGATATCGCGTGGGTCGAGGCGCGGCGGGTACGGCTCAAGACCCCCGGCCTGGATGCGGCGGCACTCCTCCGTCAGATGCGTGACGAGGACTGGGATGGCCGAATCACTGATACTCTTAAGCCGAAGTGAGCCGCCCGCTCTATCTTGATGCGAGCGTGCTGGTCGGGCTCTGGGTCGAGACGGACGTGCTTAGCGTCCGGGCCAGGACGCTTCTCCAGGCTCGACCATCGGTCGTGATTATCAGTGACTTCGCGAGCACGGAGTTCGCCTCCGCCATCGCCCGTCTCGTGCGGCTTGGGGAACTGCCCAAGCCGAGCGCCCGGGATCTCCTGCGTCATTTCGACGCGTGGCGAAGCCGTGCGGCGCAGCTTGCCGAAATTACTCCAAGCGACATCGGGGCGGCGGATAGGGCCATTCGTCGGCTTGACCTGACCCTGAGAGCGCCGGACGCGATCCACCTTGCGATTGCCGATCGGCTGGGTGCGGAGTTGGCGACGTTCGACACGCGGATGGCGGCGTGTGCCCGGACCCTCGGCGTGGTCGTGGCCTGATGAGACCCGGCTACGGACAAATCCACCCGCCGCCCTGTGGCCGCGGGAAGCATCCGACGGCGCGCGGCAAGAAGTGGCGCGGCAGGAACAGCACCGTATCGGGCACGAGGATGATGACGCAGATTACGATCACGAACACCACGTAGATCGGAGCCGACTGGCGCAGGGCGCGGGAGAACGAAACGCCGGCGAGCGAGGACGACAGCAGCAGGATGATCCCGCAAGGCGGCGTGATGAGCCCGAACGCCAACGTCACGATCACCACCACGCCCATGTGCACCGCGTTGATGTGGCCGAGCTTCTCCAGCGACAGGATCACCGGCATCAGGATGATGATCGCCGGCAGTCCGTCAAGGAAGTCGCCGACGATCAGGAACAGCAGGGCGATGAAGAACAAGATGGCGCGGGAATCGGTGGTGCCCATCGCCGCCACCCACCCCATGATGATGTCGGCGCCGCCCAAATAGGCCAGCATCCAGCCGAAGGCGGAGGCGGCGGCCACCGCCATCAACGGGATCGAGTACATCACCGCCGCCATCGCGAAGTCCTTGGGCAGCCGACGGAAATGGCCCCGGTTCATCAATGGCAGCAGGACCGCGATCGCGTAGACCACCGCGGCCATGCCAGCCTCGGCCGGAGTGATGACGCCGCCGAGGATGCTGCCGACGATGATGACAGGGATCATCAGCGGCAGGATCGCCCCGCGCAACGCGACCCCGAACTCGAGAATGCTCGCACGGCGCTTCTTGAGGCCCGGCGCGCCGAAGAAGTAGCTGTAGATCATCAGCCCGATGCAGACCATCACGCCCGGCACGGCGCCACCGAGGAATAGGCCGCCGACCGAGGCATCCCCCACCGCGCCGTAAACGATCGCCATGATCGAGGGCGGCACCATCGAAGCGATCGACGCGCCGGCGGCAATCAGCGCGGCGGAAAAGGCCGGCGTATATCCCTCCTCGCGCATCGCCGGCATCAGCACCGTGCCGATCGCTACCGTGTCGGCGGTCGAAGAGCCGGATATGCCGCCGAAGATCATGCACGAGACGGCGACGACATGGGCGAGGCCGCTGCGAAGATGCCCGACCATCGCCTGGGTCAGCGCGATCAGTTTCGCCGTGATCCGCGCCGAGGTCATCAGTTCCCCGACCAGTAGGAAGAACGGGATCGCGAGGAGCGCCAACTCGTTGATGCCGTTGAACAGCTGTCCCATCAACGAGCCGACGGTGAGGTCGGTGAAGGTCCACGCCACGACGACCACGGCGGCGATCAGCGCGAATGCGACCGGCAAGCCGGCATAGCCGAGCGCCAGGAACAGCACGCACATCACCACGATAGCGGTCTCCGATCCGCTCATCGCCGTGCCTGGGGCGCGATCGGTTCGACGCCGGGCGGAAGATTGGGCAGCGGATCGGGGAAGCCGTGGCGCCACCCGTTCACCAGCTTCTCGACCGAGAACAGGGCGATCAGCGCACCGCAAACCGGAATCGCCGCATACAGCACGGCAACCGGCGTGAGCGACGGCATCAGATAGCTGCCGAACCCGTGCAGGAAGTTGACGTAGCCGTACCAGACCATCGCCAACGCCACGCCGATCATCACCAGCTGCTGGAACGTCTCGACAGCGGTGCGCGAGCCGCCCGAGAACACCTCGGCGCTCGCGGCGAGGCGGAAATGGTCGTTGCGGCGCACCCCGACCGCGGCGCCCATGAATACACCCCAGACAAAGAAGCCGAGCGAGAATTCCTGCGCGTCGAGCCACGGGCGGAGCAGGATGCGGAAGACGACATCTCCCAGCTCGCTGACCAGGAAGCCAAGCAGCAAAAGGCCGCATAATGCGATCAGGCCGAACTCCAGCGGATCGAGGGCGCGCCACTTCAGCTGCGGGCGCTTGCGCGACAGCACCGCCCCCGACCAGCTTGCGTAGCTCATGCGGAGGACATCACGCCGGCACCTTGCGGACCGCCGCCAGCAGCCCCACGGCATCGGGGCCGAGCGACCGTGCCTGCTCGTCCTGGATCGGCGTCGCGACAACAATAAAGCTCTGCCGGTCCACGTTGGGAAAGAACTCGACCCCCATCTTGGTCAGGCTCGCGATCGCGGCGTGGTCGTATTCGAGCGAGCGCGGCACGGCGAGCGCACGGGCGTAGGCGAACGTCGCCTTCACCCATCCCTGCTCCTCGGCATTCAGGCTGTTCCACGCCTTGTCGCTGACAAACAGGTGGTTGTTGTTGGCCTCGTGGTCCGATCCGGACAGCACCGGCGCGACCTCGTAGTGCTTCTGCGCGCGATAGATGTCGGCGCCGTTCTCGGCGATGTCGACGAGCCCGGTCTCCAGCGAGGTGTAGACCTGGCCGATCGGCATGTGGACCGGCACCGCGCCGTAGGCGCCGAAGAAGCGATCCTCGGTCTTGGTTGCCTGCACCCGGACCTTGCGGCCCTTGACGTCGTCGATGCTCCTGATCTCCTTCTTGGAATAGAACTTGCGAAACCCGAGCGTGAACAGGCCGAGCGATTTGGCGCCGGTCGTGTTCGTCGCGATCATCTGCAGAAACAGCGCGTTGACTTCCGGATCGAGGACCGACTTCGCCAGATGCGCCTCGTCGCGGAAGATGAAGTGCAACGAGAACACTCCCGCCTGCGGCACCACGGTCGAGGTGTTCGCGGTCGAGTTGATGACGAAGTCGATATCGCCGCTGCGGACCTTCTGCGCCATCTCCGGCTCCTGGCCGAGCTGCGCACCGGGGAACTCGTGGATCGAGAACTTCCCGCCGCTCAGCTCCTTGAGCTTGGCATTGAAGGTATCGGCCATGAAGCCGTAGCCGGTGTCGTGCGGCTCGTCATGGGCGAAGGTGAAGACGCGGTTGCCCTCGGCGATCGCAGGAGCGGCCAGGCCCGTGGCACCGATTCCGACGGCAGCCGTCGTCCGCATGAACGCGCGGCGCGAGAGCCCGCGCGGCGTGATCGAGCTGGTCATGGACATTGTTTCCTCCCCGTTCTTGATGGGATGATCCAGTGTCCGGCAGGGCCGTGTCAAATACCATCTGGACCGGCCCGCGCCCGCGCCGACCATTCCATGCGGGAAATGGCGTAAGCGACATGGCGACGCAGAAGATCGCCTTTCGGCAGGCGTGGGTGGTCAAACTGACCAAGGTGGCGCATCCCGAGGCGTTCCATCACCCGCCAGGAAGCGGCGTTCGCCGGCACCGTGAAGCTCACCACGCGATCAAGCCCGACCGGCCCGAAGGCCGCATCCAACGCGAGAGTGGCGGCCTCCCGCGCCAGTCCCTTGCCGTGGAATGGGGTCGATAGGCGCCAGCCGATCTCGACCGCTGGTGTGAAGAATGCCTGCCAGATCACTGGAGCGAGACCGCAGAGGCCGATCAGGGCGGCGCTTTCGCGATGCTCCACCGCCCAGAAGCCCCAGCCATGCGATGCGAAATGCGCGTCGATCTGTCCCAATATGGCGTCTGAGATTTCACGCGTGATCGGCGCCAGGTAGCGTTGGACGGCAGGTTCGGCGTTGATGGCCGCGAAGGGCGCCCGATCCTCCTTGCGCCAGGGACGCAATCGCACACGATCGCCTTCGAGGATCAAGCGGCACCTACAGGCCGATCTGGTTCAGTCGCAGGATCGCGCGGGCGCAGGCTTGCGCGCGCGGCACCAGGCTGTCGAGGCGGAGAAACTCGTCTTGCGTGTGCGCCTTGCCGCCCACTGGGCCCACGGCGCAGATCGTCGGTGCTCCGACTCCCGCGGCGAAGCCGGAATCGGCGCAGCCGCCGGCGAATTCGCCTCCGGTTTCGAAACCGCTCGCCTGCGCGGCGCTGACGTAGAGGTCGAAGAGCCGCTTCGCCGCCGGAGTCTGATTGAGCGGCCGGAATTCGCCCTTGATGGAGAGCTCGGCCTTCGTGCCGGGGACGAAGCTGCGGGCGATGATCGCCTCGATGCGCGCCATCGCGTCGTCGCGGTCGTCGGGCTGGACGTAGCGCAGGTCGATCTCGCCTTCAGCTAGCGGCGCCACGGTGTTGACGCTCTGGCCGCCCCGCACAAGGCCGACGTTCAGGGTGATACCCCGTTCGAGATCGGTCAGCGCGTGGATCGCCTGGACTTTGCGGGCGAGTTCCTCGATCGCGCTAATCCCCTCCGTGAAACTGCCTCCCGAGTGCGCGGCGCGGCCGGTAATCCGGAAGGCCATGAACACGCCGCCCTTGCGGCCGGTGATGACGTTTCCGGAGGGGCGGCCGGGCTCGCTGTTGAACACCGCGCGGGCGCGCCGCGCCTCCGCCTCGATCACCGGGCGGCCCTCCGGGCTGCCAATCTCCTCGTCGCCGGTGAACAGGCCAATGAGGGGGGCCGGTGCACCGCCGAAGCGGGCGAAGGCCGCGAGCAGGAAGCAGTTCATCACCAGCCCGGCCTTCATATCCGCGACGCCCGGCCCATAGGCGACGCCGTCGCGGATCGTGAACGGCCGTCGCGCGGTCTCGCCATCAGGAAACACGGTGTCGCGATGGCCCATCAGAAGGATATTGCCGCCTGCGTTGCCCGCGGGCCCATCCCAGGGCGCGACGGCGCGCAGCACGTCGCCGTGGCGGGATTGCGCGATGGTTTCGACCGCGACTGCATTGGCGGCGAGGAACCGGCGGACAATGTCGCCGACAGAGTCGATGCCGGGTTTGTCGTAGCTGTTGCTGTCGGTGTCCACCATCTCGCGCAGCAACGCGATCATGGCGTCCTGCTGGGTGGCGAGCCAGGCGGTAATTGGGCGTTCGTGCGCATCGGTCATACCGAGAGGGTGCGCCGGACGAGCAAAGCCGGCAATATCCTGGCTGCCACGGACGAGGACTCTCGATGCCCAGCACCGATGCGGCTTTGCTCAGCGCCGAGGAAATGGTCGACCTCTATGCCCGCCAAGCGCTTAGCCCGGTCGAGGTACTGCAGGCCGTCACTGAACGGATCACCCGCCTTAACCCGGAGATCAACGCCTTCGTGGTGATGAACCCGCACGCGGTCGACGCGGCGCGCGACAGCGAGGCGCGCTGGTCGGCCGGACGGCCGCTTGGCTTGCTCGACGGCGTTCCTTGCACGGTCAAGGATCTCGTCGATCTGGCGGGATTTCCGACTCGACGCGGCTCGCGCCTGACCGACCCGGTGCCGGTCGCCGAGGATGCACCGATGGTGCTGGGCCTGAAACGCGAGGGGGCGGTGATCCTCGGCAAGACCACGACGACGGAGTTCGGCTGGAAGTCACCGGGCGACTGCCCGCTCAACGGCATCACGCGCAATCCGTGGAATCGCTCCTTCACGACCGGAGGATCGTCCTCTGGCGCGGGTGCGGCCGGCGCGGCCGGGTTCGGGCCGCTGCACATCGGCACCGACGCCGGTGGTTCCGTGCGCATCCCGGCGGCATGGTGCGGGCTGGTCGGCTTGAAGCCCAGCTACGGGCGCGTCCCACAATGGCCGGCCGGCGCCTTCGCGGCGGTGTCGTGCGCCGGGCCGATGACACGAACGGTCCGCGACAACGCGCTGATGCTGTCGGCGATGGCGCGCGCCGATATCCGCGACCCGTTCTGTCTGCCCGACGAACTGCGCGACTGGCGCGATGGGATCGAGACGGGCGTTGCCGGCTTGCGTGTCGGTATCCTGCGCCGTCCCGGCTTCGACGCCCCCGCGGATGCCGACGCCACCGCCGCGGTGGAGCGCGCGCTTTCCCTGCTGGCGGAAGCCGGCGCCGAGGTAGTGGAAATCGAGCCCACGCTACCGGATACGCGCGACGCGTTCGGGCGCGTCTGGGGCGCTGCCCTGGCGCGCTTGGTGAGTCTCTATTCGGAACAGCAGCGGGCGTTGCTTGATCCGGGTCTCCTGGAGGTCGCGGCCGCGCTCGGCGGCATGTCGGCGATCGAATTCCTCGACGCCGAGGCGATGCGCGCCGCCGCCGCCCACGCGATGGCCCGCCTGCACCTTCGCTGCGATCTCGTGCTGTGCCCTACGGTACCGAATGGCCCGCCCGAGGCGGATGCGCCGACCGTCAATCCGATGGCGGCGCTGTGGACGAACTGGGCGCCTTGGACTTTCACCTTCAACCTGACGCGCCAGCCGGCGATCACGGTACCGATGGGCCTGACTGCCTCCGGCTTGCCCACCTCGGTTCAGTTTGCCGCCGCGCAGCTCCGCGACGATCTGGTGCTGCGCGCGGCGCGTACGATCGAGTTGGCGCAGCCGTTCCCGGTGCCGTCATAGCGCGAGACAAAGCCCCTCGCGAGCGACGACCGTCCCGGGACGGCGACGATCGGCTGCCTCCTCGATGCGGGCCAAACGCGAGTCGTCGTAGTTGATGTTGTGGTGAAACAGCACCAATTTGCCGACGCCGGCATGGTCGGCCAGCTCCACCCCGTGTTGCCATGTGGAGTGGCCCCACCCGACGTGACGCGGATAGTCGGCTGCGTCGAAATAGGCGTCGTAGATCATCACCCCCGCGCCCTTCGCGAGCGCCACGGCGTTCCGGTCGAACCCGGTCGCGGGATGCTCGGTATCGGTGACATAGGCCAGCGTCTTGCCATCGGCAGACAGGCGATAGCCGACCGCTCCGCCGGGATGGTTGAGTGGCGCAGTCTCGACGCTGACGCCTGGCTTCGGGGTCAAGCGCGCGCCGGGATGGAAATGCTGGAGGTGGAGGGGCGCTGGAAGCGCCCCCAGCAGGTCCGGCATCAGGGGCGGCGAGAGCATCGAGGTCAATGCTTCCAGGAGTTGCTGGCGCGGCAGATGGCCGCCCCAGAGCCTGACCTTCGCGCCGCTCTGAAACAACGGCGCGAAGAATGGCAGGCCGCAGACATGATCGAGATGCGTATGGGTCAACAGCAGATCGGCGACGAACGGTGGGCGAAGCGTCTGCCCCAGGCCCCGCAACCCGCTGCCCGCATCCAGGATCAGCACATGCGGCCCGCATCGCAGCTCGATGCAGCTGGTGTTGCCGCCGAAAACCATCGTCGCGGCGCCTGGGACAGGCAGGCCGCCACGCGTGCCCCAGACCCGCAGATTCACAAGACCCTCGGTTTCAGCAGACTCTCGGTTTCAACCTTGGGCGACCGCCGCCGACCAGGGCGAGGCGAGGTCGCTGATGCCCGTTCGGTTGCCGTCGCTAGACTGAGCGATCAAGTTGGGACAGGCGAAATTGATCGGCATGGTGCCGTGCTCGACGACCTCGGTCGGGCCGTCGGCCTTCAATGCCGCGACGATCGAAGCGGGCATCCGGCGATCGACGCTCACCTTCTCGGCGTCGGATACGTCGATGCGCGGATGGTGCGCCGCCGCCTCCAGCGTCATCCCGAAATCGGCGGCGAGGGTGAGCGTCTGGAACACCGCCGACAGGATACGCCGCCCGCCCGATGCGCCGGCGGCGATCCAAGGGCGTTCTCCATCCCTCAGGATGATCGGCAGCATGTTGGTGAGCGGGCGTTTGCCGGGGGCGACGGAGTTCGGTCGGCCGGGCGTCGGATCGAACCACATGACGCCATTATTCATCAGTACGCCGGACGTCGGCAACACGACACGGCTGCCCATCGTCGAGAGCAGGGTCGAGGTCAGGGCGACCATCGTACCTTCGGCGTCGCAGACCGTCAGGTGCGTCGTGCAGGTCTCCGTCGCATTGGGTTCGGCATCGCCCAGGCCGGCAAGGCGCTCCGCGTAGGCGGCCTTCAGGGCGCGAGCGAGAGCCACGTACCATTCCGGGGAAGGACGCTCGCCATAGGGCGCCTCACTCATGCGGTCGAGTACACGCATCAGCGTGGGCGCCGCCGTCAGGCCGCCGGTGAGCTGCATCGTAAGCCCACGCCAAGCCGCTTCGGCGGCTGGGCGCAGTCGAGCCTGGCATCCTCGGAGATCGTCCGCCGTAAGCACGCCGCCCATCGCGCGGACGTCGGCGGCGATGCCCGCGGCGACCTCCCCCTCGTACAGGTCTCGCAGGCCGGCGCGGCCGAGTTGCTCCAGCGTGCCGAGGAGATTTCCCAACCGAAAGAAGCCGGGCGTGCCCTGGTAGGGCGCGATCGGCGGCAACCCGTTCGGCAGGTAGATACGCGCGCTCTCCGGATACATGCGCAGGACGGCGGCGGAAGCGGCGACCTTCAGGGTGGTGAACCAGTCCTGCGGCAACCCGCGGCGCGCCAGCGCGATGGCCGGGGCGATCACTTCGCTCAGCGGCAGCTTGCCCCATCGCTCGTGCATGAGGGCGTAGCCGGCGGTCGAGGACGGGATGGCGAATGACAGCGGGCCGTGGATGTTGGCATCGCCCTCCACCTCCGGCCAGGCGAACAGATCGCTCGTCATCTTACCGGTAAGCTTGAAGCACGAGGGATCGAGGTTGCGTGGCGCGACAGGTCCGAAATCGACGGCTTCGGCGCGCCTCTGCCCGGCGCGATGGACCAGCGCGAAACCGATTCCCCCGAGACCGGAATTCCACGGCTCGACCGCCGCCAACGCCAGCGCGGTCCCTACCGCCGCGTCGACCGCGTTGCCGCCCGCATCAAGGATCGCGACGCCCGCCTCCGCCGCCCCCTTGGCTTGGCTGACCACGATCCCACGCCGGCCAGCCGCGCCGGGCTTGCTGAGCTGCCAGTTCTGGGTGACATGCGGCGGCGGAGTATAATGCATCGGCGATTTCCCTCACGGATGCGCGCGATGCTCGGGCGCCGCGAGCCAGCCCCAATCGGTGGTCGGAGTGAGAGGATTCGAACCTCCGGCCCCTGCGTCCCGAACACAGTGCTCTACCAGGCTGAGCTACACTCCGGCCCAGCCGCGCGTATAGGGCGACGCCGCAGCACTGGCAAGACATCGCGGTTGTCCGGAGCGTGTAGGAAGCTGGGGCGCCGGAGCCAGTTCCGAGCCTCCTCATGCGCGCCGAAGCGGAATACGCTCCCACTCGATGTCAAGTAGCTCCCTGACCAAGGCCCAGGCCCGACATATCTGGCTGCGCGCGCAGCGGCTCGATACCTCCGCACCTTTCGGCGAGGGCCCTGAGGCGACGGCGGCAGCGGTGGAACACCTGGGCTATGTCCAGATCGACACCATCAATGTCATTGAACGCTGCCACCACCACATCCTTTGGACGCGCATCCCAACCTACCGGCGCGAGCACCTACACCGGGCGCAGACCGTGGACAAAAGCGTCTTCGAGTACTGGACCCACGCCTTGTCCTATGTGCCCACGAAGGATCTGAGATTCTTCATCGGCGATATGAAGCGCCACCGGCGGGAGCCCCGCGGTTGGTTCAATTCGGTCACGAAAGCGGATTTGCATAAGGTCCTGACGCTCATCAAGAAAGAAGGTGGCCTAACAATCCGTGACATAGACGACGATGTATTGGTCGAAAAGGAACATCTGTGGGCCAGCCGCAAGCCGTCGAAGCGGGCGCTCCAGCTGGCTTTCTACACCGGCGTCCTGACGATCAGCGAACGTAACGGCATGCTCAAGACCTACGAACTGATGGCGCGGCACTTCGCGTGGGACAAGCCGCCGAAGGCGGCCTCCGAGAGGGAAACGTCCGGATATTTGCTCGACCGGGCTCTACGTTCCCAGGGGATCGTGAGCCTGGATTCGATCTGCCACCTTGATGCCAAGAGCAAGCCGGCCATTCGGAAATTGATCGCAGCCAAGGTTCGTCGGAAGGAGTTGGTACGGGTCGAGTTCGATGGCATTGGAAAGGCGGAGCACTGGGGCAGGCCCGATGCGCTCGAGATTGCCGATGATCCCGTCATCGACGTCGTGCACGTCCTCTCGCCGTTCGATCCTCTCATCATCCAGCGTAAGCGGGCCGAGCTCTTCTTTGGCTATAATCATCGGTTCGAGGCCTACGTTCCAAGGGAAAAGCGGCTGTTTGGCTATTTCGCGTTGCCTGTCATTGTAGGCGACAACATCGTCGCTGCCATCGATCTCAAAACGGATCGCACGAAACACGCACTGCTGATGCGGAAATGGACCTGGGTCGTTGGTAGCGGCCCGCGCGCGAGCTTGAAACGCCGCATCGAGGAAGAGTTGCACCGCTTTGAGCGCTTTCAGCTCGCAAACTAAAGCCGCGTTTGCGCGCGTTATCAAGAATGACTCGACAGCGAATTCATGCTTGCGGTTGGATGGCGGCCCGCCCTTTGCGGCAGGCACAGGATGCAAACCACGATGAAGGCGGCGAGGATCGCCGAGGCATAATAGCGGCTCAAGTCGAATCCGCCGTTGGCGAGCGGCTTGTCGAGCAGGTCGCCCACCGTGGCGCCCAGCGGGCGGGTAAGGATGAACGCGGTCCAGAACAGCAGGGCGCGCGACATGTTGGTGCGGAAATAGGCGATCGCGACCACCGCGAGGCCGGCGGCGAAGACCAGCGCGCCGCCCTCGTAGCCGAGCCCCGTCGTGTCAGCCACCCAATCGCCGAGCGCGGTACCCAGGGTCTGGGAGAACAGGATCGTGATCCAGTAGAATTTCTCGATCCTCGGCGAGGTTATGGTGTCCACCGAGACCGTGCCGGCCGCCCAATACCACACGCCGAGGGACGCGATGAGCAGGACGAACAGGATCGCCGATCCGCCGCCGTAGCCGATGCCGAGGGAACGATCCGCGTAGTCCGCCATTGTCGTGCCCGCCGTCGTGGTCGCAACGATGACTGCCCAATAGAGAAACGGGTGGAATCGCTTAGCTGCGATCTGGGCGGCAACGGCGATGACGAAGACACCGATGAAGATACCGCTAGCGACCGCATAGCCCAGTTGCATCGACATGGACACGGCATCGCCGCCGGTCTCTCCCAATGTCGTCGCCGCAATTTTGATGATCCAGAAGCCGAGCGTAACCGCCGGAACCTTGGCCAAGCCTCTCTCTACGATACTGCTCATGCGATCCTTCCTTCGGGAGTTCAATGGCAAGCGCGGCCGCGCGGGCGCGACGGTAACCCAGAGGGGATTGGGCCGAGCATGGCGGGACCTTACGGTTCCCCATCCCGAGGGCGGCCGTCACGCCCCGAGCAGGCGCGGAAACAGCACGCTCGCCGCATAGGCGAGGCCGACCAGCACCAGGAGCGCCGTGACGCCGACTCCGGCGATGTTCCAGCCACGGCCGTTGCGGTGTGCTCCCATCACCTCGGGGTCGTTGATGATCAGCAGCAGGAAGACCAGCGCCGGCGGCATCGCCAGCACCGCGATCACGTTGACAATGATAACCACTTGCTCGAGTGGCATCCCGGGCAGCAGCACGATGAGCCCGGCGAGGACCGAGGAGCCGGCGAGCACGGCATAGAACACCCAGCCCTCCGACAGCGGCGTGTTGAGGCTGTGCGGCTTGCGCAGCACCTCGGCGAACGCATAGGCCGAGGAGGTGGAGATGGTGATCGCGGCGACCGCGCCAGCCTCGAATATGCCGAGCGCGAACAACGCCGCGCCGGCGTGCCCGACATAGGGCTCGATCGCCTCGGCGAATTGCGCGCCTTCCCAATTCTGGGCGCTGATCCCGTGTGCGAACAGCGGCGCGGTGGCGATGATCGCGGCGATGGCGAACAGGGCGGCGAGGATCGAGCCCATCGCGGTGTCCCAGCGCAGCGCGCCGATGTCGCGCGCATCCAGCCCCTTGTCGGCCGTCGCGCCCTGATGGAAGAACAGCATCCAGGGCGTGACCGTGGCGCCGATATTGGCGACCATCAGGGTGATCGTATCGGGCCTCAGCCCGCCCGGGAGCGGGCTCCAGGTGAGCATCGCGTGGCCGACCGCGCCCCAGTCGGGGCGGCTCAGCAGAGCCACCGGCACGAAGACGACGTTGCAGAGGGCAAGCCCGAGGGCGATCCGCTCCCACGTCGCATAGCGCGCGGTCGCCGCCGAGAGCATCACCAACGCGACCGCTCCGCCCACGGCGACGGCGGGCGGCACGCCGAAGAAGCCCAGGCCGGCGCGCACGCCGATGAACTCCGTCACCAGGGTCAGGAAGTTGCCGATCAGCAGGTCGGTCGTCGCGAAGTGGCCCCAGAACGGGCCGAAGCGGTCGAAGATCAGTTCGGCATGGCCGTGACTGGTGACGGCGCCGACGCGGGCCGCCATCTCCTGGACAATGAAGCCGAGGCCGAAGGTGGTCGCGACGAAGGGCAGGAAGAAGCCGATGCCGAATCCGGCGCCGGTCGCGGCGTAGGACAGCATTGAGGGCGCGTCGTTTTCGCCCAGGAACACCAGGATGCCGGGTCCGGCGAGCAGGCCGAACAGGCGCAACCGCGCCCACCTGCCGCCAGGCGCCGCGCGCAATCGCGCCGCGGCGACCCGTGAGCGCGCCCGGCGGAGATCCTCCTGGCGAGGGGTCTCGGCCGCGCTCACCCGGTCAGATCAGCCGTGTAATCTGCAATGCAATCACCGCGAGCATCCCCACGGCGTAAATCCGCAGCGCCCAGATGAGGGTCGCAACGCGCCCCGACAGGGCCCGGCGGGGCCAGCTTACGCGCCGGCGGGCGGCGGAGCGGGCCGCTTCCCGCGTTTCGTGTCCGTGATCCTGATCGTCCATCATCCACCTCACCCTATGCACCATAAGTTAGCTTGAGCTACAGATCAATCAAGAACGCACCGAGTGAAGACGATGCTGCATGATGCCGAGCGGCTTCAAATCCGTCGCCCGGCGGGGTATGCCTGCCGCGCCCGGATACCCGGGGCCGAGAAGGAGAGCGCGTGGAGCCCTCGACCGAGGAATCGCCCGCCCGGATGCCGGCCGAGCCGACCCAGGCCGAACGGTTCGGCAAGGCTCGGACTGCCCAGGCGGTCGCGCTAACCGAGGACTATGTGGAGCTGATCGCCGACCTCATGGCCGCCGGCGGGGAAGCGCGGCTGGTCGATATCGCCCGCCGCCTGGGGGTGTCGCACCCGACCGCGGTGAAGACGATCCGCCGCCTCAAGCGCGAGGGACTGGCGACGGCGTTGCCCTATCGGGGCGTGTTCCTGACCCAGGAGGGCCAGGCGATGGCCGAGCGGGTGCGCGCCCGCCATCGCGTGGTGGTCGAACTTCTGCTTGCCGTGGGGGTGCCGGCCGACTCGGCGGAGGCTGATGCCGAGGGGATCGAGCACCACGTCTCGCGCGCGACGCTGGAGGCGTTCAGCCGGTTCCTGACCACCCGCCGGTAGCAGGGTTCATGGGTCGAGGAACGGGCCGATATTCGCCCCGGCGAAGGCGGGCCGGCTCTGTACGCGCGACCACCATGCGGACACCGACGGGTGCTTCATCGCGGTGACCTCGTCGGGCGCGATTTCTTCCTCGATGCGCTTCACGAAGGGCACTGCGGCGATATCGGCGATCGAGTAGGCGGTTCCGACGAGCCAGCCGGCGGGCTTCATCGCGCCTTCCATGCGGTCGAGCAAGGCCACGAGCCTGGCGCGGGCGCCGGCGCGCTCGTCCTCCGTATACGGCCGGCGAGCCACGCGCAGCCATGCCTCACGGCGCTCCACGCTCGGAATCCTCGCGACCTTCTCGGCGAGTTCCTCATCGGACCATTGCGAGGCGACCTTCTGGATGCCGTGGCGCCAATTGAAGATGATGAGGTTGCCGATGCGCTCGTCGATGTGGCGGATCCAGTTGCGCATCAAAGCGCGATCGTAGGGCGCGAGTGGCCGCAGAGGCGGATTGGGGCGGGTTTCGTCCAGATACTCGCAGATGGTTCCGCTTTCGTGCAGCGGACGTCCGTCGTCGATCAGGGTGGGAATCACGCCGTTCGGGTTGATCTTCAGGTATTCCGGGGAATGGTGTTCGAGTTTCGTCAGATCGACGACGTGGCTTTCATAGGTCAGGCCCTTCTCCTCCAGACACAGCCGGACGCGACGCGACGCGCTCGAGCGCCAAGCGTGGTGAAGGACCAACATGGGGGAGTCTCCGGGCTGGAACGCATCGAACAGCGCCACTCAGTCTGCGCGGCCTTACCGCGCAGCCGCAAGAGGCTCCCTCACCGCCCCAGCCGCCGATCCCGCCCCTGAAACGTGCGGATCGCGCGGAGGAAGTCGATGCGCCGGAACGCCGGCCAGTTCACGTCGGTGAAGTGGTACTCGCTGTAGACGCTCTGCCAGAGCAGGAAGCCGGACAGGCGCAGCTCCCCGCTGGTGCGGATGATGAGGTCGGGGTCGGGCAGGCTCGGCGAATAAAGGTGCCGCCCGATCGCCTCCGGCGTCACTACCTCGGCGGCCTCCTCCAACGTCAGCCCTTGCCCCGCGCAGTCGCGCAGCAGCGAGCGCAGGGCGTCGGCGATCTCCTCCCGCCCGCCGTAGTTCGCCGCGATGGTAAGCGTCATCTGCCGGTTCGCCGCCGTCGACCGCCGCGCCCGCTCGATCGCCTCGGCGAGGCTCGGGGGCAACAGGTCGATCCGCCCGATCGCTTGCACTCGTACGCCGAGGCGATGGATGCGCGGATCGGCGGCGAGCGCGAGCATCTTGGCCTCGATAGCGGCCAGGATGCCGGAGACTTCGGCGGCGGGGCGGGCCAGATTGTCGGTCGAGCACACCCAGAGCGTGACCGCTTCGACGCCGAGCGCGCCACACCAGTCCAGCACCTCGTCGAGCTTGCCCGCGCCGACGGCATAGATGCGGCGGAAGTCGCGCTCCCCCTGGACGCGGGCGTGGCGGCGGTTGCCGTCCAGGATGATCCCGACATGGCGCGGCACGGGGCGGGCACGGATGGCGCTAAGCAGGCGGGCCTCGTAGCCGGCCTCGATCGTGCGGCGGGCGGCCCGTCGAAGCCGGGCGGTCAGCGCGCCCGCCCCGGATTCGGGGACGGCGAAGGCCACGACCGGCACGGCAATCAAGTGAGTCTGGTCCATGCGTCGCTTCTATACACGCCTGCGTGTGCCGATTTCCACCGCCGATTAGGCATCCATTTCATAGGACAACCGGCACGGGAGCACCCGGCTCGGCGTCAGTCGCCCCAGGTCGCGAACATCCCCACGGCGGCCGCGGCCATGACGGCCGTGGCGAGCCAGCCCATGACACGCAGCGGAAGGCTGAGCACGAATTGGCCCATCACCTTGCCGCGCACCGCCATCACCATCATCATTACCATGACGGGCACCGCCACCACACCGTTGATGACGGCACTCCAGAACAGCGCCTTGATCGGATCGATCGGAGTGAAATTGAGCACCATCCCGATCGCGGTCGCCACCGCGATCGCCCCATAGAACGCTTTCGCCCGCAACGGCTTCCGCGCCAGGCCGACCGGCCACTGCAACGCCTCTCCCAGCGCATAGGCGGCCGAGCCCGCCAGGACCGGCAGGGCCAGTAGCCCCGTGCCGATGATGCCGAGCGCGAAAATGGTGAAGGCGAAGCGTCCGGCGATCGGGCGCAGCGCCTCGGCGGCCTGCGCCGAGGTCTGGATGTCGGTATGCCCGCTCGCGTGCAGCGTCGCCGCGGTGGTGATGACGATGGCGAGCGCGACGAGATTGGAGAACGCCATGCCGATATAGGTGTCGATTCGGATGCGGCTGAGCGCGCGGACGGACTGGCCGGGCGCCTCGCGCAGCGGCTCCATCCCGGGGCTTTCCTCCTGGTCCTCCACCTCCTCCTCGGCCTGCCAGAAAAACAGATACGGGCTGATCGTGGTACCGAACACCGCGACGACCGCGGTGAGGTAGGCGCCGCTCATCGACAAATGCGGCCACACCACACCGAGCGCGACCGAGGCCCAGGGCACTTTGACGACGAAGACCGTCGCCACGTAAGCGAACAGCGACAGGGTCAGCCATTTCAGGACCGACACGTAGCGGGAGTAGCGGACGAAGATTTCCAGCCCGACGGTGACGATGGCGAACAGCGCGACATAGAGCAGGGCTGGACCGTCGACGAGCAGCTTCACGGCGGCGCCCATCGCGCCGAGATCGGCGCCGATGTTGATGGTGTTGGCGATCAGCAGGAGGCCGACCAGCCCATAGAGAACCGAAGGCGAATAGTAACGACGCAGATTCCCGGCGAGCCCATCGCCGGTCACGCGGCCGATGTCGGCGCTGATCTGCTGGATCGCGCACATCAGGGGATAGGTGACGAGCAGTGTCCAGCCGATGCCGTAGCCAAACTGCGCCCCGACTTGCGAGTAGGTGGCGATGCCGCTCGGGTCGTCGTCCGAGGCCCCGGTGATCAGGCCGGGGCCGAGAATCTCGATTAGTTTCGGCCGTTCCGGCTGTTTGACCTCCTCCACTGCCCCCGGGCCGGGCGTGACGTCGGACATTGGGGCTCCCCGCTCTTCGTTTCCGGGTCGAACACTACACCGTCGGCGCCGATTCGAGCACCAATCGCGCCCCCACGACCTCCGGATCGGCGATAAGGTGTCGGAGCGTGAACCCAAGGTGCCGGGCGAACACCAGCATGGTGGTGTTCTCGGCGAGGATTTCGCCCCGAATTTCCCTAATCCCATGCAGCCGTGCCCAGTCGATCAGGCGGCGCATGAGGTGCGTCGCCAGCCCCTTGCCCTTCACGTCCTGGCGCACGATCACGGCGAACTCCGCGACGTCCTCGCGTCCTTCGGCATGCGCGAGGCGGGCCACGCCGACGGTCTCGTCGGTGGCGTCACGCACCGCGACGAAGGCCATGTCGTGCTCGTAGTCGACCCGGGTGAAGCGGGCGAGCTGCGCCTCAGTCAGCTCGCGGACCGCGGCGAAGAAGCGCAGGCGGATGTCCTCCGCCGTCAGGTGCTCGAAGAACGCCCGATGGCGCGCCGCATCGTCGGGGCGGATCGGGCGGATCGTCAGGTGCTCGCCCGCCGCGTCCCAGTGCTCCTCAAGCTCGGCGGGGTAGCAAGGCATGGGGGCTCCTTGGGCTTGGCCGCGCCGGCGCCGCGCGCCACACTACGCGAACATACGGCGAAGGGGGAACGTGATGGCGGAGCGGGTCGCGGTGGTGACGGGGGCGGGCAGCGGGGTCGGGCGGGCCTCGGCGCTGGCGTTGTTGAACGACGGCTATGCGGTCGCGCTGGCCGGACGGCGCAAGGAGGCGTTGGAAGAGACCGCCGGGATGGCGAAAGCCGGCCGATCCCTGGTCGTGCCGACCGACGTGCGCGAGCCGGAGTCGGTCGCGGCGCTGTTCGCGCGGGTCAAGCAGGATCTGGGGCATCTCGACGTGCTGTTCAACAATGCCGGCGGCAACGTGCCGGCCACCAATTTCGGTGATTTCACCTGGGAGCAGTGGACCTCGGTGGTGGCGGTGAACCTCAACGGGATGTTCCTGTGCGCCAACGCCGCGTTCCGGGCAATGCGCGACCAGAGCCCGCAGGGTGGTCGGATCATCAACAACGGTTCGATCTCGGCGCACGCCCCACGGCCGGGCGCGGTCGCCTACACCGCGACCAAGCACGCGGTGACCGGGCTGACCAAGACGATCGCGCTCGACGGGCGGCGCTTCGACATCGCGTGCGGGCAGATCGATATCGGCAACGCGGCGACGCCGATGACGCGGCGGATGGCCGGCGGGGTACCCCAGGCGGACGGCTCGACGAAGACCGAGCCGACGATGGACGTCGAGCACGTTGCGCAGTCGGTGCTGTTCATGGCGAACCTGCCGCTCGAGACCAACGTGCAATTCATCACCGTCATGGCGACCAAGATGCCGTTCGTCGGGCGGGGGTAGGCGACGGGTCGCGTATTGTACAACGCGGCGGGTGACCGGCGGCCGAATTGTACAAGATTGCCGGCTCCGGCGGGTCGTTTTGTACAACTTCGGCGGCCGGCCCGCGATGAGGTGTACAAGAATCGGCGCCTCTACTGGGCCTGCGCGCTCGCCTCCGAGCGTGTCGCGCCCACCCGGGCGGCGAGCGCCGCCGCAATGAATTCGTCGAGGTTGCCGTCCAGCACGGCGTTGGGGTTGCCGGTCTCGACCCCGGTGCGGAGGTCCTTCACGAGCTGGTACGGGGCCAGCACGTAACTCCGAATCTGATGGCCCCAGCCGATGGCGGTCTTCGCGCTTTCGACCGCCGCCGCCGCCGTCTCCCGGCGCTGCAACTCGGCCTCGTACAGGCGCGCTTTCAGCATCCCCATGGCGGTGGCGCGGTTGCGGTGCTGGCTGCGGTCGGTCTGGCAGGCGACGATGATGCCGGTCGGCAGATGGGTGATCCGGATGGCGCTCTCGGTCTTGTTGACGTGCTGCCCGCCGGCGCCGGAGGCCCGGTAGGTATCGACCTTGAGGTCGCCCTCGTTGATCTCGATCTCGATCGTGTCGTCCACCACCGGGTAGACCCAGACGCTGGCGAAGCTGGTCTGCCGCCTTGCGTTGGCGTCGAACGGGCTGATGCGCACCAACCGGTGCACGCCCGCCTCGGTCTTCAGCCAGCCGTAGGCGTCCGGGCCGCTGATTTGCAGCGTGACCGACTTGATGCCGGCCTGCTCGCCCTCGCTCTCGTCGAGCATGGCCACCTTGTAGCCGTGCCGCTCGGCCCAGCGGGTGTACATCCGCATCAGCATTTCCGCCCAGTCCTGCGCCTCGGTACCCCCGGCACCGGCGTTGATCTCCATGAAGGCGTCGTTGATGTCGGCCTCGCCCGACAGCAGGCTCTCGATCTCGCGCCGCTTCGCTTCCGCGGCGAGCGCGCGCAAGCTCGCCATCCCGTCGACGACCATCGCGGCGTCGGCCTCGGCCTCGGCCATGCCGACCAGTTCGAGCGTATCGGCGACGTCGGATTGCAGCTTGCGGACGCCGTCGATCCGCGATGCCAGATTGTTGCGCTCTCGCATGAGCTTCTGCGCCCCCGCCGGGTCGTTCCAGAGGGTCGGATCCTCGGCGCGGGCGTTCAGTTCAGCGAGGCGGCCCTGGGCGACATCCCAGTCAAAGATGCCTCCTCAGCAGCGCGACGGACTGCTCGATCTGCTGGTTGAGGGCGTCGGATTCGGCGGACATGCTGGGACCTTCAAAGCGGCGCGCTCAATACAGCCCGCCCAGCGAGGTGTCCACGCCCGGCGCGCTCGATCGCATCCCGGAAGCACCGCCGGCGAGTAGGTCGGAGGAGTCCGTATCGACGGGCGCCGACTGGCCCGGCACCTGCCCCGGCTTGAAGGCGTCGGTGACGCGGCCGCGCCCACTGTCCCAGGCGGCCATCGTGACGCCGGGCGGAGGCTGGAAATTGGCGGCCGGGGGGACGCCCTTCAGGGCAGCTTGCATGTAGTTGTGCCAGATCGGCGCGGCGACCACCGCGCCTTGCTGATTCCGGCCGAGCGTCGCGGGATTGTCGTAGCCGACCCACACCACTGTCGTCATGCGCGGCGTGAAGCCGGCGAACCAGGCGTCGTTGAAGTTCTGGCTGGTGCCGGTCTTGCCAGCGATGGGACGGTCGAGCCCCTTGGCGGCGGGGACGCCGGTGCCGCGGGTCACCACGCCCTCCATCATGGTGATGAGCTGGAAGGTGCTCTGCGGATCGGCGATCTGGGGACGCTGATCCTCCACCGAGGGCAAGGTGGACGGATCGTCGCAGGCGCAGTTGATGCCGGGCGGGCGCCAGACGACGTGGCCCTCACGGTCCTGCACGCTGTCGATCACTGTCGGGATCACCTGCCGCCCCATCTCGGCGATGCTCGCATAGGCGCCAGCCTCGCGCAGCACGGTGGTATCGGCCGCGCCCAACGCTGCGGCGAGCACCTGCGGCAGCTGATCGGTCATGCCGAACGCCTCCGCCGTCTTCGCCACCGCCGCCATGCCGACGTGCTGGGCGACCCGAATCGTCGCCAGGTTCAGCGACTGTTCGAGTGCCACGCGCAGCGAGACCGCGCCGGGGAACTCGTCGCTTTCGTAGTTATGCGGCTGCCAAAGGCCGCCGCGCCCGTCGGGCAGCGACAGCGGATCGTCATCGAACCGATCAGACGGCGAGGCGCCCTTTTCCAGCGCGGTCAGAAAAACGAACGGCTTGAAGCTGCTGCCGGGCTGGCGTTCGGCCTGGGTCGCGCGGTTGAACTGGCTCGCCGCATAGCTCCAGCCGCCGACCATCGCAAGCACCCGCCCGGAGGTCGGGTCGAGCGATACCAACGCCGCTTGCGCCGTCGGTACCTGCCGCAGCAGCACCCGCCCCGACGCCGTCGGCTCCACCATCACCACGTCGCCGGGCTGCAGCATGTCCGACATCCGGCGGAATAGCGCGCCCATGTGTCCATCGCGGCTCATCGGATGGTGCCATGCCGCATCGGACAGCCGAATGACGCCGTTCTGGTCCTCTCCGTGCCCTCCCGCGGCGGCCGGCGGATCGATCCAGCCGACCCGGGCTTCGGCGGGGCTCGCCGCGAGCACCACGGCAAGGCGCCAGTCGGAAAGCATCGCCGGGGGCGCGGCGATCCGGCCAAGATCGGCGGCCCAGTCATGGTCCAGCCCCGGGCCGGACGGCACCTTCGCCAGCGGCCCGCGCCAGCCCCCCATCCGCCGGTCATATGCCATCAGGCCATCGCGCACCGCCGACTCCGCGGCGGTCTGCAATGTCGGGTTCAGGCTGGTGCGGACCGACAGCCCGCCCTCGTTCACCGTCTGCGCGCCGAACCGCTGGATCAGCTGATCGCGCACCTCCGCGGCGTACCAATCCGCGCCGGGGATTTTGGGCGGTCCGTGAAACTCCGATGGGACCAGCGATTCGGCTTTCGCGGCATCGGCCTCGACGCGCGTGATGGCGTGATCCTCCGCCATCCGGTCGAGCACCCAGTCGCGGCGCGCGCGCGCCTGCTCGGGGTGGCGGAACGGGTTATAGTTCTGCGGCGCCTTCGGCAACGCCGCCAGCATGGCATCCTGGGCCAGGCTGAGCTGATCGAGCGGGCGGTCGAAATAGGCCTGCGCCGCAGCTTGCACGCCGTATGCGCCTTGGCCGAGATAAATCTCGTTCAAATAGAGTTCGAGGATGCGCTGCTTGGAAAGCACCTGTTCCATGCGGATCGCGAGGATCGCCTCCTCGATCTTGCGCTTCAGGGTGATCCGGTTGTCCAGCAGCATGTTCTTGGCGACCTGTTGGGTGATCGTCGAGGCCCCCACCGGGCGCCTTCCATCCCGCACGCGGGTCACGTCGGTCAGGCCGGCGCGCGCGATCGCCAACAGGTCGATCCCGCCATGCGTCCAGTAGTCCTTGTCCTCGGCCGAGACGAACGCCTGTTTCACGCGATCGGGAATCGCCGCGTAGGGTACGAAGATTCGCCGCTCGTCGGCCAGCTCCTCCAGCACCCGACCGTCGCCCGCGTAGACCCGGCTCATCACCGCCGGCGCATAGCCGCGCAGCCCGTCAACACTCGGCAAGTCGGCGGAGAGCCGGGTCCAGACGACGTAGGCGGCGACCCCGCCGCCGACGATCACAACTCCAGCGAGGCCGACGAACGCCCCAGCAATCCGCCGACCCCAGCGGCGAAGCGGACCGCGACGCGGCGACCGCGCGGGCGCCTTGCGGCGGGATGCACGCGGCTGGGGCTCCGGCGGAGGAGGCGCCAATGGCGCGCCAGCAGTGAAGAGGTCGGTCATCGGCGGGGGATATGGCCTCTATCGGCGGCCAGTCCAACGCCGGCCCTCTCAGACGGAGTTCTCGGACCCGAATAGGGCAGCGGTATGACTGGTCGCGGCGAAGTAGCCATCCACGGCGTCGCGCATGGCGCGGGCGACCAGCGCGCGATGGGCGGGCCGGCGCAGCTCCGCCTCGTCGCGCGGATTGGACATGAACCCCATCTCGACCAGCACCGACGGGATGTCGGCCGCCTTCAGCACGACGAACCCCGCGTGACGCTCCGGGTTGGTCAGCATCGGCACGGCGTCGTCGAGGCTGCCCACCACGTTGCGCGCTAGCCGCGCCGAACCGACGCGGGTCTCCCGGCGGACCAGGCTCGCCAGGATGCGGGCGACCTCGGGCGATACCCGCAATCCCGGCGGGGCGAACCGGTCGGCGCTATTCTCGCTATCGGCCAGTTGGGCGCTTTGCGGATCCGAGGCCTTGGCGGCGAGCGTATAGACGCTGGCACCGCGCACACTATGGTCGCGCAACGCGTCGGCGTGCATGGAGACGAACAGAGCCGCGCCGTGTTCCTGCGCACGGGCCACGCGATCCTCCAGCGGCACGAAATGATCCGCCGCGCGCGTCATCGCCACCCGATAACGGCCGGAAGTCTCCAGCAGCCGGCGCAACTCGAACGCGGTGGCGAGCGCGATCTGCTTCTCGTACGTGCCGGAAACACCGATCGCACCGGGATCCTTGCCGCCATGACCGGGGTCGAGCATGACCAAGGGCGCCGGCGGGCGGGCACGGGAGGGCGCTTTCGCGCGGTGCCGCGGCGGCCGGGTCGAGGCCGCGGCGAACCCGGCGGGCAGGAGGAAAGTGCCAAGAACGGCGAGACCGGAGCCGGTCCGGCCGAGCAGCATGCGACGTGCTATTGGGCAATCGGTCATACGACACTCCTAACGTAGCGTCTTCAGATAAGCACGTTCCGCGTTGATCGCGTACGGGGTTGGACGGTCGCATTCGGTTCAACCCTTGCGGAGCGGCGCGATTTGCTCCATGCTGTGTCCGCCTGATGACGTGCCGGGCGCCGCCCGCAGGGTGCGACGCCCGGGTTCAGCGGGCGATCGCGCGACCTGTTGACCCGTACGGCGTTAGACCGCTGAAGCTGGTCCGGGGAGGTGGCGGTCGTCCCTCTCGCATCATCGTCCGTGCCGCGCCGCTCTCCGGCGCGCCGGGGCCGCCGGATTTCCCGGCCGGCCGGCTGATGCCCTTGGTGCCGGTCATCGACCCGCGCCGCCACCGACGTTGAGGACGAATGACCGTCGCCGCGCACGCTACCCAAGCCCCGACGGCTCCTCGTTTCCTGACACGCCCATCCTGCCGCGCGCGTGTCCGCGCGCCCGTTTTTCGGGCGACGCCGGGCCGCCCCACGGCGTACCGGAGTCCTCCATTCAATGACCAAACGCATGTTGATCGACGCCACGCACGCGGAAGAAACCCGCGTCGTGGTGCTGGACGGTAATCGACTCGACGATTTCGACGTCGAGACGTCGACCAAACGCCAACTCAAGGGCAATATCTACCTCGCCAAGGTCGTCCGCGTCGAACCGAGCCTGCAGGCCGCGTTCGTCGAGTACGGCGGCGGCCGCCACGGCTTTCTGGCGTTTGGCGAGATCCACCCCGACTACTACCAGATTCCGGTCGCCGACCGGCAGCGCCTGCTCGATATCCAGGCCGAGGAGGCGCGCCGCGAGCAGGAGGAGGAGGATCGCGCCGCGACGGAGGATCACGACGACGACCTCTCCGCCGAGCCGATGCCCGCCCCCACCGAGGCGGGCGGCGCCGACTCGCGCGACGCCGCGCCGAACGATGCCGCGGCCGAGCGTGACTTCACCTCCGAAGGCAAGGCCGAGGCCGTCGGCGACGATGAGATCGGCGCGCCGCCCGCCGTAGCCGCGCAGCCCGCCCTGATCGACGCCGACGTCCTGCGAGGACCAAGCGAAAGCGCGCGCGAGGTCGAGAGCGTCGGCGGCGATGCGGCCAACGAGAGCGACGAGATCGAACAGCCGCGCCCGGCCGATCTTGGCGGTCTCGCTCGGCTGGATGCCATCGCGTCGGCCGAGGAGTCCGAACCGGTGGAACCGCCCATCGAGACGTCGCCGCCGGAGACGATCGGCGGCGATCACGACGGCATCGAGGATCCGCGCGAGCGCCGCACGGCGTCGCGATCCATCCGCAACTACAAGATCCAGGAGGTCATCAAGCGCCGGCAGATTCTGCTGGTGCAGGTGGTCAAGGAGGAGCGCGGCACCAAGGGGGCGGCGCTGACCACCTACCTGTCGCTCGCCGGGCGCTATTGCGTGCTGATGCCGAACTCGCCGCGCGGCGGCGGCATCTCGCGCAAGATCACCTCGCTCGCCGATCGCCGCCGGCTGAAGGAGGCGACGGCCGAATTGGACCTGCCGAAGGGCATGGGATTGATCGTGCGAACCGCCGGCGCCAACCGCCCGAAGCCCGAGATCAAGCGCGACTGCGAGTACCTGCTGCGGCTCTGGGACGACATTCGCGAGCACACGATGCGCTCGATCGCGCCCGCCCAGATCTATGAGGAAGCGAGCCTCATCAAGCGCTCGATCCGCGACGTCTATTCGCGCGACGTCGACGAGTTGATGGTCGACGGCGAGGACGGCTGGCGCGCGGCGCGTGACTTCATGCGGATGCTGATGCCAAGCCACGCCAAGAAGGTGCAGTTGTGGTCCGAGCCGCAGCCGCTGTTCGCCCGCTTCCAGGTGGACACCCAGCTCGACGCGATGATGACGCCGACCGTGCAGCTTCGCTCGGGCGGCTATCTGGTGATCAATCAGACCGAGGCGCTGGTCGCGATCGACGTGAATTCCGGCCGCTCGACGCGCGAGCGCGGTATCGAGGAGACGGCGCTGCGCACCAACCTGGAGGCCGCCGACGAGGCGGCGCGCCAGCTCCGCCTGCGCGACCTCGCCGGCCTGGTGGTGATCGACTTCATCGACATGGAGTCGAAGAAGAACAACGCCGCCGTCGAGAAGCGGATGAAGGACGCCCTGAAGCTTGATCGGGCCCGCATCCAGCTCGGCCACATCAGCCATTTCGGCCTGCTTGAAATGAGCCGCCAGCGGCTGCGGCCAAGTCTCGCGGAGACCAACTTCATCCCGTGTCCGCACTGCGGCGGGCTGGGCCATGTCCGCAGCACGGAGAGCGCCGCGATCCACGTGCTGCGCGGCATCGAGGAAGAGGCGGCGAAGCGCCGTGCCGCCGAGATAATGGTCCATGTCGCGCTGCCGATCGCGATGTACATCCTCAACCACAAGCGCGACCGGCTGGGCGCCATCGAGGAGCGCCATTCCGTCCAAATCGGCTTCGCCGGCGACGACACATTGATTGCCCCGCAGTTCCGCATCGACCGGGTGCGCGCCCAAGCGGCATCCGATAGCCCGGCTGCGGTGCGCCCGGAGGCCGGACAGGCGGTGCGGTCCGCCGCCGAATGGGTCGCCGACGAAGTGGAGGCCGACGCCGTCGTGGTCGAGGAGGACGAGGAGACAAGCGCGCCGGTCGAGGCGACCGCGGAGCCGATGCACGAGAGCGCGCCGGCCGCCCCGGCAATCGCGGAGACCGCCGAGGAAGGCGAGCAG
>JBAWFF010000241.1:0-8579 GCA_049591635.1 Acetobacteraceae bacterium
AGTTCCGGACGCACGTCGAACCCGAGCGCCTCCCATTTCGGTCCGCCGACGGAGCCGAACAGGATGGCGTCGGCCTCCCGCGCCCTCGCCATCGTCGCATCGGTGATCGGCACGCCGCGCGCATCGATCGAGGCGCCGCCGACGAGGTCTTCCGAGATGTCGAACGTCACCGAACGGCGCCGGTCCATCCAATCGATGACGCGACGGACCTCGCGCATGACTTCGGGGCCGATGCCGTCGCCGGGGAGGACCAGGAGGTGCTTGTTGGCGGGCATGGACGGGCCTCCCGTTTTTTCTTCACCTCTCCCTCCGGGAGAGGTCGCTGCGCGTAGCGCGGCGGGTGAGGGGCGGTCGGGCGAGACCCTCACCCGGCTCACTTCGCTCGCCGACCTCTCCCGGAGGGAGAGGTGGACTAGAAGCCTATCCGACAGTCGTCCCCGGCATCCACGACTGCTCCGCCTGCCGCCTTGCCTCGAAGCCGTCGATCGCCGTTCCGTGCCGCATGGTCTGACCGATATCGTCGAGCCCATTGAGCAAGGAGTGCTTGCGGAACGGGTCGATCTCGAAGCCGATCTCCTCGCCGTTCGGACGGATGACGACCTGACGCGCGAGGTCGATCGTCACCCGCGCGTTGCCGCCGAGCTTGGCATCCTCGATCAGCACATCACACACCGCGCGCGGCACGCGCACCGGCAGGATGCCGTTCTTGAAGCAATTGTTGTGGAAGATGTCGGCGAAATCGGGCGCGATCACGCAGCGAATGCCAAAATCGAGCAGGGCCCACGGCGCGTGCTCGCGCGACGAGCCGCAGCCGAAATTCTCGTGCGCGATCAGGATTTCCGCTTGCCGGTAAGGCTCCTGGTTGAGGACGAAGTCCTCCCGTTCGTTGCCGGCGTCGTCGAAGCGCAGCGTGTGGAACAGATTCACGCCAAGCCCAGAGCGCTTGATCGTCTTAAGGAACCGCGCCGGAATGATCTTGTCGGTATCGACGTTCGCCAGTGGCAGCGGCGCCGCGACGGCGGTCAGGGTCGTGAATGCTTCCATCACACCAACTCCCGCACATCGGCCAGCCGCCCCATCACCGCCGCCGCGACCGCCATCGCCGGCGACAGCAGGTGCGTCCGCCCGCCCGGCCCTTGGCGGCCCTCGAAATTGCGGTTCGACGTGCTGGCGCAGCGTTGGCCTTTGGTGAGCTTGTCGGGGTTCATCCCGAGGCACATCGAGCACCCCGGCTCGCGCCACTCGAATCCGGCTTCGAGCAGCACGCGGTCCAGCCCTTCCTGCTCGGCCTGCTGCTTCACCAGCCCCGAGCCCGGCACCACCATCGCGCGCACCCCGTCGGCGACCTTGCGGCCCTTGGCGACGGCGGCGGCGGCGCGCAAATCCTCGATGCGCCCGTTGGTACAGCTGCCGATGAACACCACGTCGATCGGCACGTCGCGCATCCGGGTCCCCGGTGTCAGCGCCATGTAGTCCAGCATCCGCGCCATCTGCGCCCGCTCGGCCTCGTCCTTCGCCGAGGCGGGGTCGGGTACCATTCCGGTGATCGGCACCACCGCCCCCGGCGAGGTGCCCCAGGTGACCATCGGCGCGATGTCGGCGGCGTTCAGCACCACAGTCGTGTCGTACCGCGCGCCGGGATCGGAGGGCAGGGTGCGCCAATGCGCCACGGCACGGTCGAAATCGGCGCCCTTCGGGGCGAACTCGCGGCCCTTCACATAGGCGAAGGTCGTCTCGTCCGGGGCGATCATGCCGGCCCGCGCGCCCGCCTCGATCGACATGTTCGACACCGTCATCCGCCCGGCCATGTCGAGCGCGCTTATCGCCTCGCCGGCGAATTCGATCACGTGGCCCGTGCCGCCCGCAGTGCCGATCTTGCCGATGATCGCCAGCACGATGTCCTTCGCCGTCGCGCCGAACCCGAGCGTCCCATCCACCCGGATCAGCATGTTCTTCGCCGGGTTCTGCAACAGCGTCTGCGTCGCCAGCACATGCTCGACCTCGGAGGTGCCGATGCCGAACGCCAGCGCGCCGAGCGCGCCGTGAGTCGAGGTGTGGCTGTCGCCGCAAACGATGGTCTGACCCGGCAGCGAGATGCCCAGTTCCGGGCCGATGATGTGGACGATGCCCTGGCGCACATCGAGGACCGGGATGTAGGGCACCCCGAACGCGGCGACGTTCTTCTCCAGCGTCTCCACCTGGATGCGGCTGTCTTCTTCCTTGATGCCCGCGCGGCGGTCGGTGGTGGCGATGTTGTGGTCCGCAACCGCGATCGTCGCGTCCGGCCGGCGCACGCCGCGCCCGGCCATCCGAAGCCCCTCGAAAGCCTGCGGGCTGGTCACTTCATGGAGGAGGTGGCGGTCGATGTAGAGGATGCATGTTCCATCCGGAAGCCGTTGGACCACATGGCTGTCCCAGACCTTGTCGAACAGCGTGCGCGGCGTGCTGGCGGACATGCGTGTCTCCTGGTTACTCGACGGACGGGGCCGCTTCGGCGACGGCGGCGGGAGCGATGGCGCGCGCCTTCTCGGCGATGCGGGCGCGCTTGCCCGAGCGCCCGCGCAAATAATACAGCTTGGCGCGGCGCACGTCGCCCCGGCGAACCACCGCGATCTCGGCGATGGCGGGCGAATAGAGCGGGAACACCCGCTCGACCCCCTCGCCGTAGCTGATCTTGCGAACCGTGAAGTTGCTATTGAGGCCCTTGTTGGACCGGGCGATCACCACCCCCTCGAATGCCTGGGTGCGGCTGCGCTCGCCCTCGACGACCTTCACCATCACCCGGACGGTGTCGCCGGGCGCGAACTCGGGCACCGCGCGGGTCGCGGTGAGCCGGGCGATCTGCTCGGCCTCGTATTGCTGGATGATGTTCATCTGGGTGTCCTCTCGTCGGGATCGCTTACGGCGCGCCGGGCCTTGAGGCAATCGGCGGCCCACAAATCGGGGCGGCGTTCGCGCGTGGTCCGCTCGGCCTCGGCGCGGCGCCAAGCGGCGATTTCGCCATGATGGCCGGACAGCAGCACGTCGGGCACGCGCCGCCCCTGCCATTCGGCGGGGCGGGTGTAGTGGGGGTATTCGAGCAAGGTCTGGGAGAAGCTCTCCTCCTCGGCGCTTTCGGCGGCGCCCATCACGCCGGGCAGCAGCCGCACGGCGGCGTCGAGCACGACCATCGCGGCGAGTTCGCCACCCGAAAGGACGTAGTCGCCGACCGAGACCTCCTGGAACCCGCGCGCCTCGATGACGCGCTGATCGATCCCCTCGTAGCGCCCGCACAGCAGCACAACGCCCGTTCCGGCGGCGAGGCGACGCGCGTCCTCCTGCATGAAGGGCCGGCCGCGCGGGGTGAGGCAGAGCAAAGGCCGCCCGTCGGCCACGCCGGCGACCGCCGCGTCGACGACGCCGGGACGCATGACCATTCCGACACCGCCACCGAACGGCGTGTCATCGACAGTGCGATGCCGATCGGTCGCGAAGTCGCGGATGTTCACCGTGTCGAGCGTCCAGCGGCCTGATTGGAGCGCGCGGCCGGCGAGGGAGTGGCCGAGCGGACCGGGGAACATCTCGGGAAACAGCGTGAGGATGGAGGCGCGCCAGGTCATGCGGGCCGCCGACCCTCACCCGGCGCGCAAGGGCGCGCCGACCTCTCCCGCAAGGCGGGAGAGGTGATGGCCGCACCAGCCCCATCCTTCACCTCTCCCGCTTTGCGGGAGAGGTCGCCGCGCGGCAGCGCGGCGGGTGAGGGCGGCGCGACCACCAACATCCCGCCTGTCACGTCCACCACCGGCACCGCCACCCGGGTGAACGGCACCACCAGCGGCGCGCCGTCGCGCGCGATCTCCAGGCTCGCCCCGGCGCCGTAGTCGTGCACCGCCGCCACCGTCCCGACGGGCGCACCGGCCGCGTCCACCGCCGCCAGGCCCACCAGATCGGCCAGGTAGAACTCATCCTCCGCCGGCGCCGGCAGGCGGTCGCGCTCCACGTAGAGCCGCGTGTTGGTCAGCCGCGCGGCGGCAGTGCGGTCGGTCACCCTGGCCTCCGCCCCGCCGACGATCTCGACCACCTCCGCGACCGACTCGCCGCGCCAGCGCAGCGCGAAACGCCGCCCGGATTCGTCGGCCAACGGCCCATAGCCGGCGATCGCCTCCGGCGGGTCGGCATAGCTGGTGACGCGCACCAGCCCGCGCACGCCGTGCGGGCGGCCGATCACGCCAAGCAGGATGCGCGCGGCTTGCATCGGATGATCGGTCAGCCCGCCGCCGCCGCGGTGCGCGCCTGCGCCTTCTTCTTCGGCGCCGACTTCACCGGCTGGGCACGAAACACCGGCATCGGCGCGAGCCCCGCTCTTCCAAGGAACTTCGCCACCCGTTCGGTCGGCAAGGCGCCCTGGCTCACCCAATGCTGGATGCGGGCATCCAGCAGGCGCACGCGATCCTCGTGCTCGGCGGGCAGCATCGGATTGTAGCTGCCCAGCCGCTCGATGAACCGCCCGTCGCGCGGGCTGCGGCTGTCGGCCACCACGATGTGATAATAGGGGCGCTTCTTCGCGCCGGCGCGCGCCAGTCGGATCTTGAGGGCCATCGTCTCGTTCTCTCCTGTATTCAGTGCGGTCGATTGGGTGGCATCATGCCCTTCGGCATGATCGCGGACAGGCCGTGGCGCATCAGCCCCTTCTGCCCGAGCTTGTTCATCCGCTTCATCATCGTGCTCATCTCGTCGAACTGCTTCAGCAGCCGGTTGATCTCCTGCACGGTGGTTCCCGACCCCGAGGCGATCCGGCGCTTGCGGCTCGCCTTGATGATGTCGGGTGCCTTGCGCTCCTTGCGCGTCATCGACGAGATGATCGCCGCCTGGCGCTTGAGGATCGAGGTGTCGAGGTTGGCGTCCTCGAGCTGCGACTTGATCTTGCCCACCCCCGGCAGCATCCCGAGGATGCCTGAGAGCGAGCCCATCTTGGTGATCTGGCGAAGCTGCGCGGCGTAGTCCTCCAGGTCGAAGCGCCCACGCGCCATCTTGGCGGCGAGCTTCTCGGCCTCCGCCTCGTCGATCGTCTCGCTCGCCTTCTCGACCAGGCCGACGATGTCGCCTTGGCCGAGGATGCGGCCAGCGACACGCTCGGGATGGAACTCCTCCAGCGCGTCGAGCTTCTCGCCGACGCCCATCAGCTTGATCGGCGCCCCGGTGACGGCGCGCATCGACAGCGCCGCGCCGCCGCGCGCATCGCCGTCCATCCGCGTCAGCACGATCCCGGTGACGCCGATCGCCTCGTTGAAGGCGCGCGCGGTGTTCACCGCGTCCTGCCCGGTCATCGCATCGACCACCAGCAGCGTCTCGACCGGCGCGGTGGCGTCGCGGATCGCCTTCACCTCGTCCATCAGCGCCTGATCGATCGACAATCGCCCGGCGGTGTCGAGAATCACGACGTCGTAACCTTCCCGCCGGCCCGTCTCCATCGCGCGCCGGGCGATCTCCACCGGCGTCTGGCCGGCGATGATCGGCAGGCTCGCGACGCTCGTCTGCTGCCCGAGTTGGGCGAGCTGGAGCTGCGCGGCCGGGCGCTGGGTATCGAGACTTGCCAGCAGCACGCGCAAGCGGGCCCGCTCGGTCAGCCGCAGCCCCAACTTGCCCGCTGTCGTGGTCTTGCCGGAGCCTTGCAGCCCGACCATCAGGAAGGGGATCGGCGCCGGCGCGTTCAGCTCCAGCGGCACGGCGCCCTCGCCGCCCAGTTCCCCGATCATCACGTCGTTGACGATCTTCACGACCTGCTGGCCGGGGGTGACGCTGTCCAGCACCTCCGAGGCGAGCGCCCGCTCGCGCACCTTGGCGATGAAGTCGCGCACGACCGGCAGGGCCACATCCGAGTCGAGCAGCGCCAGACGCACCTCGCGCAGCGCCTCGCCGACATCGGCCTCGCTCAGCGCGCCGCGCCCGCGCAGGCGGTCGAAGGTCCCGGTCAGTTTCTCGGACAGCGCCTCGAACACGGGTCACTCCAAAACGAAATGCGCCGCTGCGCGAGCCTTCGCGGAGCGGCGGGGTCCCGCGCGGCGGGGCCAAAGGGATTTGCCGGGGCTTGCGGAACCCGACAGGAGCGCTCTATGCGGAGGGGCGGGGCTTCGGTCAAGTGGTTGCCGTGACCGCGCGGCCTCGGCCGAGCCCCATACCAACGAGTTTGTGCTTGCGGCGGCTTGAGATAGACGGTTTAGCTCATCCACCGCTGAAGGAGATCGATATGCGTCCTGCCCTGCTCGGCCTGCTCGCCGCGGGCCTGTTTTCCGCCGAAGTCGCCGTTGCCCAGCCATGCGCCACCTCGGTCGATCAGGGCGCGTTCGACACCATGGCCCTGAAGAGCGAACTGATGGTCGTCGCGCTGACCTGCGAGGCGCGACCGCAGTACAACCAGTTCATCGAGCAGTTCCGCCCCGATCTGGAACGGGAGGAGCGGGCGCTCAACACCTGGTTCACCCACGCCTACGGAGCGCGGTGGCGCACGATGCATGACGAGTACGTCACCAACCTCGCCAACGCGGAATCCGATGTCGGCCTGAAGCGCGGAACCTTGTTCTGCAAGGACCATGAGAACATCTTCCCGACCGTGTTGCGCCTGCGCGGGGCCGATCAGCTGGTGAACTTCGCCTCCCACCGGCTGCAACCGCAGCCGATCGTCCTGGCCTCCTGCAATCAGGCCCACCCCAGGGGCACACCGACGCGCCGGGCGATGAAGACGGCGGAAAAGGGACGCTGACGCGACGACGCGATTGTTGTCGCCGGCCCGGCGATCCTGTACCCCCGCGCCGACATGAGCATCACACTGCCCGATAGCTTGCATCCGTCCTCCGCGAGCCCGCGGCTGGTGGTCCAGGCTGGACGGACCACCCGCGCGCGCACCTTCCTGCTGGCCCAGGACGTGATCGACGGCACGCGCCTCTGGCGGCTCGCGTTTGCCTTGGGCTGGCTCGACATCAAGCTGCGGTACCGGGGTTCGGTGTTGGGGCCGTTCTGGCTCACGCTTTCGACCGGCGCGATGGTGGGGGCCCTTGGGGTGCTCTATTCGACCCTCTTCAAGACCAGCTCCACCGACTACATCCCGTTCTTCGCGCTTTCGCAGGTGCTATGGACGTTCGTTTCCGTGGTGATCCTGGAAGGCTGCACCTGCTTTACCCTATCGGAGAGCGTCATCCGCTCGGTGCGGATGCCGTTCTTCGTCCATGCCATACGATCGCTGGTACGCAACGCGCTGGTCCTCGCCCACAACGTCCTGGTCGTCGTGGTCGTCTTCGCGATCTATCGCATTTGGCCCGGTTGGCATGCGCTGCTCGCGCTGCCGGGGCTCGTGCTTTGGATCATCGACGGCCTCGCCGTCTCCATGCTGTTGGGCGCGGTGTGCGCGCGCTATCGCGATATTCCGCCGATCATCGCCAGCCTGATGACGATTGCCTTCTTCGTCACGCCGGTGATGTGGCAGCCGAAGCAGATCGGCAAATCGCTGAACTGGCTGCTCGCGGGCAATCCGTTCTTCGATGTGCTGGAGGTGGTGCGCGCGCCCCTGCTCGGCACCACCGCCGGGTCCCATATCTGGATCGCGGCGCTGGTGTTCTCGGCGGTATTGTGCGCGACGGCGTGGGTCGGCTTCGCGCACGCACGCGCGCGCATCGCATTTTGGATCTGAGCGCCATGCACGGGGATTCGCGCGTCGAGGTCGCCGGGCTGTCGGTCTTCTTTCCGCTTTATCACGGCAGTAGCCGCAGCCTGAAGAAGACCGTGCTCGCCGCCGCCGCCGGGCGGCTGGCGCAGGACCGCAAGCAGCGGGTCGTCGTGGAGGCGTTGCGCGACGTCTCGTTCACCCTGCGGGCCGGAGACCGGCTGGGCCTCGTCGGCGGCAACGGCGCCGGCAAGACCACGCTGCTTCGCACGATCGCCGGCATCTACGAGCCGGTGATGGGCCGGCTGGAGATCGTCGGCAGCCTGCACGCGCTGCTCGACGCGAACCTCGGCATGAACACCGACCTCACTGGACGGGAGAACATCCTGCTGCGCGGCCTCTACAGCAACCTGTCGCGCCCCGAGATCGCCCGGCTGGAGGAGGACGTTCGCGAGTTCGCCGAGTTGGGCGACTTCATGGACCTGCCGGTGCGGATCTACAGCTCCGGCATGGTGGTGCGCCTCGGCTTCGCGCTCGCCACCGCCATCCGCCCACGCATCCTGGTGATGGACGAGTGGCTCATGGCCGGCGATGCGAGCTTCATGGACAAGGCGCGCGCACGGCTGGAGGACATGGTGAGCGGCGCCGAGATCCTGGTGCTGGCGTCGCATACCGCGGCGATCGTGAAGGAGTGGTGCGACCGCGTCCTGTGGCTCGACCAGGGCCGCGTGCGCGACGATGGCGCGCCGGACCAAGTGCTGGAACGCTATCTGGGCCACCCGGTCGAGGACACGACGGCGGCGGGTCTGCCGGTCTCCTAGGAGCCTGTCCGGCAATGGCCAAGACTGATTGGTTCGACTGACGGATTGCGTGCTGCGTCGCTGGTGATGCTGCGGCTCTGTGCAGTTTGAGGATGTTGTGGGCGATGCAGAGCATGGCCCAC
>JBAWFF010000242.1:0-4180 GCA_049591635.1 Acetobacteraceae bacterium
GTCCTGGGCCGGCAGCGGCAAGACGGCTGCCGAGGCGTTGCCGCCCGAGACCGTCGCGATCGCCTGGGCGGGGCTGGCGTGCACGCGCAACGGGGTCAGATTGCCGAATTGCTCGCGCGCGACGCCGGCGAGATCGGTGCCTCCCACCGCGATGGCGAAGGGACGCTGCATGGCGGTGGTGCCGGCCAGCAGTTCGCGCCACAGCCGGACCAGCGTCTGCGCCGGCAGCCGTCCGGCGTGACGAGCGAGCAAGCGGCGGATGATCGCGGCCTCTCGTCCGGGTCGGAGCGCCACGCCGTTGCCGGCCTTGGCCGCCGAAACGCCGACCCGCGCCACCACCTCGGCACGCCGCATCAGCAGATCATGCAGCGCCTCGTCGAGGCGGTCGATCTCGGCGCGAAGGGCCGCCAGGTCGTCCGGCGGCGGGTCGGTCGGGGGCATGGCGTTCTCCGTCATGGCCCTCTCTGTCCGCGTTCTCCGCGCGCCGCAACTCCTCGGGCGAGGTCTGGAAGAATTGGGCGAACCGGAACACCGTGTCGTCCTGCTGGTTCCAGCATACATATCCCCGACAATCGCGCGGCCGCGCCTCATAGACGCCGCACATACGATCTTCCCGCAGGAACTGGCAGACCCCGTGCCCGGTCTTGATGCGCTTGGAGCCCTTGCGGGTCCGTTCGACGATGTGATCGGCCTCGAAGGCGCGCACCGTCAGACCGAGATGTCGGGCGAGGCGGCGGATGTCGGCACGGCTCACCTCCACGTAGCCCGCCATCCGGCAGCACAGACTCGGGCACTTGAGGCAATCCAGGCTCATCACGCCAACATCGGCTGAATCGCCGTTGCGGACAACGGTTGCGTTTCCGCCCGGAGTTGCGCATCCGGGTGGCGCATTCCAAGATGGCGGTGTTCCGACAAGGGGTTGCGCGGATGGACGTCCCGGTCGCGTTCACAGTGGAGGCGCCGGCCGAACGGGCGCCGCGCGCGCCCGTCCGCCGGCCTCCGCCAGGGCGTCGGGACCGGTTTTGGGCGCTCCTGATGCGCGGTGCCGACAAGGCGCTGCGCCGCTGGTACGGCGTGCGCGAGTTCACCGACGACCCTTCTTGCCTGCTGCGCCTCGCCTTCGCGCCGGCGCCGCACGCCGTTACCCTTTCCGACGGCACGCGCATCGAGGCGGGCGAGACGGTGGCGATCCTGCATATCTGGAACGAGCATATCCCGCGTTTCCGCCGCTCCGGCCCCGACATGGGGTGGGCGATCGACATTCGCCGGCGCGTGCTGCGCTCCTTCCGAACGCTCGCCCGCCACCTGGAGCATGATCCGGCGTGGCGCGACATTCGCGCCGTCCACGCCTGCGTCACCTTCGGCAGCCGGCGCCGGCGCGCGCAACTCCGCCGTTTCGCGGCGCGCTTCGGCTTCGATCTGATCGAGGAGGGCGCGCCCGGGGGCCTGCACGAACGGGGCGAGGATTTCCTGATCTGGGCGCTCACCCGTGCCTTCAATCCGATGGCGCTGCGCCGCCAACCCTTCCGCCGCGACCGCACGGAGGTGTGGATTTCCCGCCAAGGGTTGCTCGGCCGGTATCTTTGACGGAGCGCCGCTCCCGGGTCGGCGGCTGGCCGATCGCGATCGTCGGCATCATCCTGGTGCTGCTCACCTACGAGCTGCGCTACACGCTGATCCCGTTCGTCTTCGCCATCGTGATCGGCTTCGTGTTGGACCCGCCCATCGCCTGGTCGGCGCAGCGCCTGGGCGGGCGGCGCTGGCCGGCGGCGATCGTGCTGACTCTCGCGATCCTCGGCCTCGTGCTCGGCGGTGGCTGGTGGATCGGCCACCAATCCTTCCAGGAATTCCAATCCGCGATCGAGCGCCTTCCGAGAATGATCGAGGGCACGGCCGAGGCGATCGGGAGCCCCGGCGGCATCACCTTGTTCGGTATCCATTACACGCCCGAGCAGCTCAGCACGACCATCGTCACCGGCGCGACCAACCTGTTCAACGCCACCTCGATCGTGCTCGCGCTGAGGATAGGCGTCGGGACCCTCGCGGCGGTCGTGCTGACGCTGGTGCTCATTCCCTATTTCCTGGTGTCCGGCCCACGCATCGCCAGCGGCACGATCTGGCTGGTGCCGCCGGAACGCCGGGAATCGATCGAGACCATGCTGCCCGTTCTGATCCCGGTGCTCCGCCGCTACGTCGTCGGGCTGATCTGCGTCGTCATCTATACGATGGTGGCCATCTACATCGCCCTTGGACCGCTGTTTCACATCCCCGGCGGCGCGCTGCTCGCGGTGGTGGTCGGGTTCCTTGAGCTGATCCCGGTCATCGGTCCGATCACGTCGATCGTGCTGATCGGGCTCGCCGCCATTCAGGTGGGCGGGTTCGCCGCGATCTTCCTGATGGCGTGGGCGCTCGTGCTGCGCCTGTCGATCGACAACCTGGTGGGACCCTTGCTGCTCGGCCGCGCGACGGCGGTGCATCCGGTGGTGGTGATCTTCGGCTTCATCGTCGGCGCGGTGCTGTTTGGCGTCATCGGGCTGCTGCTCGCGGTGCCCGTGGCCGCTTCCATTCGGCTGATCCTGGATCACTACTACGCCGAGCCGATCGCGCCGGGGGGCGAGGTCGAGCCTGAGCCAGTGCGCGTGCTTGACAGCGGGGCCGCGCGGCCCCGATGAGCGGGTCATGGCCAAGCAGATCCGCCTGAACGCGTTCGACATGAACTGCGTCACCCATATGTCGCCGGGCCTGTGGACCCATCCGCGCGACCGGGCCGATACGTACAACACGCTCGGCTACTGGACGGACCTCGCGCGCCTGCTGGAGCGGGGGAAGTTCGACGCGCTGTTCCTCGCCGACGTGCTTGGCATCTACGACGTCTATCGCGGCTCCCCCGACGCCGCGCTGTCGGGTGCGGTGCAGGTGCCGGTGAACGATCCGCTGCTGCTGGTGCCGGCGATGGCGGCGGTGACGGAGCATTTGGGGTTCGGCGTCACCTGCACGCTGTCCTACGAGCACCCGTACCCGTTCGCCCGGCGGATGAGCACGCTCGATCATCTGACCAATGGGCGCATCGGCTGGAACATCGTCACCGGCTATCTGAACAGCGCGGCGAAGGGCGTCGGGATGGCCCGCCAGGAAGGCCATGACACGCGGTACGAGATCGCCGAGGACTACATGCAGCTCGTCTACAAGCTGTGGGAGGGCAGCTGGGAGGATGGCGCCGCGCTGCGCGACAAGGCGAGCGGGCGGTTCGCCGATCCCGCGCGCATCCACAAGGTCGAGCACGATGGGCCCTATTTCCGCCTGTCCGCCATCCACCTCGCGGAGCCGTCGCCGCAGCGCACGCCGCTGCTCTACCAGGCCGGGGCGTCCAAGCGCGGCCGGCAATTCGCCGCCCAGCACGCCGAGTGCGTGTTCATCAACGGCCCGTCGAAGCGGGTGATCGGCCCGATCGTCGCCGACCTTCGCAAGCGCGCGGCCGAGGCGGGGCGCGATCCGGCGGAGCTGCTGATCTTCAACATGATGACCGTCATCACCGACACCACGGCGGCGCGCGCGCGCGCCAAGCACGAGGATTACCTGGGATATGTCAGCACGGAGGGCGCGCTCACGCTGATGTCCGGCTGGACCGGCGTGGATTTCTCCCGCCTGGGGCTCGACGAGGTGGTGCGCTTCGACGAGCACGACGCGATGACGTCGGCGCTGGAGGCGTTCACCATCGCCGATCCCGACCGCCAATGGACGGTGCGCGAGATCGCCCATCACGCGGCGATCGGCGGGCGCGGGCCGGTGGTGGTGGGCGATCCGCGCGAGGTCGCCGACGAATTGCAGTCCTGGGTTGAGGAGACCGACGTGGACGGGTTCAACCTCGCCTATGCGGTGACGCCGGAGACGTTCGAGGACTTCGTCGAGCTGATCGTGCCGGAGCTTCGCCGGCGCGGCGTCTACAAGACCGATTATGCACCGGGGACGCTGCGCGAGAAGCTGTACGGCCCCGGGCGCGCGCGGTTGCCAGCGAGCCATCCGGCCAGCTTACACCGTCATGCCCGGGCTTGACCCACGGCTGTCCGGTTCGATTTTGCTGTACAAAGCGCACGGCATTGATTCTACTCAGCTCGGGACGTTTGGCGACGATCCGGGACATGAGGAGGGCAACGCCGTGCCGCATCAGAATACTGTGTTT
>JBAWFF010000243.1:0-6639 GCA_049591635.1 Acetobacteraceae bacterium
GCTTTCCGGTGGCGAGCAGCACGCTCCCCCGCCCCGTGGCGGCGTCGAGCCCTCGCACCGCTTCCCCGCGCCGAATCGACGCTCCTGCCGCCGCCGCGACGCCGAGCAGCGCCTCGTCCAGCACCCGCCGTGACAGGCCGCGGGCAGGGAAGGGCAGGGGCGCCTCCACCAGCCGCGTGCCGGCGATCAGGCGCACGCAGGCGATCGGTGCTCCACCCAGCGCGGCGGCGTCGATCCCGAGATCGGTGAGCGCCGCCAACGCCGGCCCGCCGAGGAAATCGCCGCACACTTTGTCGTGCGGCCCCGCCGTTCGCTCGACCAGCGTGACCGCAGCGCCGGTGCGAGCCAGCCGAATCGCCGCCGAGGCACCCGCCGGCCCGCCGCCGATGATCAGGGTGTCGTGGTGAAGCATCGCCCCAGGCCAAGTCGGAACGGCAAATGCCGCCGCACCGTCACGTCCTCCGCCCGCAACCCCGCCGCGACCGCCACGGCCCGCAATTCCGCTGGGCGCCAGCCGCGCGCGATGGAAGTCCGGCCATCCTCGCGCACCAACTCGTGCCAGCGCGCGGCGCGGGCGAGAAGGGGAAAGCCCACATGGGCGAGCCGATGGCGATGGATGTCGGCGACGAACCAGCCGCGCGTCGCGTGCGCTTCCTGCCAGGCGAGGAACGAAGCCGCCTCGGCGTCGGTCAGATGGTGCAGGAACTGCGAGCTGACGATGAAATCGAACGGCTCGGGCCTCCACTCGAACACGTCGGCGGCTACGTATTCGATGTCGTCCTCCGGCGCCGTCGCCTCCCGCGCCGCGCGCACCGCCCAGGGGTGACGATCCAACCCCACCAGCCGCGCCTGCTTGCCGGCGCGGCGTGCCCAGCGCCGCGCCGCGCGCAGGAAGTCGCCGTGCCCGCACGCTACATCGAGCAGCGAGAAGCCGGGCAAATCCGCCGCCTGCCGGCGCAGCCAGGCGAGCGTCGCCCGATGGGTGAAGGTCGCCCGATTGACGCCCGCGAGATCGGCGAGCGCTCGGCGGTACGCCTCGTACTCCGTCAGTTCCGCATCCATGCGCTCCGGCTCGGTGCTGCGGCGCGCGAGGTCAGGCCACATGGAACGCGAAGCTCTCGACCGTCAGCCCCGGGCCGAACGCCATTCCGACGCCCGGCCCCGGCGCGGGCCGCGCGGTCAGGATGCGGGCGAGCACGAACATCAGCGTCGCCGACGACATGTTGCCGAAGTCGCGCAGCACGCCGCGCGAGTGGCGCAACGCCTCCGGGCCCAGCCCAAGCCCGTCCTGCACCGCGTCCAGGATCGTTCGCCCACCCGCATGGACGGCCCAATGCGCCGCGTCGCCAACGTCCAGTCGGCGCAGCAGCGCGGCCCCCGCGTCGCGGGCGAAGCGGCGGATCTGCCCCGGCACCTGACCCGATAGGTGCATCTCGAAGCCGTAATCGCCGATGTCCCAGGTGATCAGCTCCTCGGTGCGCGCCACCACCTCGGTGCGGAATGCCCCCAACGAGAGTCCCCCGGGGTCGGCGGTGACAAGGGCGGCGCTGGCGCCGTCGCCGAACAGCAGGAAGCTCAGCAGTTTCGTCAGTTCCCATTGCTCCTGCATGTGCAGGCTGCACAGCTCCACGTTCACCACCAGGACGCGCGCCGCGGGCTCCGAGCGGACGATGTGGCGGGCCAGGCGCAGCGCGTTCACCGCCGCGAAGCAGCCCATGAAGCCGATCATCGTGCGCTCGACGCTATCGGGAAGCCCGGCCGCGCGCATCAGCCGGAAGTCGAGGCCCGGGGCGGAAAACCCGGTGCAGCTCGCGACGATCAGGTGGGTGATCCGTGCCCTCTCGCCGGGGCCGAGATCGAGGTCATCGACCGCGTTCTGCGCGAGGTCGAGCGCCGGCGCATGGAACCGCGCCATGCGTTGCGCTGTCGAGGGAAACGCACCCCGCCGATAGAACCCCTCGACGTCGAGGGCCTCCGTGCGCGGCATCGGGCCAGGCGCGAAAATCGCATAGCGATGGGCGATGTCGGCCATCCCCGCCATGCGGTCGAACAACGCGCGCGAGCGCTCATCGGCAAGCAGCGTCCGCCCGAATGCCACGAACTCGGCATGGACGTCGTGGGCCGGAACGGCGGTCCCGATCCGGTTGATCCAGGCATCGGTCACGCTGGATAACCGCAAGACGGCATCCATGACCGCCTTGACGCCGATGGAGCGTTGGCATAAACTCCAACATGCGCGCCGAACTGCTGCTTCATGAGCGTCACCAACTCGGCGATGCCATGTTCGTGGAGCTGCGGGTCTGGCGCGTGCCGAAGCCGGTGCGGGGTTCGACGCACGCCTATAAATACGCGCTGGCCTACATCGTCGCCGGGCACTGCGTCCTCCGCTACGACAATGAAGCCGGCAAGGGCGACCATCGCCACATCGGCCTGGTCGAGCACCCGTACCCGTTCACGACCCCGGCCGCGCTGCTCGCGGATTTCTGGACCGATGTGGATCAATGGAGGCCCGAATGAACACCGTGACGCTCTCCATCGCCTCGCGTGAGGACGTGACGCGGCGCGCCTTGGATGCCTTCGATGGGCAGCGGCAAGGCGTCCATATTTCCTTCGGGTCGGTTGATTTGCTGTGGCGGACCCTGACCCGGAAACGATGGGAACTGCTCATGGCGATGACCGGTCAAGGCGCCATGACCATACGGGAGGCGGCGCGCCGGGTCGGTCGCGACGTGAAGGCGGTGCATGGCGATGTTCACGCGCTGCTCGATGCCGGCGTGCTGGACCGCGACGACGCCGGTCGCATCGTGTTTCCCTATGATGGCGTCCATGTCGACTTCATGCTGACCACGGCGGCATAAGCACTACGGCAGCACCCTGCCGGGATTCATGATGCCGTCTGGGTCCAGCGCCGCCTTGATCTTGCGCATCAGGTCCAGCTCCACGCCGCCCCGCCACTCCGGCATCATGTAGGGCTTGAGCTGCCCGATCCCGTGCTCGGCCGAGAAACTGCCGTCGAAGGCGCGCACGACCTCGTTGACCGTGTCCATGATCGCGTGATCCTGGGCCAGGAACCATGCCGGATCGGCATCCTCGGGCTGCTCCAGGTTGAAATGGATGTTGCCGTCGCCGAGATGGCCGAACGGCGCGACCCGGATGCCCGCTATCAGCCGCTCGCAGGCCGCGGTCGCGGCGCGGATGAACGCCGGCACCTTGGAGACCGGGACCGACACGTCATTCTTGACCGAAGTGCCCTCGCGCTTCTGCGCCTCCGAATGCTCCTCGCGCAGCTTCCAGATGGCGGCTCGCTGCGCCTCGCTTTCGGCGATCGCGGCGTCGGTGATCACCGCCTCGGCGAGCGCACGCTCCAGCACCTGCTCCATCCCGGCGCGCAAACCGGCATCGGCGCGCGGCGTCGCCAGTTCGATCAGTGCGTAGTGCGCGGCCGGCGCGGACAACGGCAGGGACGCGCCCGGGATGTGCTTCAGGACGAAGCCCATGCCGGTCCCCGACATGTACTCGAACGCGACGAGCGCGCCCGGATCGTGCGCCTGAAAACGGGTGAACAGATCGAGCGCCGCCTCGGGCGAGGGCAGGGCGCACAACGCCACCGCCGTCTCGCGCGGACGCGGGACCAGCTTCAGCACCGCGGCGGTGATGACGCCAAGGGTGCCCTCGGCGCCGACGAACAACTGGCGCAGGCAGTATCCCGTATTGTCCTTCCGCAACCGGCGCAATCCGTTCCACACCACGCCGTCCGCGAGTACCACTTCGAGGCCGAGCACCAAGTCGCGCGCGTTGCCGTAGCGTACCGTGTTGTTGCCGCCGGCGTTGGTGGACAGGACGCCGCCGATCTGCGCGCTCCCCTCCGACGAGATCGACAGCGCCAGCAGGCAGCCCGCTTCGGCGGCCGCGACCTGGGCTGCCTTCAACGTGACCCCCGCTTCGACGGTCATCGTCAGGTCGGCCGCATCGACGCCGCGCACCCGGTTGAGCCGCGCCAGGCTGAGCACGATCTCGCGCCCGTCCTCGGACGGAGTGGCCCCCCCCACCATCGAGGTGTTGCCGCCTTGCGGCACCAATTGCGTGCGCGTCTCGGCGCAGAGTGCCAGCACGGCAGCGGTCTCCTCGGTACTCGCCGGACGCACGACGGCTGGCGTGCGTCCGCGATACAGACGCCGCCAGTCGGTGACATATTCCGCCGTATCGGCGGGATCGGTCAGCAGCCCGCGCGCGCCGACGATGGCGCGCAGCCTTTCGATTAGGGTCGTGTCTGGCATGGACGCCTCCGTGGCGACACTATCGGTCCTCCGGGACCGCGCAAGGCGCTCGCAGCCGCGTGATGCGCCGGGCCGGTCTCCGGAGTGCTAGGCCGGCGGAACAAAGCCTCAAGGATCGCGCCATGCCCCTTTCGCCCGAGAGCCTCGCCCACCTCGATGCCTTCGTCCGCGCCGCCAACTACCTCGGCGCCGCGCAGCTCTATCTGCGCGAGAACGTCCGTCTGCGCGAGCCCCTGGAGCCGACCCAGATCAAGCCACGCCTGCTCGGCCACTGGGGCACCCAGCCGGGTCTGAACCTGATCTACGCCCACGTCTCTCGCCTGATCCGCGACACCGGGCAGAAGGCGCTGCTGATGGTCGGCCCCGGCCACGGCGCCCCGGCGATCCTGGGATGCCTGTGGCTGGAGGGCACGCTGGGCGCCGTCTATCCCGAATACGCGCGCGACGGCGCCGGCATGACCCGGCTGATCCGCGCCTTCTCCTGGCCCGGCGGCTTCCCGAGCCACCTGACCGCGCTCACGCCCGGGGCGATCCACGAGGGCGGCGAACTGGGCTACTCCTTGGTGCACGCCTTGGGCGCGGCACTCGACAATCCCGAGTTGATCGTCTTCTGCGTGGTCGGTGACGGCGAGGCCGAAACCGGGCCGCTCGCCGGTTCGTGGCATTGGCCGAAATTCGTCGACCCCGCTCGTGACGGCGCGGTGCTGCCCATCCTGCACCTGAACGGCGTGAAGCTGTCCGGCCCGGCCTTCTATGCGCGCATGACGCGCGAGGAACTGGCAGCGTACTTCACCGGCTGCGGCTACGTCATGCGGGAGGTCGCGGGCAATAGCCCGGAAGAGGTGCACGCGCCGTTGGCCGAGGCGCTGGAATGGGCGCAGGGGGAAATCCACGCCCTCCAGGCGCGTGCCCGCGGCAATGCGGCACCGAGCTACCATGGCTGGCCGGTGATCGTGTTGCGCACGCCCAAGGGCATGACCGCGCCCCTTACCCTCGACGGGCTGCCGATCGTCGGGACTTTCCGCAGCCACCAAATCCCGATCACCGATCCGCGCACCAACCCGGCACATCTGCGCGTGCTGCAAGACTGGCTGCGTTCATATCATCCCGACGAATTGTTCGATGGCGAGGGCCGCCCGATCGCCGCGATCACCGCGGTCCTGCCGCCGCCCGAGCTGATGCTGGGCCGTTGCCCGCAGGCCAATGGCGGGGCGATCCGCGTCCCGCTCGAGCTTCCCGACATCGCCGCGCAGGCCGTCGCCGTTTCCGCGCCGGGCGCGGCGCGTGCCCAGAGCACGGCGGTCATGGGCGATTGGCTGCGCGAGGTGTTCCGCGCCAACGCGGCTTCCGGCAATTTCCGGCTGTTCTGCCCTGACGAAACCAACTCGAACCATCTCGGCGCGGTGTTCGAGGTGACCGCCCGCGCGTGGAACCTGCCGCTCGATCCCGCCGACGTCGGGCTCGCGCGCGGTGGGCGCGTGATGGAGATCCTGTCGGAGCATTGCTGCGAGGGCTGGCTGGAAGGCTATCTGCTGTCCGGCCGGCACGGCGTCTTCGCCTGCTACGAGGCGTTCATCGGCATCATCGACACCATGATGGCGCAGTACGCGAAATGGCAGAAAATGGCCCGCGACCTGCCGTGGCGGGTTCCCGTCGCCTCCTTGAACTATTTGCTGACCAGCCATGTGTGGGAGCAGGACCACAACGGCTACAGCCACCAGGGACCGACCTTCATCAACACGCTGCTGATGCGGAAATCCGCCGAGGTTCGCGTCTACCTGCCGCCCGATGCGAACTGCCTGCTCGCCATCGGCGAGCACTGCCTGCGCGGGGTCGGCCTTATCAACTTGATCGTCGCCTCGAAGAACTTGCACGGACAATGGCTCGACCTCGCGCAAGCACGGGCGCATTGCGCGCGCGGCGCCTCGATCTGGGAGTGGGCGTCCTGCGAGGGCGAACCCGACATCGTGCTCGCCGCCGCCGGCGACGTGCCGACCACCGAGACGCTGGCCGCCGCGTGGCTGCTCAAGCGCGAGCTGCCGGCGCTGAAAGTCCGCGTGGTCAACGTGGTCGATCTGCTGACCCTCGAATCGGCGGGCGATCATCCGCACGCGATGGACGAGGCCGCGTTCACCGCATTGTTCACCGATACCGCGCCGGTCGTGTTCGCCTTCCACGGCTATCCGCTGCTGATCCACGAGCTGATCTACCGCCGTCCCGACCCCGGGCGCTTCCATGTGAAGGGATATCGCGAGGAGGGCACGACGACGACGCCCTTCAACATGCTCGTGGTGAACGGCATGAGCCGCTATGACATCGCGATCGAAGCGCTGCATCGCACCGCGCGGCTGCGTACCCAGGC
>JBAWFF010000244.1:0-16222 GCA_049591635.1 Acetobacteraceae bacterium
CCCGACACCGCCTGACGCAGCGCCGCTTCCAGCGCGGTACGCGTGGCATCAGGAGACAGCTGCCAAGCGAGCGCTTGGACCGCCATACCCTGGCCCTGCAACGCGCCGACCAGAGCGAGCATCGAATGACCGTCGTGGCCGGTGAGGTCGAGCGTCTGGCTCGCGTGCCATGTCGGGCTGCCGGCGCGTGCGGCGCCCGGATGCGGCGGCGGCGGCGGTTCGGCCAGCCAGACCGAGTACTGCCCGGTATTCACCGTGACGCCCTGCGTCGCGCGCGCGGCGTCGAGCGCGCGTTTCATCGCCTGATTCACCGCCGCCTGCGCCGCGTCGGGCGCCGGCGCGGTCGCCTCGGCGCGCAGCGAGGCGGCGATCTCGTCGGGTTGGGCGCTGACATGTCCCGTCTCCGACAGATCGAGAATGGTGTCGGCGCGCGCGCCCGGCGCGGCGGCGAGCACGGCGAGAACGGACAGGGCGGCGAGGCCGGCGCGAATGGACATAGCGAACCCTGGCCCGACGCGGGTTGACCGGCAACCCCCGTGCCCTAGCCTCACGCGATGCCGATCTGGATCCCCGTCACCTTGATGGCCGCGTTGTGCCAGTGCTGGCGCACCGCCAAGCAGCAGAAGCTGCGCGCGGTACTCTCGGTCAACGGCGCGACCTTCATCCGCTTCCTCTACGGCGTGCCCGCCGCGCTGGCGTTCCTGCTGATTGGTATCGCGGTTGGCGGCGGTGCGTTGCCGGTGCCGACCTGGCGGATGTTCGCCTACGCCGCCGCCGGCGGGCTGAGCCAGATTCTCGCCACCGCTTTGATGATCATGGCGTTCGGCTACCGCAACTTCGCGGTCGGCACGGCGTACGCCAAGACGGAGACGGCGCAGACCGCGATCGTCGCGCTGCTCGTGCTGCACGAGGCGCTGCGCCCGCTCGCCTGGGTCGGCATCGCGATCGGGTTGAGCGGCGTGCTGACACTCTCGCTCGCCGGACGTGGTTTGCGCCCCGGCCAGTTTCTGGGCGGGACCTTCCAGCCGGCAGCGCTGAGCGGGATGGCGGCCGGGTTCTTCTTCGCGATCACCGCTGTCTTCATCAAGCTCGGCAGTCAGGCCGAGACGGGTGCCAGCCTGTTCGTGCGCGCGCTGTTCCTGGTGTTCGTCACCACCACGTTGCAGACCCTGATGCACGGCGCCTTCCTCGCGCTGCGCCACCCCGACGAGCTGCGCAAGACGCTGCACGCCTGGCGGGATGCGAGCTGGGTGGGGTTGTTGTCCTCGGCGGGATCGGCCTGCTGGTTCACCGGGTTCGCGTTGACGGACGTGGCGTTGGTCCGATCCGTGGGGCAGATCGAGGTGGTGTTCACGCTGCTGTTCGGGCGGTTCTATTTGAAGGAGCGGCTGAAGCCGGGGGACGCGCGGGGGTTGGTGCTGGTGGTGGTGGGGGTGGTGCTCATCGTGCTGGGGGGAAGGTAGAGATGGTTGGGCGAGTGGGGTCGTCGGAGAGCGCGGCGTTGCGGCCGGATCGAGACATCCGCTCGCGGCCCAAAGCGGTGTTTCGATAGCCGCGATCCGACTGCAAAATTCAGCAGGGAGCGGAATGGCGGCTTAAACGCTTCGAAACGGACAGTGCACGCACGAAACCAGACGAGCCTTCGCATCGTGGAGCAGCTTCCCTGGTCCTCCTGCGTTCGCATGGCTTCGGATATTCTAGAGCGCGCACATGACCGAGGCGACCAGCCCCGAACACGGCACCTTCTCCCAGGTCTGGGTGGGAATGTCTCCGGCGATCGTGCCGTCGATGGTCAGAGCTTGGTCGCCGGAGCGGAAGCGCAGCGATCCGCTTAGGTTGGCGAGCCCAACGAAAATCGGGCGGAAGCCCTTGCCGTGCAAGGTGCCCTTTCCATAGCGCGTGACGCCGTCCTGCAACGCCAGTCGGAGCGCATCGCCATGATCGGTGAGGTGGGCGTAGTCCGGGCAGGTCCGTAGACTGTTCAGCACGCCAATGCCGCCGTCGCTGACGACGAATTCAAAGCGGCGCGGCGTTGCACGGTACGCGGCGACCCCCGTCGCCGCGTCCATCGAATGATCATAGACGTTGCCAATAATCTCCTCAAAGGCGCCGGCCAGGGCGGCGGCGAGCTTGCGTGGAAAGCCGACCGCATCTGCCGCGATCTGCGCCTCAAGCATGAACGCATTTCCCTCTGTCTCGTCCTGCGACTCCTCTGCCCGCATCCGCAGGTAGCCTAGTTTCCTCTCGCGGCAGGTCCATGTCCGACGTCCGCGCCGAAGCGCATCCGCGATGCCGCCTGCATCCTCAAGCGCGAGCCAGTCCGCGCGCGTCGGCTGCGGCAGTAGCCGGGTTGTCGAAAGCCGGGCCAGTTCGAGGACTGGACCGAGGCCGTCAAATCGGTAGGAGCCAGCAGGGAGCATCGGCAGGCACTGCCGCTCGGCGGCGAAGGCCAGCCCATCGAGCGCGGCGAAGGTGAAGGGCGCCGGTTCGCCCAAGGTCATGACGTACCGACAGACCCGTTGGAGAGTTCGAGGCCTAGGCGGTGCTCGATAGCCGCCCGGCGCGCCAGCACATTGATCGCCAGTAGCGCGTCGAGAGGCGCGCCGTTCTCGGTCGGCGAGGGTTCCTTCGGGATGCCGGCGCCGACTTTCAGCGTGGCCTCCTGTCGCATCATCGTCCACATGAATGAATCCGCCTCCAGCACTGTCACACGTGCGAAGGCCCGCGCGAACTGGCGGAAGAGTTCACTGCCACCGCGGACGACGAGATGCAGCGGCCGACCGACATTCTTCGCAAGACCGCACAGCCACGCGGCGTGCTGTTCACGCCGTCGTGGCCAGCGCGATCCCGTGGTGAACTCGTAGGCGACGTGGGTGACCTCGGGACGCGCCGCGACAAAATCGGTCCAGCGTGCGAAGTCGTTGTCGGTGCGGCCATTCACGTGCAGCGCAGCCGGCATGCCTTCGCCGATGAATTCAGCGTAAACGAGGGCGATGCGCTTCATTGCGTGAAGATCGTCCCAGCGCGGCGTGTTGAGTGTGAGACTGAAGTTGGGCGTCGTTACCATGCCAACGCCGGCGGCGCGCATGGCTCGGATCACGTTGGTGCGCTTCTCGCTTCCCACACGCCACCAGCGCTCGATCGGCTCATCCTCACTGATGCCCGTCAGAATAAGATCGGTTTCGGGCGCGAGCCGATACGCGGCGCGCAGCGCTTCCGGCAAGCCGATCCGGGCGTCACCGCTCCGGCGGCCAAAGGTTGCCCCGAGCGGCAAAGCCGCGGTCCCCGGCGCGAGCACGCCAATCCGGCTGCTCCATGGAAGATGATCGGGATCACCTTCGGCAACTCGGGCGCCCGCAGGAGCGGGCCACCCGGCGTGTTCGACAAGCCAAAGCCGTCAACCTCCCAAACCCGTTCAGCAAAGTCAGCCTTGCGGCGGCATACCGCCGTGCAGGTCTCCGGTTCGCCGCAACAATAGGTTAGGCAATCGAAATAAGGCGCCTCGACGCATACGCCGCCGCACAGCGTCTTCTCGGGGCAGGCCGAGCAGCCAAGGGACGGCGTATTGCGTGCGGCGTCGTGCCAGAGTTGGCGAACGCGATGAGGCGCATGCGGGGCGCCGGAGGTCCGCATCAGCATGACAGGGTGATCTCCACCATCTCCGCAACGTCGTGAACGACGCTGACTGTCGCGGCTAAAATGTTCTGGTGCCGTGCCATTGCCTCCAGCGCGCCAGCTGAGGGGTTGTTGTTGCGCGCCACGACGGTGATTGCCTGCCGCGCGACGATCGCGCCGCCATCGCGTTCCAGAGTAACCAGCTGGCCGGCGGTGAGCTTCGCGCCATTGACGATGACGGCCGGGATGCCCCTGGCGCCGCCGATCAGTTCACGCGTCGTGAGGTCCGGAGCCGCTATCCTGATCCGTGCCTCATCCCGACTGCGCTTCAAGGTCTTGCCGACGCGCTGAATAAAGTCCGTGCCCATGCTCAGCCTTCCCTCAGCACCGGCAGGTAGCGTTTCGCGCGTCCGTGGCTTTCCTCAATGACGAGGCCGAGGTCGGCGAGCGCCGACAACCGATTGTTCCAGGCGGTCCGGGTTACAGTCTCGTCGCCCCCATGCTCGCGGATCAAGGTCGCGGCGTCGGTGCCCCCTAACTGTACGACCCGCTCGAAAGTCTGCCGGTGCTTCGGGTCGAGGCCGCCAATCAGGCGTAGGGCGCTGATCCGTTCGCCATCCTTTACTGAGCAGACGAGCATGGCGTCGCCGCGCTCGCGCAGCAGATCGCCGAGTTCTTCCTCGACGGCGTCGTTTGGATTGCTCACGATCGCATAGAGGTTCGAGCGGCGGTGGCGCATTGCGTCGCGGTAACCGAGCACACATTCGCGCAGAAAACTCGCCGTCGCGACATCGACATCGCCGAAGTCTAGGAATACCGGCTCCGGATCGGCCGGTTCGGTCTCGGTCCTCGCTAGAAGCTTGTGAAGCATGTTGCGGCCCGTCAACGCCTTCGCCAGCACAGCCGACCCGCCTAGCGCACCCATAACTATCTTCATTGCAAAAACCCGCGTCACTGACGACAGTGACATATGCGCCTGGGGGCCACTTTTCAAGGGGAATCTTCGAGCCTCGTCTGGCACGGCGTGCAAGCCCAGCGGTTTGGTCGCTCTAGGACAGGCCCGACACTTCTTAACCAATGCCTGTATGGGCGTAGATTAGTCATTTAGCCGGCCGAACCCTCTACGTCCGCTTCCCGCACTCCGATCAACATCAGCCTCGGATGCATCTGTCGGACTCGGCCGCTTGCGCGACCGGTAGGGCGACCGCTCTTCGACGGCCAAGCAGGCGCGCACCCCCGCTATGCGCTCGTGAAACCATGCCTGTCCCCTGACGTGCCGATCGCCGTAAGGCAACCCGCGTCGACATCGGCGATGCGCGCCCGGACCTCTCCGCGCGGGCCGCGCCGATCACGCTGAGTACCGCTTCCTTCAGGAATGTCGCCGTGCTCGTGGCCCGACCCTCGGCGATCGTTCACCCTGACCTTCGGGCGCGTCCATCCGACGAGGCGGCTGAAGCGGGAAACCCAAAGGACCCCTGCGCCGGTGGCGGCGGCTCGACGTGAACGCCCTCCAGCTCCAGCATCCGGACCTTAGATGCCGAGCCGCCGGGCGCGGAAAAACCGCCAACCTTGCCGCCGGCCGCTAGGACCCGATGGCAGGGGATGATCAGCGCCACCGGATTCTGTGCCATCGCCTGGCCGACATCACGCGCGACCTCCGGCCCGGCGCCGAGTTGCTTCGCCAACGCGCCGTAGGTGGTCGTGTGACCCCATCCGACTTGGCGCGCGGCGGCATAGATCCGCGTGAACAAGGCGTCCTGCTCACCGAGGTCGAGCGTGAGGCCTGAGAAATCCGTCTCCTCGCCGTCGAAATAGCGCCGCACGGCGGCGACCGCCTCGGCCACCTCCGGCGTGGGTGCGCCGGGTTCGGCACCGGGTACGCGGCGCAGCAGGAGTCGTTCCGTCGCCGCGCCGCTTCGCGTCGGCAATTGGAAGCGCGTGATGCCGACGTCGCTCCACGCGATGCCGCAGAAGCCGCTCGCGGCTTCGAAGATGAGATAGCGCTGTGCTGTCCGCCCCATGAAGTGGCCCTCGTATGTCCGTCCACCATGAAAATCGTGGGGCCACGGCGGGAATTCAACGCGATCCGCGCGTCACCCTTCCAACGACGCTCCCAGCCGATCCAGCAGGAACCCGGTGCCTTGCTCGCGCGAGCCGGCATCGTCGTAGCCGTCGAGGAAGGCGTCTTGTTCGGTGACCACCAGCCGCGTCTGCGTCCCCGCCGGCTGTAGTTCCAAAGTGGCCAGGGAGACGGAGATCTTCCGATCGTCGAGGTGCATCTCGTAGCCGTAGACGAGCCGCTCGTTCGGCACGACGTCGTGGTAGATCGCATCGAACGTCGACACCGTGCCGCTCGCCCAGCGTCCCTTCACGCGCTCTCGCCCGCCCGGGCGGACATCCATATCGCGCTCCAGCACCACAAGGCCGTCGCCGGCCGCGAACCAACGTGCCTTGGCCGCCTGGTCGGACAGCGCGTGAAACACCGCCGCCGGAGAGGCGGCATAGGTGCGCTCCAGCCGGAACGTGGCGTGCACGACCGAGCGGCCTTCGGAGGCTTGGCGCATGCGCGCGACCTCCTTTTCCAGCTTGTCGAGCGTGGTGCGCCAGCCCTCCGGCGCTCCCTCGACGGCGAAGCGGAAGCTCTCGTCGTGGATTTCGTACGCCTGGCGCACGGTCATCCGCGTCCCCCCGGCGTCGTCCTCGAACGTCACGGTCGTGTGGGCGGTGAATTTCGGCGCGTCCGCGTCGCCGACGCCGCCGGTGAACACCAGCCGCTCGGGCGGCACGATCTCGATGTAGTGGCCGCGAGACCAGAAATCCTGCCCGTCGGGCGAGCGCATGCAGATGGCGCAGACGCCGCCCGGGCGAAAGTCGATCTCGGCCTCGGGGACCGTATAGCCCTCGGGGCAGAACCACCGCTTCATGTGCTCCGCGGTGCTCCAGGCCTGGAACACCAGCAGGCGGGGGGCCGCGAAGGTGCGGGTGATGACGAGGGGGGCGGTGTCAGCTGTCGGGGCCATTGCCGTCTCCATTGGCTTGCAGTTGCGTGAGATAGTCGCCGAGCCGGTCGAGCCTTTGCTCCCATGCGGTGCGGCGGGCGTTGATCCATTGTTCCGCGAGACTGAGCGCCCGCGGTTCGACCCGGCAGGTCCTGACCCGCCCGATCTTCTCCGACCGGATGAGGCCGCTGGTCTCCAGCACCGCCAGATGCTGCATCACCGCCGGCAGCGACATCGCGAGCGGGCGCGCCAGTTCGCTGACCGAGGCCGGGCCACGCGCCAGCCGCTCCACCATCGCCCGCCGCGTGGGGTCCGCGAGGGCCTGGAAGGTCAGGTCGAGGGGGGTCTGTTGGTTAAGCACATGCCTTAGTATCGTAGTGCGGATGGCTAGGCAAGGGCTTTAGTTTTTGGGCCCGGGCGGTATGCTACAAGGGAGGGACCCGATCACCCGAGACCGATGAACCGCGACGACGCCATAGCGAAGCTGAAGCAGCACGAAGCCGAGTTGAAACGGCTCGGCGTCGAGCATTTGTACCTTTTCGGCTCGACGGCGCGGGAGGAGGCGCGGGAGGACTCCGACGTTGACCTGTTCTTTGATCACCCGGAGGGATCACTCGGATTATTCGAACTGATGGACGTGAAGGCCGCCGCCGCCCGAATCCTCGGACGCAAGACCGACATCATGACCCGACGCAGCTTGCACCCGGTCCTGCGGGAGCGGATCGAGACATTGGCGCTGCAAGTGTTCTGATGACTGGGCCTTCGTCGATCCCACGCCTCACCGATATTATCGAGGCCATCGGGCTTATTCGCGCCGAAATGGTCGGCGTCACACTCCGGGCCTTCGAACCCGATAAGCGTAAACGCTGGCTGGTCGAGCGAGGCATCGAAATCATCTCCGAGGCGAGCCGCCATTTGACGGGTGAGCTAAAGACTCGCCATTCGGAAGTCCCGTGGCCGAAGGTCGCCGGCATCGGCAACGTGCTGCGGCATGATTATGAGCGCGTGGCGTACGATGTGCTGTGGCACGTTGTGCGGGATGACCTGCCGCTGTTGGAAAAGGTCTGCCGCGAAGAGCTTTCCACCGAGATTGCCCGCGAGCGGGAGTGATGCGGTGTTCTTTTGTCAGCCTGCGGCTACGCCAGATTTTCGATCGCCAACTCATAGCGATTCGGCACACGCACCATGCGTTTTAGTTGTATGTTTTGGCCCGATCTCTTCACAATGTCGGTGATGGTGTCGCGCGTGGACTGCGGAGCGACGCACCCAATGATGATTGAGATCAACGCACCGCTTGGCAACTGAAGCAGATTGTTTCGCGTGATCAGGCTCTCGTGGTTGCTCGCTACGGCTGCCTCCTGAGCTATCAGCCGGTATTCGTCTTCATAAGCCCAATCCCTAGCTTTGGTGATGAGAGGTAGCAGCACTGTCTCAATATCGTCATCAGCCAGATCAATTGACGGATACTCCTCACAATATAAATTCCTGCGTGATTATCCGCATAATGTGACCACATTAACGTGTTGTGCGGGTTCGTCGTGAGACAGTAGACGCGATAGCGCTTTTGAATATCAGCGTCGATTCCGATCATCTGATCGATGCAACGCTTAAGGAACGCTGGGTCATTGCGCAGCTCCATTGCACGTAGCTGATGCTCTCGCTCCGACAAATGGCTATTGTGCTTTCTGTCAACGCGCTCGATCCATTGAACCTGCCGTCGCCGGAACGCCTGATCGTCGAGCCGAGTTGAATCATAGCACGGCCTGCAATCCCAGGGGTCGTTGAAGCCGCTTATGTTGGAAAAAAAGGCTGCTGCTTGCCAATAACTGGCTGACGTGATCAATGTTGTAACGTTGATAGTGATATAACGATTTCGTTCCGCTCATTGCGGCTGTCACTGTTCCCATGGCCATCGTAGCTCTGCGCCAGTTCCTTGAGTGTAGCACCTTCGGCGCGGCGTTGGTGGGTTCTGCGTTTTGTGCGCCGATTCACCCGCTCTCCACCGGCGGCCTACTGATCGCGTCGACATATCGCCGCACCGACTCCTCCATCACCGCCTTGCCGCCCGCTCCAATGACCCGCTCCCACCACGCGCCGTAGATCGGCTCGAACGGAAACGGCGCCAGCACGTCGGCGATGTGGCGCACGCTCGATGCGTCGAGCGGGATCAGATCGGGATAGCTGCGCATGAAGCTCACCTTCTTGTCCGGCCCGACCTGCACGACATCGCCCGACAGCAGCGCGCCCGCGCCGTTCGCGCCATCGGCCCAGTGCAGCACCGTGGCCCCGGCGAAGTGGCCGCCGCAGCGGATCAGCGTGGCGCCGGGGGCGATCGCGTGCGTCTCGCCGCTCCAGAAGCGGATCGCCGCGTCATGGCGCATCACCCATTGCCGGTCCGCTTCGTGCAGGAATATCGGGGCGTCGAAGGCGTAGCTCCATTCGACCATCGCCGCGTAGTAGTGCGGATGCGAAATCGCGATCGCCGCGAGGCCGCCGAGCGCGCGGACGATCTCGATGGTCGCGGGATCGATCAGGCTGATGCAGTCCCACAGCACGTTCCCGCTCGGCAGGCGCAGCAGCAGAGCGCGCTGCCCGATCGCGAACGACGGCACCGTGCCGACGCCGAGCAGCCCCGGCTCCACCTTGCCCCACGCATTGCGGTGGGTCCGCCGCAACGCGTCGAGCGTCGTCCACGCCTGGCCGAGCGGGTTCACGTATTGCCGCTCCTCCTGGCAGATCGCGCAGCCTTCGGGCGGCGCGTCGGAAGGCGGGTACTGGGTGCCGCAGGTGGTGCAGACGAAGGCTGGCATGGCGAGGCTCTCGGCGTTGCGACGGCTGTTTAGGCGGGGATACGCCCGAACCGCCCGCTCTGGAAATCAACCATCGCCTGCCTGATCTCGTCCTGCGTGTTCATCACGAAGGGTCCGTGCATGACCACCGGTTCGTCGATCGGCTCGCCGCTCAGGATCAGCACCGACGCATCGGTGTCGGCTTGCAGGCCGACATCGCCGCCGTTCCGATCGAGCAGGACGAACTGCCCCTCCCGCGCGACATCGCCGCCGTTCACGCGCACGCCGCCCTTCAGCACGACGACGGCGAGCGTGTGACCCTCGGGCAGGGTCAGCGATGTCGCGCCGCCCTGGCGCAGCCGCACATCCCACACGTCGATCGGCGTGAAGGTATGCGCCGGCCCACGATGGCCCTCGTAGTCGCCGGCGATCACGCGCAACGTGCCCGCCCGGTCCGGCAAGTCGATCGCGGGAATGTCGCGGGCGAGCAGCGTCTGATAGCCCGGCGCCGCGTTCTTGTCCTTGGCCGGGAGGTTGACCCAGAGCTGGATCATTTCGAGCGTCCCGCCCTTGCGAGTGAATGCCTCGGAGTGGAACTCCTCGTGCAGGATGCCGGAGGCGGCGGTCATCCACTGCACGTCTCCGGGTCCGATGATGCCGCCGTTTCCGGTCGAATCGCGGTGCTCCACTTCGCCGCGATAGACGATGGTGACCGTCTCGAAGCCGCGATGCGGATGCACCCCCACGCCGCGCGGCGCCGTCGCCGGCGCGAACTCCGCCGGGCCGGCATAGTCGAGCAGCAGGAACGGGCTGACATGCTGACCGTGGCTGAAGTTCGAGAACATCGAGCGAACCGGGAAGCCGTCGCCGACCCAATGCTGCCTGGGGCTGTCATAGACCCCGAGAACCTTCCTCATCCTGTGTCTCCGTGGCCAAGCCCAAAAAGGGCCGTTGCGATGGAGACGGAGATAGTGGCGGGACAAACGGTCCAGTAGTCGCCATAATCCGCCCTCTGTGTCCTATCCAGGAGACAATGGCGGGACGATGCAGGACCTCAACGACCTCTATTTCTTCGTTCAGGTGGTGGACAACAAGGGCTTCGCCGCGGCCGCCCGCGGCCTTGGGATGCCGCGATCGCGCCTGAGCCGGCGCATCGGGCTGCTCGAGGAACGCCTCGGCGTCCGCCTGATCCAGCGCTCGACACGGCGTTTCGCGGTCACCGAGATCGGCCTCGAATACTACCGCCACTGCGTCGCCATGCTGGTCGAGGCCGGCGCCGCGCAGGAGGCCATCGATCGGGTGCGCGTGGAGCCGCAAGGCGTCGTGCGGGTCAGCTGCCCGTCCTCCGTCCTCTATTTCCAGGTCGGGGAAATGATCGCCCGCTTCATGGCCGCGTGCCCGAAAGTGGAAGTGCATCTGGAGAGCACCAACCGGCGCGTCGACGTGATCCGCGAAGGGTTCGACATGGCGATCCGGGTGCGGTTTCCGCCGCCGGAGGAAAGCGACCTCGTGATGAAGGTGCTCGCGCATAGCAAGCAGCGTCTCGTCGCCAGCCCGGCCGTTCTCGCGGGGTTATCGCATCCGCCGGTCCCCGCCGATCTCAGCGCCCTGCCGAGCATGGCCTGGGGACCGTCGCATCTGCCGCATGAGTGGCGCCTCGAAGGACCGGATGGCGCCGGCGCGACCATTCCCCTCACGCCACGCTTCATCACCGAGGACATGGTGGCGCTCCGGTTCGCGGCGTTGCGTGGCGTCGGCGTCTGCCAGTTCCCCACGACGGTGGTGCGCCAGGATCTTTTGGACGGGACTCTGGTGGACGTTCTCCCCGACTGGGCACCGGCGGCGGGTATCATTCACGCCGCGTTTCCGTCCCGGCGTGGTCTGCTGCCGTCGGTGCGCGCGCTGCTGGATTTTCTCGCCGAGGAATACGCCGCCCTGTCGCGGGCCGAGGAGAGGGAATGACGGTGCAAGCTTCACGCGCGATCGGCGCGCGCGAACCGCTCCAGGACCGCGTCAAGCTCCTCCGCATCGGGTAGACGAATCCCGAACGGGCCCTCAAGCGTGCGCCGCAGTTCGATCGCGCTGCTGAGTTGGCGGCGTTCCGTCACCCCGTTCAGGTGGTGCACCGAGAACTGGTTGTTACGCAGCGCGTACCGCCGATCGGTGTCCGTTCTGCCCACCATCAGCGAATGCAGGAAGTGCGAACCGGGAAACGTCGAAAGATAGTAGTTGCTGACTTCGTAATCCGGCTGGAACTGTTCCTGCTGGTCGAACCGGTAGAGCGACTTCCACGCGTCGTCGATCTTCGATTGCAGCTTGAAGCCATCGCCTGCCCGTAAAAGCCGGAACGGTTCGTGCGGCGTCGCCTGTTCGACGTCGAGTTCCAGACGGAGCGGCCCGGTCAGCGTCTGCGCGCCGAACCCCACATCCGCGATGTAGGGGCCGGCGTCGAGCTCGACACACATCAGCATGTGGCTGCGCGCGGTGATCGCATCCTCGGGCTGGTTCCACAGCACGCGCGCCGAGAGGGTGGTCACGCGAAAGCCGAGCGCCCGCAACATGTGGCTGAACAGCAAGTTCTGCTCGAAGCACCAGCCGCCGCGGCCGTCGCGCACCAGCTCCTCCTGCAACGAGACGAGGTCAAGTCGCGGCGTCCGTCGCATCAACGGATCGAGGTTCTCGAAGGCGATCGCCTCGGCATGGCGAAGGTGGATGGCGCGCAGCGTTTCGAGCGACGGCGTACGCCCTCCTGAATAGCCGATGCGCCGAAAGTAGGCGTCGACGTCCGGTGCTGCTTCGCTTGACACGTTCGCGCGTGGTGCGCCAGCGTGCATCGACGGCGAATTCGAAACTTGGGTGGAAGCGGCCATGAAGTCACTTTCCGCGGCGGCGATCCGACACTATCAGGAGCACGGCTATTATGCCCCGGTGCGCGCGCTCTCGACAACCGAGGCGGCGGCGGTGAGGCGCCACCTTGAAGACTACGAGCGTGTCGGCGGCGGCCTGTCTGGCCCGCTGCGCCACAAATCCCACCTCGTCTTCACTTGGCTCAACGACCTGATCCGCCACCCTGGCATCCTCGATCCGGTCGAGGACATCATCGGGCCGAACATCCTGTGCTGGGGGACCAGCTTCTTCACCAAGGAGGCGCGCGACCCGAGCTTCGTCTCCTGGCACCAGGACAGCACCTATTGGGGGCTGGAGCCGCCCGACATCGTCACCGCCTGGGTCGCGATCTCCGAAAGCACGCTCGAGAACGGCGCCATGCGGGTGATTCCCGACAGCCATGTGGGCGAGCAGATGGCGCATCGCGACACCTTCGCCGCCAACAACCTGTTGAGCCGCGGCCAAGAGATCGCGGTCGAGGTGGACGGCGCGCGCGCGGTCGATCTGGTGCTGCAGCCAGGCGAGATGTCGCTGCATCATGTGCGGTTGATCCACGGCAGCGAACCCAACCCGTCGCCGCGCCGGCGCATCGGCTTCGCCATCCGCTATCTGCCAACCCATGTCCGACAGACGGTGGGGGAGCGTGACTTCGCCACCCTGGTGCGTGGCGTCGACGAGTACCACAATTTCGAGGTCGAGCGGCGGCCGGATGCCGATATGTCCGAGGCCGCGCTCGCCTTCCACGCGCGTGTGACCGGCGCGCAGGAGCAAGTGCTGATGCGTGAAACCGGACGGGCGATGCGGGCATGAAGCTGTTCGGCACCGTGCGTTGGGCGGTCGTGGCGCTGCTGTTCATCGGCGGCATGATCAATTATCTCGACCGCTCCGCCATCGCGGTCGCGGCGCCCTTCCTGACCAAGCAGTTCGCGCTGTCGCCCTCGCAGCTCGGCTGGGTGTTCAGCGCGTTCTTCTTCGGCTACGCGAGCTTCTGTTTCGTCGGCGGCTATTCGTCCGACCGGATCGGCGGGCGCAACGTGTTCGCCATCGCCTCCGTCGTCTGGTCGGTGTTCTGTGGGCTCACGGCCTTCGTGTTCAGCTACGCCTCGCTATTGGCCGTGCGGGTGATCTTCGGGATGGGGGAGGGGCCGTACGGCTCGGCCACCAACAAGCTGGTCAGCAACTGGTTTCCGCGCCGCCAACATGCGAGCGCCGTGGGCTGGGCGAATGCGGGCACGCCGCTCGGGGGCGCCATCGCCGGTCCGATCGTCGGCTTCATCGCCTTGGCGTATGGCTGGCGCGTGTCGTTCATCGTGATCGCCGTCCTGGGCCTATGCTGGGCGGTGGCCTGGATACTGATGGTGACCGAGCGCCCGGAGCACAATCCGCGCGTCACCCGCCAGGAGCTCGCCGAGATCGCGGCCGATCCGGAAGTTCCGAGCGTCGGAGCGCATGTGAACCTGGGGCGATTGCTCATTCGCCCGGCCGTGCTGTCCACCGCCTTCGCCTTCTTCGGCTACGCCTACATCCTGTATTTCTTCCTCTCCTGGTTCCCGAGCTACCTGACGATGCAACAGCATCTCAGCATCAAGTCCATGAGTTTCGTCAGCGCGATCCCCTGGCTGCTCGGCTTCATCGGCCTGGCCGGCGGCGGCATGGTGTGCGACGTGATCCTGCGCATGACCGGCAGGCCGATCCTGTCGCGCAAGATCGTGCTGGTCGGTGGATTGCTGATCGCGGCTATCTGCGTGGCGCTCGCCGGCGAAGTCACCAGCATCGGGTCTGCGGTCGCGCTGATGAGCATCTCGGTGTTCTTCATGTACCTGACCGGGAACACCTACTGGGCGATCATCCTCGACACGATCGAGAAGGGCCGCGTCGGCGGTGTCAGCGGTTTCGTGCATCTGATCGCCAATCTCGCCGGGATCGTGGCGCCGGCGGCGACCGGCTACATGGTCCAAGCCAGCGGCTCGTTCACCAGCGCCTTCGTGCTGACCGGCGCGATTGCGGTACTTGGCGCGCTTTCGGTCGCGGTGTTCGTCCACCCGCCGGCCGCCGAGGCGGAGATGCTGCGGCCGGCGCTCTCTCGGGTCTGATCCGCGACACCCCTCCCCCTACCCCCCTCCCGCAAGGGGAGGGGGACTCTCGGGCGTCTACCGCCCCGGCGTCGGCATCGCGAACTCGGCCCCGGCGCGCGCCCCGCTCGGCCAGCGCTGAGTGATCGCCTTGTAGCGCGTGTAGAAGCGCACGCCTTCGGGGCCGTAGATGTGATGGTCACCGAACAGCGAGTTCTTCCAGCCGCCGAAGCTGTGGAACGCCATCGGCACCGGGACCGGGATGTTCACGCCGACCATGCCGATCTGCACGTTGGCGGCGAAGTCGCGCGCGGTGCCGCCGTGGGAGGTGTAGATCGACACGCCGTTGCCGAACGGATGCTCGTTGACCAGCCGCAGCGCGGTGGCGACGTCCGGTGCCCGCACGACGTCCAGCACGGGGCCGAAAATCTCCTCCTGATAGATGCGCATTCCGGGCTGCACGCGGTCGAACAGTGAGCCGCCCATGAAGAAGCCGCTTTCGTAGCCTTGCAGCTTCACGCCGCGACCATCGATCACGAGGCTGCCGCCCTCGCGCACGCCGGCGTCGATGTAGCCGGCGACCTTCTCGCGATGCTCGCCGGTGATCAGCGGCCCCATCTCCGCTTGGGTGTCGGTGCCCGGCCCGATCTTGAGCGCACGGATGCGCGGCTCCAGCCGGTCGATCAGCTTGTCGGCCGCTGCGCCAATAGTGACCGCGACGGACACCGCCATGCAGCGCTCGCCGGCGGCGCCGTAGGCCGAGCCCATCAGCGCGTCGGCCGCGTCGTCGAGATCGGCGTCGGGCATGATGACCAGATGGTTCTTCGCCCCGCCCAAGGCCTGCACGCGCTTGCCTTGTTCGCTGGCGGCACGATGGATCAGGCGCGCGATGGGCGTGGAGCCGACGAAGCTGACCGCGCTGATGCCGGGATGGGCGATGATCGCCTCCACCGCCTCCTTCGCGCCCTGGACAACGCTGAACACGCCGTCCGGCAGCCCGGCCTCGGCCAGCAGCTCGGCGAGGATCAGCGAGGCTGACGGGTCCTTCTCGGACGGCTTGAGGATGAAGCAATTGCCGGCGGCGAGCGCCACCGGGATCATCCATAGCGGCACCATCAGGGGGAAGTTAAATGGGGTGATGCCGGCGACGACGCCGAGCGGCTGGCGGACGGACCACGCATCGATGCCGGTGCCGACCTGCTCGGTGTATTCGCCCTTCAGAAGCGAGGGGATGCCGCAAGCGTATTCGACCACTTCGAGGCCGCGCTGCACCTCGCCGTCGGCATCGGACAGCACCTTGCCGTGCTCGGCGGTGATGGCGGCGGCGAGCTTGGCGCGGTCGCGCTCCAGCAGGTCGCGCAGGCGGAACATCACCCGCGCGCGCCGCATCGACGGCATCGCCGCCCAGGCGGGATAGGCGCGCGCGGCGGCGGCGACCGCCTGATCGACCTCGGCGGCCGACGCCAGCGCGACCTTGGCGGCGACCTCGCCGAGGGCGGGGTTGAAGACGTCGCCGTACCGTCCGCTGGTGCCAGCGACCATCTTGCCGGCGATAAAGTGTCCGATCTCGCGCATAAAGGAGCCTCCCGACCATCTGAGCCGATTCACTCTATCTGAAGAACCGGAGGGCCAAAAGGAAAGCGGCGGCCGGGATAGGCCCGAACCGCCGCTCAGAGGAGACTATCCATGCTGAACCATGGCTGTCTCTTGCTGTCGATCATGGTGATCGTGACCATCAAGGTCAAGATCATGTCCTGGTTCAGCACATATGAGACGCGGCGGGGTCTCGTTGGCTGCGGGTGTGGAGATACTCGGCTGGGGTGAGGTCGCCAAGGGCCTGATGTGGCCTGAGGTGGTTGAA
>JBAWFF010000245.1:0-3259 GCA_049591635.1 Acetobacteraceae bacterium
TCGAGAACCTGGATGGAGTCTTGCGGCGCGTGCTTCGCGAACTCGCCTCTCCCCCACCTCACCCCGACCCTCTCCGCCCAGGCGGAGAGGGAGCTGAGCCGTCCGCGTCGGATGTGTGAATACGGTATCGACGCATCGCGGCACATGGCGGGATCGAAAAAAAAGGGCGGTGCGCGGGGCGCGCACCGCCCTGAAGTAGCCGCCTGAAGGCGACTGCGGGGAGGAAAACCCGGTGGCCGGGGGGTGCCGGCCGCCGTGCCATCCGTATAGCTTGAAGAGGTTGACGAAACGTTAAGAGACAGGGCCGAAAATGCAGACGCCGCCGCCTCGTACCGGGCCCTTGGTCGGGCTGAGGATTCTCGAGATCGGTCACTACATCGCCGCCCCGTTCTGCACCCGCATCCTCGCCGATCTCGGCGCCGAGGTGATCAAGGTCGAGCCGCCGGGCGGCGATCCGTTCCGTGGCTGGGGGACCGCCAAGGACGGGCACTCCGTCTGGTTCAGCATTCACGGGCGCAACAAGCTGTCGGTCACCCTCGACCTCAAGCGCCAGCGCGACGTCGCCCTGCGGCTCGCCGCGCGCGCCGACGCGCTGGTGGAGAATTTGCGCGCCGGCCAACTCGAACGCCTCCAGCTAAGCCCCGAGGTGCTCCACGCGGCGAACCCACGTCTGGTGATCGCGCGCATCTCCGGCTACGGCCAGGACGGGCCCTACCGCGACAAGCCGGCCTTCGGGGCGATCGGAGAAGCGATGGGCGGCATCCGGCACCTAACGGGCCATCCGCCCGGGGCGAGCGATCTGCCGCCGCCGCGCAGCGGGGTGTCGATTAGCGACGATCTCGCCGGCCTATATGCCGCGATCGGCCTGCTGGCCGCCGTCTGGCAGCGCGACGTCGCGGGAACCGGGCGCGGCCGGGTGGTCGACGTGAACCTGGTGGACAGCGTGTTCAGCCTGATGGAGGGGATGCTGCCCGAATACGCGCTCGACGGTCGCATCCGCCAGCCGGCGGGCGCGGCCATCGCGACCGCGGCGCCGACCAACACCTACCCCTGCGCGGACGGCAAGTGGCTGTGCGTGGCCGGCAACTCCGACCTGATCTTCGCCCGGCTGATGGCGGCGATCGGGCGGCCCGACCTCGGCGGCGATCCGCTCTACGCCAGCAATGCCGGCCGTTGCGCCCGGCGTGACGCCCTGGACGCGGCGATCGCCGCCTGGACCCGCGCCCTGCCTGCGCGGGAGGCGCAGGAGCGGCTGGAGGCGGCGGACGTGCCGTGCTCGCGCCTGTTCGATATCGCCGACTGCGCGGGCGATCCGCATTTCCGCGCGCGCGGGTCGGTGCTCGCGATCGACGATCCGCTGATCGGACCGACCTTGCATCCGGGGCCGGCCATCCGCCTCGACGGCGATGCCCCCGAGGCGGCGGTCGGCTGGACCGGACCGGCGGCGGGGGCGCACACCGACTACGTCCTGCACCACCTGCTCGGCCTTCCGTCCGGCGCGTGAGCGGGGATTAACAGCGGCTTGCGAAACATCGCTTGCGTCGGGCCGGGGGGCGCGCCATGACATAGGCGGCATCACGCGCTAGGCTGCGAGGCCGCGCGAAGGGCGCAGGCCCAGCACCGGAGGGATCATGGGTAGCTTCAGCATCTGGCATTGGATGATCGTGCTGCTGGTCGTCCTGCTGCTGTTCGGCAGCGGCAAGGTCAGCAATCTGATGGGCGACTTCGCCAAGGGCATCAAGTCGTTCAAGAAGAACATGGCGGAAGACGACGACGAGCCGATGACACCGGCCAATTTGGAGCGTCCGACGACGACCATCGCCGCCCCACCGGCGGCCCCCACCACCGCCACGAGCACCCGCGAGACCGTCAGCCACGGATAGACGCCACCCGGCTTGACGGCTGCGTCCCCCGAAGGAACAACTCCGTCGGCCCAGCTGACGGAGTTGTGACATGCCACCGCACCGGCTCTCTCCGACCCCGCGGACCGTCCGCTGGGGTACGTTCGATGCCGCTTACGATCCCGTGCTCACCATCGCCTCCGGCGAGACAGTGGTGATCGAGTGCGTGTCCGGCGGCACCGACGTGATGCCGCCCCCCGGTTCCGGCTTCGCGGTCCCGCCGGCGCTGGCGGCGATCCAAGCCGCCGACATCCCGCGCGCCAACGGCCATATCCTCACCGGACCGGTCGCCGTTTCCGGCGCCAGCCCAGGCGACATGCTCGAAATACGGGTCGAGGCGATCGAGTTCGGCGCGGACTGGGGCTATTGCGGCTTCCGCCCGCTGGTCGGCACCTTGCCCGAGGACTTCCCCGAACGCTACCTCAGCCACATCCCGATTGATCGCGCGCGCCGCGCGTGCCGGCTGCCGTGGGGCACGGAGCTTGCGCTATCGCCGTTCTTCGGCGTCATGGGGGTCGCGCCGCCGCCCGAATGGGGCACCATCTCCACGATCGAGCCGCGGGCGCACGGCGGCAACCTCGACAACAAGGAACTCGGGGTCGGCGCGACGCTGTTCCTCCCGGTATTCGTCCCCGGCGCCAACTTCTCGACCGGGGACGGGCATGGGGTGCAGGGCGATGGCGAGGTCTGCATCAACGCGCTGGAGACCTGCCTGACCGGCACCTTCACCCTGACGCTCCACCAGGGCGGCGGCCCCCGCGACCCGCTCCTCCGCTATCCGCGGGCGGAGACGGCGACGCATTTCATCAGCATGGGGATGCACGAGGACCTCGACGTGGCGATGAAGACCGCGCTGCGCGAGATGATCGCCTTCATCACGTCCCGCACCAATCTGACCCGCCAGCAGGCCTATCAGCTCTGCTCGCTCGCGGCGGATTTCCACGTCACCCAAACGGTCAATCGAGAGAAGGGTGTTCACGGGCTGCTGCCCAAGGGCTTGTTGCTCTAGCCCGAGTTTTCCACAAGATTTTGTGGTGGGCACGAATTGTTCCGTTGCTCTCGGAGTCGGACGCGAATACCGTATCTAGCGTACCGACCCTGCGGAGGACCCCAAAATGGAGTGGACGGACGAGACGATCGCGCGCCTGCGTGGCCTGTGGACGGAGGGTCATTCGACAGCGGAGATCGGCCGGCGGCTCGGGGTGTCGAAGAACGCGGTGGTCGGCAAGGCGCATCGCCTCGACCTCGAGGCGCGGCCGTCCCCCATCCGCCCCTCCTCCGACGGCCCGCGGCCGCGGCCACCCGCTCGGCGGGGCGCCGGTCCCACCCTGCCGCCGCTGGCGAGCACTGGATCGCCG
>JBAWFF010000246.1:0-4967 GCA_049591635.1 Acetobacteraceae bacterium
CCTCCGAGCAAGCGGCCGCGAGCGTCGCCGCCGGCGCCGCTGGCGCCGAGGAACTGGCGGCCTCGATCTCCGAGATCGGCCGGCCGGTCTCGGAATCGGCGCGCATCGCCGGTCAGGCCGTGGAGGAGGCGGAGGCGACGGATCGCTGCGTGGGCGGCCTCAGCGAGGCAGCTCAGCGGATCGACGACGTCGTGCGCCTGATCGGCGATATCGCCGGGCGCACCAACCTGCTCGCGCTCAACGCGACCATCGAGGCGGCGCGCGCCGGCGACGCCGGCAAGGGTTTCGCCGTGGTGGCGAGCGAGGTGAAGAACCTCGCCTCGCAGACCGCGAGGGCGACCGGGGAGATCGGCGCCCAGATTTCGGCGATGCAGGGCGCGACGAGCCAGGCGGTGGACGCGCTGCGCTCCATCGGCGCGACGATCGGCCGCATGAGCGACATCGCGACCGCGATCGCCGGCGCGGTGGACCAGCAGAGCGCGGCGACGCAGGAGATCGCGCAGGCGGTGCAGCACGCCGCCGCCGGCACCTCGGAGGTCACGGGGACCATCGCGCTGGTCAGCGAAGACGTCGCTCGCACCGGCGCCGAGGCGGAGACGGTGCAGGCGACGGCGCGCGAACTGGCGCGGCAGTCAGAGGCGCTGAAAGCCGAGTCCGATGCGTTCCTGGACGCGGTGCAGAAGGCCGCCTAAGGCGGCTTGACCACGATCGCGGGGCGCGCGAGGTTCCCGTCGAATTCGGGGAACCGCCGATGTCATCGCACCGCCCGCTCCTTGGTCTGATCCTCGCCGGTCTGTGCGCGGCCGCCACTCCGGCGCTCGCGCAAGGCACGCAACGGGTCCGCGGCACCGTGGAATCGATCACCGGCGACCACCTCGTCGTCAAGTCGTCCAGTGGGGCGGAGATGACGGTGACGCTCGCCCCCAATTGGTCGGTGACCGCGGTCGTTCCCTCCTCGCTGTCCGAGATCAAGCCAGGAACCTTCATCGGGACGGCGGCGACCGGACCGGATGACAAGCTGGTGGCTCGCGAGGTCCTCGTCTTTCCGCCCGCCTTGAAGGGCTCCGGCGAGGGACACTACGCGTGGGACCTGGGGCCCCAGAGCACCATGACCAACGCGACGGTGGACGGCGACGTGACGCGGGCCGACGGCCAGGAGCTGACCCTGTCCTACAAGGGTGGGCAGAGCAAGGTGACGGTGCCCCCCGGCATTCCGGTGGTGACGTTCGGACCCGGCGACCGCTCGATGGTGACGCCGGGCGCGAAGGTCTTCGTCCCGGCCAAAAGCGAGAACGGCGCTCTGACGGCGAGCCGCGTGCTGGTCGGCAAGGACGGCCTCACCCCGCCGATGTGATCCTCCCCCAACCGGACCCCGGCGTTTGGCGCCCCCTCTGGGCGCTGCTATACCGCGCCCGCCGCCGTCCTGAAGGGACCGAAAATGGCTCGCCGCCGCCAGCTCTATGAAGGAAAGGCCAAGATCCTGTTCGAAGGCCCGGAGCCGGGCACCCTCGTGCAGTATTTCAAGGACGACGCCACGGCGTTCAACGCCCAGAAAAAGGGGACGATCACCGGAAAGGGCGTCTTGAACAACCGGATCAGCGAGTACCTGATGCTGCGCCTTGCCGAGATCGGCATCCCGACCCATTTCATCCGCCGGCTGAACATGCGCGAGCAGCTGATCCGCGAGGTCGAGATCATTCCCCTCGAGGTGGTCGTCCGCAATGTTGCCGCCGGCAGCCTGAGCACGCGCCTCGGCATCCCCGAGGGCACCCGTCTGCCCCGCTCCATCATCGAATACAATTATAAGAACGACGCGCTGGGCGACCCGTTGGTCTCGGAAGAACACGTCACCTGCTTCGGCTGGGCGACCACGCAGGACCTCGACGACGTCGTGGCGCTGACGCTCCGGGTCAACGATTTCCTGACCGGGCTGTTTCTCGGCGTCGGCATCATGCTGGTCGACTTCAAGCTGGAGTTCGGCCGGCTGTGGGAAAACGAGGAGATGCGGATCGTCCTGGCCGACGAGATCAGCCCCGACAATTGCCGCCTCTGGGACAGCAAGACCAACGAGAAAATGGACAAGGATCGCTTCCGTCGCGACATGGGCAAGGTCGAGGAAGCCTATCAGGAAGTCGCTAAGCGCCTCGGCATCCTGCCGGAGGCCGGCACGCGCGACATGAAGGGCCCGGAGACGATGCAGTGACCAAAGCGACCGTCACCGTGATGTTCAAAGACGGGGTGCTGGACCCCCAGGGCAAGGCGATCGCCCACGCCCTTGCCGGCCTCGGCTTCGCCGGCGTGACCGACGTGCGCGCCGGCAAGGTAATTGAACTCGACCTGACGGAATCCGACCCCGCCCGCGCCCGCGGCGCCGCCGAGGACATGGCGCGCAAGCTGCTGGCCAACCCGGTGATCGAGCGCTTCGACGTCACGGTGGAGGGCGCGTGAGGGCCGGGCTCGTCACCTTCCCCGGCATCAACCGCGAGCGCGACATGGCGATCGCGCTAGAGAAATCCTCCGGCCACCCGCCGCGCATGGTCTGGCACACCGAGACCGAATTGTCGGACCTCGATCTCGTGGTCCTGCCCGGCGGCTTCAGCTACGGCGACTATCTCCGGGCCGGCGCAATGGCGGCGCAATCTCCAGTCATGCGCGCGGTACGCGATTTCGCCGCGCGCGGCGGCTATGTGCTCGGCGTGTGCAACGGCTTCCAGATCCTGACCGAGGCCGGCCTGCTGCCGGGCGCGTTGCTGCGCAACGCCAGCCTGCGCTTCATCGCCGCCGACTGCCATTTGCGAGTGGAACGCGCCGACACCGTCTTCGCGTCCCATTATCAGCGCCACGCGGTCTTCCGCGCCCCGATGGCGCACGGCGACGGCAATTACGTCGCCGACGAGGCAACGCTCGACCGGCTGGAGGGTGAAGGGCTGATCGGCTTTCGTTACGCGACACCGCTCGGCGCGGTCACGGCGGAGGCGAACCGCAATGGCAGCGCCCGCTCGATCGCCGGCATCTACAGTCCCAACCTGCGCGTCCTCGGTCTGATGCCGCATCCGGAAGACCTCGTGGACCCGCTGATGGGCGGCACCGACGGCAAGCCGCTATTCGACGCTCTCGCGGGGAACCTCGCGGCGTGATAGGATAGTGTCATGGCCGATCCGAATTTCGAGACGCTGCTGGGCGCGATCCACGAGATCAAGACGAGTGTAGACGAACTGCGCCCGCTCAAGGCGAGCATGGACGAGTTGCGCCAGAATGTCGCCGAACTGCGCCAGAATGTCGCCGAACTGCGCCAGAACGTTGACGGGTTGCGCGAGGAGTTGACGCGCACCCGCGTCGACGTCATGGACCGCATCGACCGGCTGCAGGACGAGGTGACGACCCTGCGAGACGAAGCCTTCACCACCTTCGCCCGAGCCGAGCGCGTCGAGCGGGTGAGCAGGGACACCACGAGCGGCCTCAGCGCCGAGCTCTCGGGAATGCACCGCCAGATCAGGCGCCTGCAAGAGGAGGTCCGCACCCTGCGCGGCGAACACTGACCATGTCGCCCGAGGTCAACCAATCCCTCGCCGCGGAGTTCGGCCTCGCGGCGGAGGAGTACGGCAAGGTCCTCGCCATCCTCGGCCGCACCCCCTCGCTCACCGAACTCGGCGTCTTCAGCGTCATGTGGAGCGAACACTGCTCCTACAAATCCTCCCGCGTCTGGCTGCGCCAGCTCCCGACCAAGGCACCCTGGGTAATCCACGGACCCGGCGAGAATGCCGGTGTCGTCGATATCGGCCACGGCCTCGCCGCCGTCTTCAAGATGGAGAGCCATAACCACCCGAGCTTCATCGAACCCTACCAAGGTGCCGCGACCGGCGTGGGCGGCATCCTGCGCGACGTGTTCACGATGGGCGCGCGCCCGATCGCCAATCTCAACGCGCTGCGCTTCGGCGATCCCGCCAAGCCGGCCACGAGGCGCATCGTCGATGGCGTGGTGCGCGGCATCGGCGGCTACGGGAACTGCGTCGGCGTCCCCACGGTGGGCGGCGAGGTGAATTTTCATCCCGCCTATGACGCCAATCCGCTGGTCAACGCGATGACCGTCGGCATCGCCCCGGCCGATCGCATCTTCCTCTCCGCCGCCGCGGGCATCGGCAACCCCGTCGTCTATGTCGGCTCGAAGACCGGACGCGACGGTATCCACGGCGCGACGATGGCCTCCGCGTCGTTCGGCGCCGACGCCGCCGAGAAGCGTCCCACGGTGCAAGTCGGCGATCCGTTCACCGAAAAGCTGCTGATCGAAGCGTGCCTGGAGCTGATGGCGACCGATGCCATCGTCGCCATCCAGGACATGGGCGCCGCCGGCCTCACCTCGTCGTCGGTCGAGATGGCCGGCAAGGGCGATGTCGGGATCGAGCTTGACCTCGATCGCGTGCCGCAGCGCGAGGCGGGCATGACAGCCTACGAGATGATGCTGTCGGAAAGCCAGGAGCGAATGCTGATGGTGCTGCACCCCGACCGCGAGGCGGCGGCACGCGCGATCTTCGAGAAATGGGAGCTGGACTTCGCCGTCATCGGCCGGGTGACGGACACCGGGCGGATCGTCGTTCGCCACCGGGGCGCGGTCGAGGCCAACATTCCGCTCGGACCCTTGTCGGAGGAGGCGCCTCTCCTGCATCGCCCGACGACCGAGATGCCGAAGCTTGCAACACTCTCGGCTACGCGCGTCGAGGATCGCCTGGGCCTTGCGCGCGGCCTCGAGCGTCTCGTCGCGTGCCCGGATTTGTGCTCGCGCGCCTGGATCTGGGACCAATACGACGCTCAGGTCGGCGGCTTGACCGTCAAGCGCCCGGGCCAGGCCGACGCCGCCGTGGTGAAGGTCGACGGCGCACCGATCGCGCTCGCGCTGACCACCGACTGCACGCCGCGCTATTGCGCCGCCGACGCCGAGGCCGGCGGGCGCCAGGCGGTCGCCGAAGCGT
>JBAWFF010000247.1:0-20172 GCA_049591635.1 Acetobacteraceae bacterium
GTCCTGCTTCCCGCTACCGCCCATTCCCAGTCCTTGCTAATGGGTCCGGCCGCGCCCGCGCCGGCGGCGCCTGCTCCAGCCCCGGCGCCCACGCCACCCGAGTGGGTACCTCGGGGATCGGCGGTGCTGGAGGTGCTCGACAAGGTCGATGCCGTCAGCCACGACTATACCGTGCCGGTCGGCCAGTCTGTCACCGTCGAATCGCTGACGATCGCGGTCCAGGCGTGCCAGGCGCATCCGCCGGACCGCCCGGCCGATGCCGCCGCGTATCTCACGATAACCGACAGCCACCCCGACGAGCCCGGCTTCAAGGGCTGGATGCTGGCCGCCGAGCCGTGGGTCGCGATGCTGCAAAGCCCAGTCTACGACGTGCGCCTGCTGCGATGCCAACCGTAGCGGCGCCGTCCGTCGCGGGTCTGCCGGCGTTCGCCCGCTCCGCGCTGCTGCTCGACATCGACGGCACGCTGCTTGATTTCGCCTCGACACCGGAGGCCGTGGTGGTGCCGCCGGCACTGCTTGTCGCGCTCCGCCGCCTGAAGCTGGCATTGGGCGGGGCGCTGGGCGCAATCAGCGGCCGGCCGGTCGAGGATGTGGATCGGCTGCTAGGCGACGCCTTTCATGCGGTCGCGGGCGAGCATGGGGGCGCGATCCGCCACGCTCCCGCCGCGCCGATCGAGCGGCCCGCCTTGCCGGCGGCTCCCGCTACTTGGGTGGAAGCCGCCGAGCAGGCCGCGAGCGGGCATCCAGGCGCGCGGGTCGAGACCAAGGCACGGGGCTTCGTCCTGCATTATCGGCGCGCGCCTGACGCCGGCGCGGCGTTCGGCACGCTGCTGCGGCGACTTGTGGCCGGATCGGCGGGGTTCGAGGTGCTGGACGGCAACATGGCCTGGGAGGTCCGCCCGCGCGGCGCCGACAAGGGAACGGCAGTCGTCGCACTGATGGCGCAAGCGCCGTTCGTTGGGCGGCTTCCCGTCTTCATCGGCGACGACGTGACCGACCACGATGCCATCCGCGCGGCCCGCGCGATGGGCGGCGCGGGGCTGCTGGTCGGCGAGGTGTTCGGCGGCCCCGCCGAGGTGCGCCTATGGCTCAACCAGATCGCGGAGCAGAACGGATGGTGATGCGTCTGACCGATTTCGCCGCGCTGTCGTTCGACTGCTACGGCACGCTGATCGACTGGGAGAGCGGGTTGTGGGCCGCGTTGCAACCGCTGTTGCGCCGGGGCCCGAGGGAGGTCGCGCGCGAGGCAGCCCTCGAACGGTTCGCGGCGGTGGAATCGCGCGTGCAGGCGGAAACCCCCACGCTGCCCTATGCGGCGGTGCTGGCCGAGGCGCATCGGCGCCTCGCCGATGCCTGGGGCGTCGCGCCCGACGCCGAGGAGGCTCGCCGCTTCGGCGCGAGCGTCGGCGATTGGCCCGCCTTCCCCGACACGGCCGACGCGCTGCGCCGGCTGAAGCGCCGGTTCCGGCTGGTCATTCTCTCCAACATCGACAATGCCAGCTTCGCGCGCTCGCTGCCCAGGCTCGGCGTCGCGTTCGACGACGTGTTCACCGCCGAGGACATCGGCTCGTACAAGCCCGACCCGCGCAACTTCGCGTTCCTGATCGCGCGCATGGCGGAGCGTGGGGTGGCGAAGGACAAGCTGCTGCACGTCGCCCAGAGCCTGTTTCACGACCACGCGCCAGCCAACGCGGCCGGCCTCGCGTCGGCCTGGATCGACCGGCGGGCCGGTCTCGAAGGCTGGGGCGCGACCACGCCGCCGCCGGATGGCGTGCGCTGGGATTATCGGTTCGAGAGCATGGCGGCGCTGGCGGATGCGTGCGCTCGCCCCTAGGGGCGGCCCGATCCACCCCCGTTATCCACAGCCGTCCACAGACCGAATGCGTGCGGCCCGGCGGGACACGGTGCTAGGCTGCGCCGGGCGTGAACAGCATCGATTCGCCCCTCCTCGGTCTCTCCCAGCGCCTGCCGCCGTCGAACCTTCAGGCGGAGCAGGCGCTGCTTGGCGCGTTGCTCGCCAACAACAAGGCCTATGAGCGGGTCGCCGAGTTCCTTACCCAGGATCACTTCGCCGACCCGATCCACGGCCGCGTCTACCAGGCGATCTCGCGGCGGATCGAGGCCGGGCAGTTGGCCGACGCGGTCACGCTCAAGGCGGAGTTCGAGCATTCGGGCGTGCTCGACGAGGTCGGCGGCACCGGCTACCTCGCGCAACTATTGACCGCGATGGTCGGCATCATCAACGCCGGCGAGTACGGCCGTACGATCTACGACGCCTGGATACGCCGCGAGCTGATCGACGTCGGCGAGACGGTGGTCAACAACGCCTTCGGCGCCGACCCGGAGCTGGACGGCCCGAACCAGATCGAGGCCGCCGAGCAGCGGCTCTTCGACCTGGCGACGGAGGGCGGCGGCAACGGCGGGATGATCCCGTTCGAGCGCGCGCTGACCGAGGCGATCCTGGGCGCCGAGCGGGCGTTCCATCGCAAGGGCGGCGTGTCGGGCCTGACCACCGGGTTGCGCGACATCGACGTTCGCACCGGGGGGTTGCATCCGTCCGACCTGCTGATCCTCGCCGGCCGGCCGGGTATGGGCAAGACGGCGCTGGCCACCAAGATCGCCTTCGGCGCGGCGAAGGCGCTGCTGGGCGAGGCCCGCGAGCGCGACCCGAATGCGGTGCCGAAGACCTGCGTCGCCATGTTCTCGCTCGAGATGAGCGCCGAGCAACTCGCCACGCGTCTGCTGTCCGAGGAGGCACGCATCTCGGGAGATCGGATTCGGCGCGGCGACATCGGACAAAAGGATTTCGATCGGTTCGTCGCCGTCTCCCGCGAGATCTCGGGCTTGCCCATCCAGATCGACGATACGCCGGCGATCACCATGTCGGCATTGCGTACGCGCTGCCGGCGGCTGAAGCGCACCAAGGGGTTGGCACTGGTGGTGGTCGACTACCTTCAGCTGATGCGTCCCTCGGCCGGGACGCGGCCGGAGAACCGTGTGCTGGAGATCAGCCAGATCACCCAGGGACTGAAGGCGATCGCCAAGGAACTGGCGGTGCCCGTGCTCGCGCTCTCGCAGCTGTCGCGCGCGGTGGAGGGTCGCGAGGACAAGCGCCCCCAGCTTGCGGACCTGCGCGAATCCGGCACCATCGAGCAGGATGCCGACTGCGTGATGTTCATCTATCGCGACGACTACTACTTGAAGCAGCGCGAACCCAAGCAGATGGCGTTCGACTCCGAGGACAAGTTCCAGACCCAGATGGAGAAATGGAAGCGCGACATGGAGCAGGTCCACAACAAGGCGGAGCTGATCATCGCCAAGCAGCGCCACGGCCCGACCGGGAAGATCGACCTGTTCTTCGAGGCGGAGTTCACGCGGTTCGCCGATCTGGATCAGACGCACGGCACGTATGACTGAGGGAGTTCGCCGTCATACGATCGTCGCGGAGCCCGCCGGGGCGGTTCTCGATATCGATCTCGGGGCGATCACCGCGAACTGGCGGAATCTCTCGGCGCGCCACGAGACGGGGGCCGTCGCCGGCGTGGTGAAGGCGGACGCCTATGGTCTTGGCGCCGACGTGGTCGCTCCGGCGCTGTACGCGGCTGGCTGCCGGCACTTCTTCACCGCGCTGCTGGACGAGGCAATCGCGATCCGCGCGTTGGTGCCCGAGGCGATGGTGGCCGTGTTGAACGGGCTGTTTCCCGGCACCGAGGACGAGTACATCGCCCGCCAGATCGTGCCGGTGCTTGGCTCGCGCGCCGAACTCGACGCCTGGGACGCGGCGGCGGACCGCGCCGGGCGGGCGCTGCCGGCAATCGTGCATATCGACACCGGTATGGCGCGGCTGGGCCTAACCCCGGAGGAGCTGGAGGTGCCGGTGCCCGATGGCGTCCTGGTGCTCTACGTGATGACGCACCTGGTGTCCGCCGAGTTGCCGGGCGATCCGCTCAACCTGGAACAGAAAGCCCGCTTCGCCGCGTGCTGCGCGCGTTTTCCCGGCGTGCCGCGAAGCTTCGCCAACTCCTCCGGCATCTTCCTGCGCGGCTTCGGTTCCGAACTCGCCCGGCCGGGGGCCGCGCTCTACGGGATCAACCCGACGCCTGGGCGCGCCAACCCGATGCGCCAAGTGGTGCGGCTCGTGGCGCGGGTGCTGGCGGTGCGCGACATCCTGCCTGGCCAGAGCGTCGGCTACAACGCCACGTGGCGCGCCGCGCGGCCGTCGCGCATCGCCACCGCCGCGATCGGCTACGCCGACGGCTGGATGCGCAGCCAATCGAACCGCGGCGTGGCGGTTTTTGACGGCAGGGCGCTGCCGCTGGTAGGGCGTGTGTCCATGGACCTCGCCACCTTCGACGCCACCGACCACCCCGGGCTGCGCCAAGGCGACTGGCTGGAGCTGATCGGACCCCACCGGACCGCCGACGACGTCGCCGAGGCGTCCGGAACCAACGGGTATGAGGTGCTGACCTCGCTCGGCCGGCGGTTCCACCGCGTCTATCGCCCGACGGCGTGAGCAATCCGCTCGACCTGATCGCCACGCTCGGGCGTGGGGTGATCGCTGCCGTGCGCGGCGCGGGGTCGTTGACGATATTCGCGTTGTCGGGATTGTCCCACCTCGTCCGCCCGCCGTTCTATGGGCGGATGTTTGGCCGCGCCTTGCTGGAGATCGGCTATTTCAGCCTGCCGGTGGTGGCGCTGACGGCGATCTTCACCGGGATGGTGCTGGCATTGCAGTCCTATCTCGGCTTCGCCCGGTTTTCCGCGCAAAGTGCCACCGCCAACGTCGTCGTGCTGTCGATCACCCGCGAACTGGGGCCGGTGCTGGCCGGCCTGATCGTGGCCGGGCGGATCGGTTCGGCGATGGCCGCCGAGATCGGCACGATGCGGGTGACCGATCAGATCGACGCGCTAAGCACGCTCTCGACCAATCCCATGAAGTACCTGGTGGCGCCAAGGCTGCTGGCCGGCGTGATCGCGCTACCTTTCCTGGTCGTGATCGCCGACATCCTTGGCGTCATGGGCGGCTTCGTCGTCGGCGTCGTGAAGCTTGGGTTCGGGCCGGAGATGTATCTGTCGAACACGATCAACTTCATGCAGACGACGGACGTGGTGTCCGGCCTGGTGAAGGCCGCCGTGTTCGGGTTCCTGATCTCCTTGATGGGATGCTATCAGGGTTATCACAGCCGGGGTGGCGCCGAGGGCGTCGGGGCGGCGACCACCGCCGCCGTCGTCGGGGCGTCGATCCTGATCCTGGCGTTCGACTTCGCGCTGACCGAGCTATTCTTCACCTGATGGCAAGCACGCCCAAGATCCGCGTGCGGGGGCTGCGCAAGAGCTTCGGCGCCAAGCACGTGCTCGACGGCGTCGACCTCGATGTGGCGGCGGGCAGCACGACGGTCGTCATCGGCGCGTCGGGCAGCGGCAAATCCGTGCTGCTGAAGTGCATCCTGGGGCTGATGGTGCCGGACTCCGGGACCATCGAGATCGACGGACGCGACATCCTGGCGCTGACCCCGACGGAGCGCGATCACGTCCGCTCCGGCATCGGGATGTTGTTTCAGAACGGCGCGCTGTTCGACAGCCTGCCGGTGTGGGAGAACGTGACCTTCGGATTGCTCGCCCAGCGCGCGGTGACGCGGCGCGCGGCGCGCGGACGGGCGGGCGAGTTTCTCGCGCAGGTCGGGCTGGAGGAGACTGTCGGCGATCTCTATCCCGCCGAGCTGTCGGGCGGAATGCAGAAGCGCGTGGCGTTGGCCCGCGCGATCGCGGCGAAACCCGCCATCATGTTCTTCGATGAGCCGACCACGGGCCTCGATCCGATCATGGGGGCGGTGATCGACGGGTTGATCGTCGATTGCGTGCGCCGTCTCGGCGGCACCGCCATCGCCATTACCCACGACATGGCGAGCGCGCGGCGGATCGGGGACACGATCGCGATGCTGCTTGGCGGGCGGATCATCTGGTCCGGGCCGCCTTCGGCGCTGCTGGACAGCGGCAACCCGGCGGTCGATCAATTCACCCACGGGCGGCGCGAGGGTCCGATCCAGATGGAGCTGCGCCGGTAGCGACGGATTGACGCCGGTCGCATTGATGGCATATAATGTCATCAATGCCGAGGGCCACGCTGATCTTCCGAAACCGCATCGACTACCCCGATGGCAGCTACGCCGTTCTGCGGGCGTGGTCAGTTCCCGAGCCGGTCCCGCCCTCGGCGCACGGCTACAAATACTCGGTGGTCTATATCGTCAGAGGCGAACGGGTGATCGGCTATGACAACGAGCGAGGAAAGGGCGATCACAAGCACCTTCGGACGGGCGAGGTGCCATATGATTTCGTCTCCCTGCGGAAGCTGCTCGACGATTTCGGGAATGACGTGAAGAAGGAGCGCGACCGATGAGCGCGAACGTGAAGCTGGAGAGCGTGAAAGTGCATATCGGCGGCGGCCTCGAAGACGCATCCGAGCGGATGCTTGATGCCGTGGCGCGGTTCGAGCGCGGCGAGTCCGTCGAGGAGAATCATGTCTCCTTCGAGAGCTGGGCGGCGCTGTTCTCGACCCTGACGCCCAAGCGCTACGAATTGCTGCGTCACGTTCACCAGCACCCCGAGAAGAGCATTCGCTCGCTCGCGCGTGCGCTCGATCGCGATTTCCGCCGCGTCCACGAGGACGTGCGGGCGCTCGCGGATGCTGGGCTGCTGGAAGTCGACGAACAAGGGCTGCGGGCGGAATATGAAGCCATCGAGGTGCCCCTTACGAAAATCGCCCTGTAAGTCAGGAGGACACGTCCCATGAGCACGACAACCGCGCCGCGTAGCGCGAGCCATTACCTGCCGGTGCGTGAGGACTGGCTGGCCAAGCGCCAGGAGCCGATCCTGGAGCCGGGGTTGCCGATCGTCGATCCGCATCATCATCTGTGGGACCGCCCCGACTGGCTGTATCTGCTTCCCGACCTGCTCGCCGACCTCAACGCCGGGCATAATGTCATCGCGACGGTGTTCGTGCAGGCGCGCGCGTTTCATCGTGCCGGCGGACCGGAGGAGCTGCGCCCGGTCGGCGAGGTGGAGTTCGTCAACGGCGTCGCCGCGATGAGCGCCTCGGGCCGGTACGGCATGCCGCGCGTCTGCGCGGGCATCGTCGGGCACGCCGACCTGCGCCTCGGCGCGCGTGTCGAGGCGGTGCTGGATGCGCTCGTGCGCGCGGGTGGCGATCGGTTTCGCGGCATCCGTCACATCACCGCCCATGACGACGACCCGGTGATGCTGAACCCGGGCTATCCGATGCCGGCGCGCCTCATGGCGGACCGCGCGTTTCGCGAGGGGTTCGCGGTGCTCGCCCGCAAGGGGCTGACGTTCGACGCGTGGCTCTATCACCCGCAGATCGCCGAGCTGACGGCGCTCGCGCGCGCAGTGCCGGATGCGCGGATCGTGCTCGACCATGTCGGCGGCCCGCTCGGCATCGGCCGCTACGGGGCGCATCGCGCGGAGGTGTTTGCCGTGTGGCAGCCGGCGATTCGCGAACTGGCGACGTGTCCGAACGTACACGTCAAACTCGGCGGCCTGGGAATGCGGATCAACGGGTTCGGGTTCGAGGATGCCGATCGACCGCCGTCATCGGAGACGCTTGCCGCGGCATGGCGCCCCTACGTCGAGACGTGCATCGAGGCGTTCGGTGCCGATCGCTGCATGTTCGAGAGCAACTTTCCGGTGGACAAGGGATCGTACAGCTACGCGGTGTGCTGGAACACGTTCAAGCGCCTCGCCTCCGCCGCCTCGGCGTCGGAAAAGACGGCGCTGTTCTCCGGCACCGCGAGCCGATTCTATCGCTTGGAGGTCTGACATGGCTTACCGACCGTTCGACCTCAGCGGCCAGGTCGCGCTGGTGACCGGCGGCAATAGCGGCATCGGCCTCGGCATGGCGCGGGCGATGGCCGAGGCGGGCGCCGACATCGCCATCTGGGGCACCAGCGAGGCGAAGAACGCCAGCGCCCGCGCCGAACTGGAGAAAACCGGACGGCGCATCCTCGCACAGCGTTGCGACGTCGGCGACGAGGCCGAAGTCGAGGCGGCGTTCGCCGAGACGGTCGCGAAGATGGGCGGCATCGACGGCTGCTTCGCCAATGCCGGCGTGTCGGGGCGCGGGCAACGCTCGTTCATGGACATGCCGACCGAGGAGTGGCGGCGCGTGCTGCGCGTCAACCTCGACGGCGCGTTCTACACGTTCCGTGCCGCCGCGCGGCACATGGTCGATCGCGGCGAGGGCGGCGTGCTGGTCGGCACCGCCTCGCTCGCCGCGATCGAAGCGGCGCCGCGCAGCGAGCACTACGCCGCGACCAAGGGCGGCATGATCTCGATGACCCGGGCGCTGGCGGTGGAGCTGGCCCGCTACCGGGTGCGCGCGCATTCGATCCTGCCCGGCTGGATCGAAACGAACATGACGGCCAACGCGATCGGCAACCAGAAGTTCCACGACAACGTCATGCCGCGCATCCCGATGCGGCGATGGGGCGGGGGGGCGGATTTCGGCGGGATCGCGGTGTACCTGATGAGTTCCGCGAGCGCCTACCATACAGGCGATACGTTCGTGATCGACGGGGGCTACTCGCTGTTCTGATGACGCGCGCCGCGCTTCCCCTTGTGCCCACGCTCTGGCTGGAGCACGCGCTGCTGCCCGGGGGATGGGCGAGAGGGGTCCGCATCGACATCGCCGGCGGGATGATCGCGGCGGTCACCCCGGATGCTTCGCCGGAGGCGGGCGGGCGTAAATTCGGCATCGCGGTTCCGGGCATTCCGAACGTGCACTCCCACGCCTTCCAGCGCGGGATGGCGGGGTTGACGGAGATCCGAGGACCGGGGGCGGACAGCTTCTGGACCTGGCGGGAGGTGATGTATCGCTTCCTGGCCGGCTTGGGGCCGCCGTCGCTACAGGCGATCAGTGCCTACGCGTATATGCGCATGTTGGAGGCGGGATACACATCGGTCGGCGAGTTCCACTACCTCCACCACGATCAGGAGGGGCGGCCGTATTCCGATCCAGCCGAAATGTCCGCGCGGATCGCGCGGGCGGCAGGCGACACGGGGATCACATTGACCCTGCTGCCGTGCTTCTATCGGCAGGGAGGGTTCGACGCGGCGCCTCCCACGCCTGGGCAGCGCCGATTTATCACCGACCCCGAGTCATTCCTCCGCCTGCTCGAGGCGGCGCGAGGCCATCTCGCGGGCTTGCCGGGCGCGCGGCTAGGGATCGCTCCGCATTCGTTGCGCGCGGTAACACCGGCCGATCTCCGCATCGTGCTCGCCGCCGTGCCGACCGGTCCGGTGCATATCCACGCCGCCGAGCAGACTTTGGAGGTGGCCGAGGCGGAGGCGGTACTCGGCGCGCCGCCGGTCGCCTGGCTGCTGGGCGAGGCCGGTGTGGACGCGCGCTGGTGCCTCATCCATGCGACCCATATGCGTGACGACGAGACCGTGGCGCTCGCCCGCAGCGGGGCGGTCGCGGGGCTTTGTCCGCTTACGGAGGCCGACCTTGGCGACGGCATCTTCCCGACCGCTCGCTTTGTCGAGGCGGGCGGGCGGTTCGCGATCGGTTCGGATTCCAACGTCATCACCGATCCGGCTGCCGAGCTTCGCCAGCTGGAGACGGCGCAGCGGCTCGCGCTGCGATCGCGCAACGTGCTGCCCCCGCACCTGGCGCCTCGACGGGGGCGGCGTTGTTCGCCGGTGCGCTGGCCGGTGGGGCGCAGGCGCTGGATCAGCCGGTTGGCGCAATCGCGGTCGGTCGGCGCGCCGACATCGTCGTGCTGGATTCCGAGCATCCCGATCTGGCCGAGCGCTCGGGCGATGCGTGGCTGGACACGTGGTTGTTCGCGGCGCCGCGGGGGTTGGTGCGCGACGTGATCGCGGGCGGGCGGCATGTCGTGGCGAACGGCCGCCATGTCGCCGCCGAGCCGATCACCGCATCCTGGCGGCGGGCGATGGCGGGATTGACCGGAGGTTGATGGCGACGGCAGCATCCGCGCAACGAATCGACGGGAGGCGGCAATGATCGAACGGCGCGGGCTGTTGCTGGCGACGGCGGCGCTCCTCACCCTGGCGGCAGCGCCGGAGGGCGAAGGGCTGCTGGCGCAACTCAAGGCCGGCAAGCAGCCCTTGCTGGTGGGCACCGACGCGACCTTTCCGCCGTTCGAGCAGACCTCGCCCAACGGCGAGAAATCCGGCTTCGATATCGACCTGGTGACCGCGATCGCCAAGCAGGCGGGCATCCCGAAGGTGGAGTTCCAGCAGGTGCCGTTCGGCCAGCTGATTCCTGGGTTGCAGGCGCATCACATCGACCTCGCCGCCTCGGCCATCTACATCACCGAGGTCCGCGCGAAGGTCGTCGATTTCTCGCAGCCGTACTTCACCGGCGGCCTCGCGGTGATGGTGAAGCCGAATGACGACAAGATCACCAAGCCCGAGGATCTCGACGGCAAGACGATCGCCGTGCAGGTCGGCACGAAATCGGTCGACTATCTGCGTCAGCGCTTTCCCAAGGCGAGCCTGCACATCGTGCAGACCAACGACCAGATGTTCCAGTCCTTGCAGGCCGGGCAGGCCGACGTGGTGGTGACCGGCTACCCGGCCGCGAAATACTATATCAAGGTCCACGGCGGGGCGAAGCTGACGCCGTTCCTGCTGACCAACGAGGAATACGGCCTCGCCGTCCGCAAGACCGACCCCGACCTGCTCGCCGCCATCAACGCGGCGCTCGATGCGTTCAAATCCGACGGCACGATGAAAGTGCTGGAGGCCAAGTGGTTCGGCTGACCGGTTTCGGATGAGCGCGGGGGCGCTCGCCACCGTCATCCAGTGGCTGCCGTTCCTTCTCGGGGGCGCGGCGCGCACGCTGGAGGTGGTGGTGATGGCGCTGGCGCTCGGGATCGTCTGCGGCCTTGTCGGGGGCCTGGCGCGGTTGGCGCGCAATCGCGTGCTACGCGGCGCGGCCGGAGTCTACGTGTCGGTCGTGCGTGGCACGCCGTTCGTCGTGCAGCTCTTTTTCATCTATTACGGCATTCCGCAACTCGGCATCCCGGTTCCGGCGATGCTCGCCGCGGTCGGCACGCTGGGAATCTACTCCGGGGCCTACCAGACGGAGATCGTCCGGGGTGCCATCCAGTCGATCGAGCGTGGCCAATCGGAGGCGGCACGGGCGCTTGGTCTCAACAAGTACCAGACGCTGCGCCTGATCGTGTTGCCGCAGGCGCTGTTGCGGATGCTGCCGCCGCTCGGCAACGAATTCATCTCGCTGACCAAGAATTCCGCGCTCGTCTCGCTGGTGACCGTGCGGGAGCTTTTCCTGTCGGCGCAGATGGTGATCAGCACGACGTTCCAGAATTTCGCGATCTTCCTGACGATCGGGGCGATGTACTATGTGATGACCAGCGTGGTCGGCGGGGCGACGCGGCTGATGGAGCGCCGGCTTTCGGTGTATGTCGGGCGCGAGTGAGAGACGATCTTTCGGGGCCTCCCTCGATTTCACCGGGATGAGCAACCAAGGGGCTGAACGCGTTCAGCCTGACCCAGCGCCGTTCATCTGATTGTGAATACAAATTCACTCGTAATCGCATACCAGACCCTGGTTTCATGCATAACGGCATCTCGAGCCGTCGCTGTGATGCCGGAATGTGGCACGCCATCCGCCCAACGAGAAAATGCTTGGGGAGGACGAACAATATGGCATCGATAACCGTGACCGGGCCGTCCGGTGCCATCCCGTGGTGGAAGGAGCCGAGTCGGGATCAGTGGATGGCGTACGTAGCCGCTTGGCTCGGCTGGACGTTGGACGCGTTCGATTTCACCATATTCCTGCTGATCATGGTGCCGATCGCCCAGAGTTTCGGCGTCCCGCTGCTGGCGGTCACCGCGGTGTTCACGGTGACACTCTGGTTGCGGCTGGTCGGTGCCACCGCGTCCGGTTGGCTGGCCGATCGGGTCGGGCGAAAGTTGCCGCTGATGATCTCGATCGGCTGGTACTCCGGGTGCAATCTCGCGGCGGGGCTCGCGCCGACGTTCGCGCTCCTGTTCCTTTTCCGAGCGCTGCTCGGCATCGGCATGGGGGCCGAGTGGCCGGCCGGGGCGGCGCTGGCGATGGAATCCTGGCCGCCCCGCTCGCGCGGCATCATGAGCGGCGTGCTCCAGGGCTCCTGGGCGCTGGGCTTCCTACTTTCGAGCCTGGCCTACGGGCTTCTCTACAACCGCATCGGCTGGCGCGGCCTGTTGATCCTGGGCGTCCTGCCGGCACTCGTGGTGCTTTGGGTCCGCAAATATGTGAACGAGCCCCCGGTGTGGCTGGAGAACCGCCGCAAGCAGCGCGAGCAGAGCCAGGAGGTTCGCGCCCCGTTATTCGCCATCTTCCGGCTGCGGGTACTGCCGAACACGCTTACCGCCTGCCTGTGGATGGCCAGCGGCTTCGTCATCTACTACACCGTCTTTGGCCTGTTTGCCACGCACCTGCAACGAGACCTGCACTTCAGTCCCGGAGCCGTGGCGCTCCCACTCGCGCTCACCAACGGGTTGACGTTTTTTGCGAGCGCGTTCTGGGGCTGGATCGCGGACCTCTACGGTCGGCGCTGGGCCATGATCATCCCCGCCGCCATCGGGATGTGCGTAACACCCTTCTACCTGTTCTTCTCGAGCTACGGCGTGATCGTCACGGCCTTCGCGTTGCAGGGGGCCTTCTTCGGCGCGATCTACGGCCAAAATCCCAGCTATCTCTCGGAACGCTTCCCGACCGAGGTGCGGGCGACAGCGGCCGGCTTTTGCTATCATCAGGGCGCGATTTGGGCCGGCTTCGCCGGACCTCTGCTGACCGCCTGGGCGATCGGCCTACCGGACGGATTCGTGATGCCGATGCTGATCACCACCCTTGGGGCCGGTATCGTGTTCATCGTGACCTTGCTGTTCGGGCCGGAGACGAAGGGTAAGGTGCTGACCGGCGATCTGGTGCTGGTACCGGAAGTCTGATGCGCCCAACGGGACTGTGCTATCCGGCGCTGGGGAGCGTTAGCGGATAGGCGCGAGCGGCGGCCCCAGGAGGGATCATGCCGCCTGACCTCGCCGCCCCGTTGGCCGCCGTGGCCGCGCTCGCCGCCATCGTCGCCATGCTGGTGGTGCTCCGTGCCGGCGGCGCGATCCAGCGCCTGCGGATTTTGGCCGAGCAGGCGCTGGCGGGCACGCGGAGCGAGGCGGAGACGACGCGGGCGGCGGTCCTGTCGCTGCGCGGGACGCTGGAGTCTGGGACCGAGCAGGTCCGCACTGTGCTCGCCCGTGAGCAGGGGGAACTGCGGCTGGCGTTGGCCGAGGCGCAGCGGCGCGGCGCGGAGGACATGGGCAACCAACTGCGGCAGATGCGGGAAGGCAACGACGCCAAGCTCGCGGAAATCCAGCGCACGGTGAACGAGCAACTCCATGCGGCGGTGGAGAAGCAGATGACCGAGAGCTTCGCGCGCGTCATCGACCAGTTCACGGCGGTGCAGAAGGCGATGGGCGACGTCGCCGCCGTCACCGCGCAGATCGGCGACATCAAGCGGCTGTTCGCCAATGTGAAGACCCGGGGCGGATGGGGCGAGACCCAGGTCCGCGCGCTGCTCGACGACATCCTGCCGCCGGGCAGCTATGAGGTGAACTGCCGGGTCCGTCCGGAGAGCGACGAGGCGGTGGAGTTCGCGGTACGGATGCCAGGGCGCGGAATGGCCCCGCTGCTGCCGATCGACGCCAAGTTCCCGGTCGAGGACTACGAACGGATGCTCAACGCCGCCGAGGCGGGTGACGTCGAGGCGGAGCGGGTGGCCCGCAAGGGGCTGGAGCGGACGATGCGCGAGCAGGCGCGCCGGATCGCGACGAAATACATCGCCCCACCGGCGACGGTCGAGTTCGCGGTGCTGTACTTGCCGACGGACTCGCTGTTCGCCGAGGTCGCCCGCATCCCTGGGCTGATCGACGAGATCGGCCGGACCTGCCGGGTGATGGTGCTCGGGCCGAGCCTGCTGCCGGCGCTGCTGCGGACGATCCATCTGGGGATCGTCGGTCTCGCGTTGGAACAGAAGGCCGATCAGGTGCGGGAGTTGCTGGGCGCCACGCGGCGGGAAATGCTGACGATGGACGAGGTGCTGGCGAGGCTTCTCAAAAGCGCCGGCGCGATGGCCAACACGATCGAGGCGGCGCGTCGGCGCACCCGCGCCGTCCAGCGCGTCCTGCGCGGGGTGGAGACGATGGACACGGTGCGGGCGGAGACATTGCTGGAGATCGCGGCCGAGGAGGAGGTTGGAGAGGCCTGATCAGGTCCGCTATTCCGCGACCGCGACGAGGCGGGCGCGGGTCATCCAGTGCCAGGTGACCAGCGCGAGGGCGATGATGATCGGCGGCATCACCGCGAGGTTCAGCACGCCCCAACCGCCCGTCGTCTCGATCGCGCCGGAGGCGAAAGCCGTGATCGCGGTGGTGCCGAAGACGAGGAAGTCGTTGGTGGCCTGCACGCGGACCCGTTCCTGAAGCGCGTAGGCGGAGGTCAACAGGGTCGTGCCGCCGACGAACATGAAGTTCCAGCCGACGCCAAGCAGGATCAGCGCCACGGTGAAGGTGGCGAACAATGGCGCGAAGCCGAGGTTGACGATCACGCATAGCGAGATCAGCGCGCCGCCCGTGCCGATCACCCGGTGCACGCCGAACCGCTGGATCAGCCGCCCGGTCAGGAAGCCCGGCAGGAACATCGCCAGCGAGTGGGCGCGGATCACCTGGGCCGCTTCGTTCACCCCGTACCCGCACATCGCCATCTGCAACGGCGTGGAGGTCATGACCAGGTTCATCGCCCCATAGCCGACCATCGCGGCGACGGCGGCGGTGATGAAGGTCGGGCGCGCCAGGATCGTGCCCAAGGGCACCGGAATGGCCTGGCGCGGCTCGGCCTTGGGCAGCGCTATGAAGCTGAGCAGGCAAGCCGCGGCGAGCGGCAGGGCAAGCTGGACCAGATAGGTCGCCAGGAACTGGTGGTCGGGCAGCGTCATGTTGGTGCGGATGACGATCTCCGGCCCGATCACGGCGGCGACCACGCCGCCCGTCATCACCAGCGCGATGGCGCGCGGACGGGCGCGCTCGGCCGCGACCTCGGCGGCGGCGAAGCGCAGGTGCTGGGCGATGCCGTAGCCCATCCCCGCCGGGATGGCGCCGAGGCAATAGAGCAGGAAGCTGTGCCGCCAGACGCCGAGCGCGAAGGTCAGACTGCCGCACAATGCCAGGATGATGCCGAGCCAGAAGCCCGGACGCCGCCCGAGGCGGGAAAACACGATCCCCGCTGGAATCGAGCCGGCCATCACCGCGGTCATCTGGATCGCCACCGGCAGCGTGGAGAGCGCCTTGTTGCCGGACAGCGCGTTGCCGATCAGCGAGGCCATCACGACCTGGCCCGACATCACCGCGTTCATCATCGCCTGGCAGCAGAACAGCAGCCATACGTTGCGGTTCATCTCAGAAGTGGCTCCAGCCGCCGGATCCGAACGCGAGGGTCTCGCCGTCGGGTCCACGCACGGTGACGTCGGGCCGGCCCGTGTGAAAGCGTCCGATCTGGGTGACAGCCACCCCGGCGGCGGCGCAGGCGGCGATGAGTGCTGCGTCGTGGGCGGGAGGCACCGCCATCAGCAACTCGTAGTCGTCCCCGCCGGTCAGGCAGGTCTCGAACCATTGCGGCCCCGCCGCCCGTGCGGGGTCGGACAGCGGCACGCGTGCCGCCTCCAACACGGCGCCGACGCCGCTCGCCCGACAGATGTGACCGAGGTCCTGGACCAGCCCGTCCGATACGTCCATCGCCGCCGACGCGACCCCGGCGAGGGCGATCCCGAGACGGGGGCGCGGCAGGCGATAGCGGTCGAGGAGATACCCGGTGGCGTCGTGCAGCTTGCCTTGCGCGACGCGCAGCCCGAGCGCGCCGTCCCCGATCGTGCCGGTCACCCAGATGCCGTCGTCGCGGCGCGCGCCGGCGCGGCGGAGCATCGCGCCGGGCGCGACATGGCCGATGGCGGTGAGCGAGAGGGTCAGCGGGCCGGGCGTGCGCGTCGTGTCCCCGCCCAGCAAGGTGATCGCGAACGTCGCCTGATCGGCCGCGAGTCCTTGCGCGAAGCCGGCGAAGAAAGCGTCCGAAGTGTCGCGTGGCGCGGCGACCGTCATCAGATACCCGAGGGGAATCGCCCCCTTCGCGGCGAGGTCGGACAGGTTCACCCGCAACAGCTTCCGCCCGATCAGGTCCGGCGGGTCGGCTGCCAGGAAATGCACGCCCCCGACCATCGCATCGACTGTCAGCACCAACTCCCGCCCTGGCGGCGGCGCGATGAGGGCGGCATCGTCGGCCAGGTCGAGCGCGCCCGGCCCGGCGAGCGGGCGGAAATGACGCGCGATCAGCGCGAACTCGGCGGGAAGCGGGTTGGCGGGCATGACGCCCTGGTTCTAGCCGAGCGCCTTGCGGTACACCACGAAGCCGGATTTCTCGGCGATGCGGTCGTAGAGCAGCATCGCGTTGCTGTTGGTTTCGTGCGTCTGCCAATAGACGCGCGCGCAGCCGAGTGCGCGGGCCGCGTCATATACGTGCTCGATCAACCGCCGCCCCACGCCACGCCCTCGCGTATCGGGCGCGGCGAACAGGTCTTGCAGGTAGCAGTTGTCGCCGACCGTCCAGCAGGAGCGATGCCGAAGCCAATGCACCATCCCGACGGCACGCTCGCCGTCGAAGGCGAGCGCGCCCCACATCGGCTCCGCCGGATCGAGCAATCGTTTCCAGGTCACGGCCGAAACCTCGGCGGGGATGTCCACCTGATAGAATGCCTGATAGCCGCGCCAGAACGGCAACCAGGCGTCGTGGTCGGCGGGAGTCACATTCCGGACGGTTATGTCGGGCACGACTTGGTCCCGGACGCCGCCCGAATCAGGCCGCGATGGCTCGGTGCGTCGATGAAGTCCAGCAACTCGGCGACGAGGCGGTCCTCGCCATACAGCGTGCGGGTCGCGGCGAGGCGCTGGGCGAATATGCCGTCGTCGCTGAACAATGTTTGATAGGCGGCGCGCAGGAGTTGGATCTGGGCCTTGTCGAAGCCCCGGCGCTTCAGACCGATGACGTTCAGGCCGGCGATACGGGCGCGGTTGCCCATCACGGAAGCAAACGGCGGCACGTCCGCCTCCACGCCGGAAACGCCACCCACCATCGCCGCGCGACCGATGCGAACGAACTGATGCAGCGCCGCGGCCCCGCCGATCACCGCATGATCACCGATGCCGACATGGCCGCCCATCACGACATTGTTGGCGATGATCACGTTGCTTCCGATCACGCAGTCGTGGGCGACATGCGTGACCGCCATCAACATGCAGTCCGCGCCGACCGAGGTGACGCCGCGTCCGGTGGCGGTGCCGCGATGGATCGTGCAGTGCTCGCGAATCTGTGTGCGGGCGCCGATCTCGCAGCGCGTCGGTTCGCCGCGATATTTCAGATCCTGCGGCTCGAGCCCGACCGTGCAGAACGGAAACAGGATCACGTCGCGGCCGATGCGCGCGTAGCCATCCACGACGACATGGGAGACCAGCCGCGCGCCATCCTCGATGATCGCCTCGGGGCCCACGGTGCAAAACGGGCCGATTATCACGCCACGGCCAAGTTGCGCGCCATGCGCGACGACGGACGTCGGATGAATCTCGGCGCGCGTTGACCGCGGCTCGAAGTTAGCGGTTAGGACATCCATGCGGCGGGCCCTTGTTCCATGGTCGGCGACCGCACGCTAGGCGTGCGCCATGAGGGCGGCCACTCAATCATTGTTGCCGCGTGTTACGCCCGGGCAACTTGTAACAGTTTGTGTCGATCGCTTTATCGGTGGCGTTCAGCCGGCACGGTCGATGATCATCGCCGCATACGTCGCCTCGGCGACGGCGACACCTTCCACGCGCGCGATCCCGCGGAACTTCCAGACATTCCCCCGGTTGCGGAGCTTGCTGACATGGATGCGAAGCTGATCACCGGGGATCACGGGGCGACGGAACTTGGCGCCTTCGATCGACATGAAATAGACCACCTTGCCGGCTGACTCGGCACCCAGGGTTTCGACGACCAGTACCGCGGCGGTCTGCGCCATGCTCTCGATGATGAGTACGCCGGGCATGACCGGGTGCCTGGGAAAGTGCCCTTGGAAGAACGGCTCGTTAATGGACACGTTCTTGACACCGACCGCGGATCGGTCGGGCACGATCTCCAGCACCCGATCGATCATCAGGAAGGGATAGCGGTGCGGGATCGCCTGCATGATGCGCGCGACATCGGCCAAGACAATCGGGTCGGTGGGAACCGCTTCGGCGCCAATCGTCCCTGGCGTGGCCGTCGCGTCCATTGCTCAGCCCGTGCCCCTCCCACCCGGCGGCTCGTTGCGTCCCTTGGCAGCGAGCCGACGAAGCAGCGCGACCTGGCGGAAGAACGCGCGCGCCGGTTGGGCCGGAGAGCCCAGCACCTCCGCCCCCGGCGGCAGATCGGAGATGACCCCCGCCTGGGCACCGATCCTCACCCCCGCGCCGATCCGCAGGTGCCCCGCCGTCGCCGCCTGTCCTCCGATGGTCACGAAGTCCTCCAGGACGGTCGATCCGGAAATCCCGACCTGCGCCACGATCACGCAACAACGCCCGATCCGCACGTTGTGGCCGATCTGCACCAGGTTGTCGAGCCGCGAGCCGGCGCCGATGACGGTGTCCGAGAGCGCGCCGCGGTCGATCGTGGTGTTGGCACCGATCTCCACGTCGTCGCCCACGATGACGCGGCCGAGTTGCGGCAGCGTGTGGGGACCCTCGGGCATGGCGACCAGGCTGAACCCCTCCTGGCCGATCCGCGCGCCGGGATGGATGATGATCCGGGCGCCGAGCAGTGCGTGGCTGACGCTCGCGTGTGCGCCCACCTGGCAGTCGGGGCCGAGCACCACGCCCTCGCCGATCACCGCCGCCGGACCGATGCGGCAATGCGCTCCGATCTCGGCATGCGCGCCCACGACCGCGAGGGGGCCGATCTCGGCGTTGGCGTCGATGCGCGCCGACGGATCGACAACCGCCGAGGGATGCACGCCCGCGTGAATGCGCGGCAAGGGGTGGAACAGCGCGGCCAATGCGATCCAACCGAGGCCTGGCGCCGTGCAGACGACGGCGGCGGTGCCCGGGGGCACCTTCGCGGCGGCGTCGGGGGCAACCAAGACCGCGCCCGCACGTGTCGCGGCCAGGGAGCCGGCGTAGCGGCGGTTGTCGAGGTAGCTGACGTCGTTCGGCCCCGCCAAGCCGAGCGGGGCGAGCCCCGATAATCGGCGGCCGTCATCGACAGCCACCACCCCGCCGGCCGCCTCGGCGATCACGGCCAGCGTGTGCGGGCCGGTACGACGGAAGAACCGGGGGTCGCCTAGTGGGATATCGGCATCGCGCGTCACGCCATGTCCGCGTTCAGCGATGTTGCGCCGCGTGGCCTGCCGGCTTTGGCGAAGCGGCGCTCGCGGGCTTCGTCGCGGCCGCGGTCGCGTCGGGCGTTGCCGAGGCCACGGCCGGTAAGGTACCGGGCGCCACGCCGTCGGGCGGGATAAGCACGGTCGGAAGCGCTTTGTTGAGGAGGTCGGCGACCTGCGTGGTGATGTCGAAATCACCCTGGTTCAAGGCGACCTCGGCCCGCTGCAGCACGAGGTTCATGCCACGCGCGCCGGCCACGCGCTGCACCACGTCGCTCAGCGTGCGCTCGATCTGCGCCAGGGCGTATTGGCTGGCCTCCTGAATGACCCGGCCACGTTCGCTGAACTTGCGGCGTGACTCGGTGATACGATCCTGTAATTCACGCTCCCTCGTGCGGATCTGGTCCGCCGAGAGCTTGCTCCGATCGTTGCCGAGCGCCTGGCCGAGGTCACGCAGGGTGACCTGTTCCTTCTGCGCGTCCTCGTTCAACTTCTGGCGCCGATCGGCCATCGTCTTATCGGCCTCCTGATATGCCTTTGAGGCACGCAGCACGTCGGGGATCGAGAGCACGCCGATCACCGCGGCCGGCGGCATCGCGCCGCGCGCGACGTCGGGGACGGGCGGAGCGGGAGGAAGCTGTGCATGTACCGGCGGCGGCGCCTCGCCGCCGGGCGCTCCGGCGCCGAGGCCCTCGGC
>JBAWFF010000248.1:0-10281 GCA_049591635.1 Acetobacteraceae bacterium
GAGCGCGGCGCCGCCGCCGGCGCCGATCAGCCCGCCGGAGACGGCCCGCTGTCCGGGGGTGTAGCCGCAGGCGGCGAGCGCCAGCAAAAGGCCGCCTACCAGGGTGTTCAGAGCGATCTTGCGTGCCATCGAAGCGATTCCTCCAAGTTGACGACCGTTACGGAAACGCGGTCTGAAGGGAAGAAGAATGTCAGCATTGCGGCCATCCCAAGGCCAACCCTAACCCTCTTGTGATCGGCCGGGCCGGAGGTTAAAGCCCTGGCCCTTCCTGCTGACCCGCAGGGCCACCCGGCGGAGAGGCTCCCCCCTTATGTTCTCACGGCTGCTCGGGTTCATGTCCGCCGACATGGCGATCGACCTCGGCACCGCCAACACGCTGGTCTATGTGAAGGGTCGCGGCATCGTGCTGGCCGAGCCCTCCGTGGTCGCCATCGCCGACGAGCGCGGCAAGAAGCGCGTGCTCGCGGTGGGCGAGGAAGCCAAGCTGATGCTGGGGCGCACGCCCGGCAACATCTCCGCCATCCGGCCGCTGCGTGACGGCGTCATCGCCGATTTCGAGGTCGCCGAGGAGATGATCAAGCACTTCATCCGCAAGGTCCACAACCGCCATCGCTACGCCGCGCCGATGATCATCGTCTGCGTCCCTTCCGGGTCCACCGCCGTCGAGCGCCGGGCCATCCAGGAGAGCGCGGAAAGCGCGGGCGCCCGCCGGGTGCTGCTGATCGAGGAGCCGATGGCCGCGGCGATCGGCGCCGGGCTGCCGGTCACCGAGCCGTCGGGCAGCATGATCGTCGATATCGGCGGCGGCACGACCGAGGTCGCGGTGATCTCGCTGGGCGGGATCGTCTACTCGCGCAGCGTGCGCGTCGGCGGCGACAAGATGGACGAGGCGATCATCAGCTACATCCGCCGCAATCATAACTTGCTGATCGGGGAGTCGACGGCCGAGCGGATCAAGATGGACATCGGCGCCGCGGCTCCGCCGGAGGACGGTGACGAAGGCCCGTGGCGGGAGGTGAAGGGGCGCGACCTCATGGGCGGCGTGCCGCGGGAGATCGCGGTCAGCCAGCGCCAGATGGCCGACAGCCTGAGCGAGCCGGTGTTTCAGATCGTCGATGCGGTAAAGGTCGCGCTGGAGAACACGCCACCGGAACTCGCGGCCGATATCGTCGATAAGGGGATTGTGCTGACCGGCGGCGGCAGTCTGCTGTATCGTCTGGACCAGGTCCTGCGCGATGCGACCGGACTGCCGGTGGCGGTGGCGGAAGGGGCGCTGCAATGCGTGGCACTCGGTACTGGGCGGGCGCTGGAGGAGATGAAGCGGCTGCGCAACGTGCTGATCACGATGTACTAGGGGACATGAGGACGGCCCACCAACCCATAGCCGTCATGCCCGCAGACCCTCACCCGGCGCGGCTGGCGTCGCGCCGACCTCTCCCGGAGGGAGAGGTGAAGGAAGGGGCCGGCCCGTGATCCGCTTATCCATCGCAACCCGCCAGGCGCTCGCCCGGCTGACGGTTCCGGTGCTCTTCGCGCTCTCGTTCTGCGTCATGCTGATCGGCAAGGCCGACACGGTGCTGGTCGATCGGGCGCGGGTGGAACTGGGCGACGCGCTGGGGCCGCTCTATGCGCTGGCGGCGGGTCCGCTCGCCGACCTGCGCGAGACGCTCGCCGACGCCTCCGGCCTGTGGTCGATGCGAACCGAGAACGCGCGCCTGCGCACCGAGGTCGCGAAGCTTCGCCAGTGGCAAGGCGTGGCTCTGACACTCGATGAGGAGAACCGCCGCCTCAAGGCCCAGCTCGCCTGGATACCGGAGCCGGCGGCAAGCTTCGTCACCGCCCGCGTGGTCGCCGACGATGGTGGACTCTACGTGCGCGCCGTGCTGCTCGCGGTCGGTCCTCACCACGGCGTGCGCCGGGGCGAGGTGGCGCTCGACGGCGCGGGGCTGGTCGGGCGCGTCACCGAGGTCGGGACGCGAACCGCACGCGTGCTGCTGATCACCGACCTCAACAGCCGCATTCCGGTCACCATCGAGGGCGCGGACGGACAGGGCAGCCGCGCTATCCTCGTCGGCACCAATGGGCCGCGCCCGCATCTTCTGTACTGGTCCGGCGCGGCGCCGCTTGAGGGCGCGCGCATCGTGACCTCCGGAGAGGCGAATGCGTTTCCGCCCAACCTGCCGGTCGGCACGATGCACTGGTCGGCGTCGCATGCGGCGGAGGTCGTGCCGGCGGCCAACCTTGGCCAACTCGAGATCGTCCGTCTGTTCGACTACCGGCTCGGCTCGGATGGCGTTCAACCCGGGAAGCCGGACGGCTAGGCGCGATGGTCGAGATCGGCCCGACCCCGGCCATCCGCTCGCGCCCGACCCTGGGAGGGCGCCTGGATGAGATCGCGCGCGCTTGCGTGCCGGTGGCCCTTACGCTGGTGCTCGTGCTGGCCGCCGGGGCGCCGCTGGGGCTGCCCGGGCAGGCCGCGCTACGTCCGGCGCTGGCGCTGATCTGCGTGTTTCATTATTCGCTCGCGCGGCCCGCCGCGATGCCCGCGCTCGCGGTGTTCGCGATCGGATCGCTGAGCGACCTTCTGGGTTGGCTGCCCATCGGCATCGGGGCGGTGACCTTGCTCGGCGCGCGGGTGGCGGCGCTGCGGCTGCGCCCGGTGCTGGCGGGGCACGGGATTGGCATCGTCTGGATCGCCTTCGTCGGCACCGCGGTCGCGGTGGAGGCGGCGACCTGGGTGCTCGCCTCCCTGTTGAGTTGGCGAGTGCTGCCCACCGGCCCGGTGTTGCTGGCCACGCTGTTCGCCGTGGCGCTGCATCCCTCCCTCGCGCTGCTGTTCGGCCGGACCGGTCGCGGGATGGCCGCGCCGGAGGGCGCCTGAGATGAAGCGCCGTCTCTGGCATCCGAAAGCGCGCGGCACCGATCTGCGCGGCCCGGACCCGCGTTCCCGCGTCTTCACCCGCCGCGCGTTGCTGATGATGGCGACCCAAGTGGGTGCGCTCGGTGTGCTCGCGGGCCGGCTCTATCACGTCCAGGTGGACGGTGCCTCGCACTATGCCGCCCAGGCCAAGGACAACAGCGTCAGCGCGCGAATGCTGGCCCCGCCGCGCGGGCGGATAACGGACCGCTCCGGCCTCGTGCTCGCCGGCAACCGGCTGACCTGGCGTGCCCTGTTGATCGCCGAGCAGGCCCGCGACATTGGCGCGACGCTCGACGCGTTCAGCAAGCTGGTCCCTCTCGAGCCGCGCGAGCGCTCGCGCATCGAGCACGAGCTGAAGCGCCATCGCCCGTTCATCCCCGTCCTCGTGCGCGATTTCCTCGACTGGGACGACATGGCGCGGATCGAAGTGAACGCCCCCGACATGCCGGGCATCATCGTCGATGTCGGTACCACGCGGATCTACCCGCTCGGGCAGGACCTCGCGCACGTCGTCGGTTACGTCGCGCCGCCGAACGACGCCGATGTCGAGGCCGACCCGATGCTGTCGCTGCCCGGCATACGGGTCGGGCGCGCCGGGATCGAGAAAAGCCGCGAGGACGATCTGCGCGGCAAGGCCGGAGACGTCGAGCTTGAAGTCAACGCGCTGGGCCGGGTCGTCCGCGAGATTTCACGCGAGGACGGCCAACCCGGCGACGAGGTCGGGCTGAGCATCGACACCGGCCTCCAACAGGCGACCCTCGCCCGGCTCGGCAACGAAAGCGCCAGCGTCGTGGTGCTCGACTGCCGCAACGGCGAGGTGATGGCGATGGCGTCGAACCCGTCCTTCGACCCCAGCGTGTTCGACGCCGGGGTGCCGCAGAGCCAGTGGCAGGCGTGGACGCACGACCAGCGCGGCCCGCTGATCAACAAGGCGACGAACGGCCTCTATGCGCCGGGCTCGACCTTCAAGATGGCGGTGGCGATCGCGGCACTCGACACGCGCGCGATCACCACCACCGAGCGTTTCAACTGCCCAGGCTATTTCGATCTGGGCAATGCCCGCTTCCATTGTTGGCGCAAGGGCGGCCACGGCAGCCTGGACCTGCACGGCGGCCTGAAGAACTCGTGCGACGTCTATTTCTACCAGGTGGCGCTGAAGGCCGGCATCGACGCGATCGCGGCGGCCGGCCACCGCCTCGGCATGGGCACGGAACTGGCGATCGACCTGCCCGACCAGCGCGTCGGACTCCTGCCGACGCGGGCCTGGCGGCGATCCAAGGGCCATCCCTGGAACCTCGGCGATACGGTGGTGGCCGGGATCGGCCAGGGCTTCATCCAGGTCTCGCCGCTGCAACTCGCCACCTATGTCGCGCGCCTGGCCAGCGGCCGCGCCGTGCAGCCGCACCTGACCCGCACCTTGAACCGGGAGGGCGTGCCCGGATCGCGGGCGGAGGACTGGCCGGTGCTGGGTCTGCCCGAAAGCGCGCTGGCCGCGGTGCGCGGCGGCATGTTCGCGGTGGTGAACGAACGAGGCGGCACGGCGCCCGAGGCGCGGCTGCCGGACGGGCGCTGGCAGCTGGCCGGCAAGACCGGCTCGGCGCAAGTGGTGCGGGTTTCGCGCTATGCGCGCGAGCATGGCTTCGACAGCGCCAAGCTGCCCTGGCGGCTGCGTCCCAACGCGTTGTTCGTCGCCTTCGCGCCCTATGACGCGCCGCGTTATGCGTTGTCCGTCGTGATCGAGCACGGCAATGCCGGCGCCACCGCCGCCGCCCCGATCGCACGCGACATCATGCTGGAGACTCTGCGGCGCGATCCCGCCGGGAAGGCAGGGACGCCGACCGCGATGGCGGCGGCGCGGGTGCCGGCGTGAGAGCGGGCCGACTTTGGCAAGCGCCGGGCGTCGACGTCGCCGCCAAGCTGTGGCGGGTCAGCTGGATTTTCGTGCTGTTGCTGTGTGCCCTCGCCGCGGTCGGCTATGCCGCGCTGTACAGCGTCGCCGGCGGCTCCCCGTATCCCTATGCGGAGCCCGATGCGCTGCGCTTCGCCGCCGGGTTGGCGATGATGCTGGTGGTGGCGATGGTCGACCCGCGCTGGCTGGTGCGCTTGGCGTGGCCGCTCTATGGCGTCTCGCTCGCGCTCCTCGCCGCCGTCCTGCGGTTCGGTCATGCCGGGAAAGGGGCGCAGCGGTGGATCGAACTGGGTGGATTGCAGATCCAGCCGAGCGAGCTGATGAAGATCGCCCTGGTGCTGGCGCTCGCGGCCTGGTTTCGGCGTGCATCGTGGGAGCGGATCGGCAACCCGCTGTTCCTGATCGTGCCGGTGGCGGCGATCGTCGTGCCGGTCCTGCTGATCCTGAAGGAGCCCAATCTCGGGACCGCTGTCATCACCGGCGCCGTCGGCGCGGCGGTGATGTTCGCCGCCGGGGTGCGGTGGTGGAAGTTCGCCCTCATGCTGGCGCCGATCCCGCTGGTGGCGAAGGTCGCCTACAGCCATTTGCACGAATACCAGCGTGCCCGGATCGACACGTTCCTCCATCCCGAGAGCGACCCGCTGGGCGCCGGCTACAACATCCTGCAATCGAAGATCGCGCTGGGTTCGGGCGGCATGTGGGGACAGGGCTACCTGCACGGCACCCAGGCGCATCTGGATTTCCTGCCGGAGAAGCAGACCGACTTCATCTTCAGCATCATCGGCGAGGAGACCGGCTTCGTCGGCGCCGTCACGGTGATGGCGCTGCTGTGCCTGATCGTGCTCGCCGGGATGGTGATCGCGCTGCGCTGCAAGCACCAGTTCGGCCGGCTGCTGGCACTGGGCATATCGGTCAATTTCTTCCTGTATGTCTTCGTCAACATCGCGATGGTGATGGGCGCGATCCCGGTCGGCGGCGTGCCGCTGCCGCTGGTCTCGCATGGCGGCTCGGCGATGCTGACGGTGATGTTCGGCTTCGGGCTGCTGATGGCGGCGTATGTTCACCGCGACATGGCGTTCGAGGAGGAGGCGGAGGAGGGGTGAGCGCCTTCTGGCCGGGCATCACCGGTATTGAACCGCGCGGGTCGCGAACAGGAGATTACGATGGCTAACCATACCGCACCGCAAGGCACTTCCGCCATCCTGGCGAACATGAGCCAACTGCTGCCCGATCTCGAGGCGCTCTACAAGGATATCCACGCCCATCCCGAACTGTCGATGCAGGAGACGCGCACGGCGGGCATCGCCGCCGACCGGCTCAAGAAGGCCGGCTACGAGGTGACGACCGGCGTCGGCAAGACGGGCGTGGTGGGACTGCTTCGCAACGGCGCGGGACCGACGGTGATGCTGCGCGCCGACATGGACGCGCTGCCGATCGCCGAGAACACCGGCCTTACCTATGCCAGCAAGGTCACCGCGACGGACGCCGAGGGGAACACGGTGCCGGTGGGGCATATGTGCGGTCACGACATGCATGTGACCTGGCTGGTCGGCGCGGCGACGTTGCTGTCGCAGGCACGCGACGCCTGGAAGGGCACGTTGATGGCGGTTTTCCAGCCGGGCGAGGAGACCGCGCAAGGCGCCCAGGCCATGATCGACGACGGCCTGCTTAAGCGCTTCCCCACGCCCGGTGTGGTGCTTGGCCAGCATGTCATGGTGGGTCCCGCCGGCACCGTCGCCGGCAGCGCTGGGCCGATCACCTCCGCGGCGGACAGCCTGCAAATCCGCCTGTTCGGGCGCGGCGCGCATGGATCGATGCCGCAGGCCAGCATCGATCCCGTCGTCATGGCCGCCTCGGTCGTCCTGCGGCTCCAGACCATCGTATCGCGCGAGGTCGCGGCAGCCGACGCGGCGGTGGTCACGGTCGGCGTGTTGCAGGCCGGCACGAAGGAGAACGTCATTCCCGACGAGGCCTTGATCAAGCTCAATGTGCGGACGTTCGACGCCGGCGTGCGCACGCACGTGCTCGCCGCGATCGAGCGGATCGTCAATGCCGAGGCCGAAGCCTCGGGGGCTCCGCGCAAGCCGGAGATCACGCCGCTCGACCGCTACCCGTTGAATGTGAATGACGAGACGGCGAGCAACCGCGTCGCCGAGGCGTTTCGGGGCTATTTTCCTGCCGATCGGGTGAAGCACACGGGGCCCGCGCCGGCGAGCGAGGATTTCGGCTGCTTCGGCACCGCATGGCAGGTGCCTTCGGTGTTCTGGTTCGTGGGCGGTAATGATCCCGAGGCCTATGCCAAGGCCAAGACGGCGGGCAAGCTGAATGAGTTGCCGGTCAATCACAGCCCGCAATTCGCGCCGGTCCTACACCCGACCCTGGAAACCGGGATCGAGGCGTTGGTCGTCGCCGCGCTGGCCTGGCTTGGCGCGGCCTGAGGCCGCGTCGCGGGTGGGGTCTGGATGATCAGCGCTGGAGCTTTCGTGCATGATCTCGACCTCGTTGGCACCTTCGTTTTCGCGATCAGCGGAGCGGTCGCGGCGGTCAATCAGCGCCTCGACATTTTCGGCATTCTGGTCCTGTCGTTCGTGGCGGGAAATTTCGGTGGGATTACCCGCGATCTGCTGATCGGCGCGGTGCCGCCGGCTGCCCTGACCGATGACCAGTACCTGCTGGTGTCGATCGCGGCCGGGCTCATCACGTTCTTCTGGTACTCTGGTGTCGACAGGCTGCGCAGTCCCGTACTCCTGTTCGACGCTGCGGGACTCTCGCTCTTCGCGGTCTCCGGCGCGCAGAAGGCAATCGAGTTCGGCTTGAACCCGATGATGGCCGCTCTTTTGGGCATGTTGACCGGCATCGGCGGCGGCATGATGCGCGATGTCCTTCTCGCCGAGATACCGCAGGTGTTGCGTTCGGACCTCTATGCCGTCGCGGCCCTCGCCGGCGCGTCGGTCGTCGTTGTCGGCGACATGCTTGGTCTGTCCTATGGCGTCTCCGCCCTAGCTGGGGCGGCTCTGTGTTTCGGCCTCCGCTTCATGGCGATCAGATACGGCTGGCATCTGCCCGCCGCGAATCTATCCGCGCGACGGCGCGCGAAGACGGACCCTTCGAACGAAACGAAACCGCGCTGAAGGCGGGCCTGGGTGGTTTCGCTGGGTTCGCAAATGGCGGGAGTGGCCGGTCTCGTGCTAGGATGTCCCTATGGAGTCCTGTGGGAGGGAGAGCGATCGTGGATTGGAAGGACTGCCCCGACGTTGAACGTATCCCAGGCAAGGTTTCCGGCGCTTGGCTCGTGAAGGGAACGCGTATCCGGGCCGACGACGTGATCGCCAACGCCGGCGACTTTACGCCGGAGCAGATCGTGGCGGAAATCTACCCGAGCTTGCCGCTCGATCGGGCGCGGCGCGTGATCGCCTTCGCCATGAAGGCCCATGCGCCGAATCCTGCTTGACGAAAATATGCCTGTTGGGATTCGCGAGCAGTTGCCCGGATTTTTCGTCGTCACGGTGCCGGAAATGGGCTGGGCCGGGCTGTCCAACGGCGAGTTGCTCGACGCTGCCGATCAGGCCGGCTTCGAGGTGATGGTGACGGGCGACCAGAACATCGAGCACCAGAACAGCCTGTCCGACCGACACCTGGCCCTCGTGGTGCTCAGCACGACTCAATGGCCGACGCTCCGTGCCAATCCCGTTCCGGTGCGCGAGGCCGTCGAGCGGGCCGCACCGGGAAGCTACGCCATCGTCACGTTGCCGCGCCCGAAGCTCCGCCGTAGGCCAGCGCCGGCGCGCCACCGAGACCGATAGCCGCTGCTTGGGGACCGCTCTCAATGCGCCGCATGCCCCTTGAGCAGAATGGTCCTCGCGGCTTGTGCTTGGTCCTTCGCGGGAACGACGTGCGGACGGCCCGCCGGGTGGGCCAACTATCAAATGGCGAACTCCTGCGCGCGGCGGAGGGCGATGCTGACCGTGGCGCTCGGCTTCGGCCTCTTGGTGGATACGCATGTGCATTGCAACGTACGGAGTTGGAGGAGGAGGTGACGAGAGCGTGAGCGACGAGGACGTTCAGCAGTTACGGAAACTCATCATCAAGGAGATAAAGCGCCTTGCTTCCCTGTCTGGGGGACAGGCCCCGGGAAGGAGGCTTTTTACGTGGGAAACCGGGCGGTCCGAGAGTAAGTGGGCCGGTGTTATCTGGGCACGTTGGAGCGAGGCATTAGCCGAGGCAGGCTTTGGTCCGAACCAGTTACAGAAGAAGCTTGACCGTGACTCTATCCTTGAAAGGCTTTCGGACGCGTGCCGGCATTTTGGCCACTTTCCCACCGTGGCGGAACAGAAGATGTTCCGGCGCCGCGATGTGCGATTTCCAAGCAAGGGAGCGATCGCTTCCCACTTCGGATCGCAACAAGGCGCCATTGCGGCAGTGAGGCTGTGGACGGTCTCAAACCCCGACGCAGCCGACGTGCTTGATTTGCTACCCTCGCCACCTCCCGTACAGCCGATCCTCCCAAGGAGATTGCTGCCGAAGGGCCACGTATATCTCCTTTCATGGGGTGAATTCTGCAAGATTGGTCGAAGCGATACCCTGGAGAAGCGTATCAAGGAGATCGGCATCGCCTTGCCGGATAAGGCTGTGTTGCTCCACTCGATCGAAACAGATGATCCGCCAGGCATCGAGGCGTACTGGCATCGGCGCTTTGCCGATAGACGTGCGAACGGCGAATGGTTCCGGCTGACTCCAGACGACGTCGCCGCGTTTAAGCGCCGAAGGTTCCAGTAGTGCGGGCCTGCGGACAGGTGCGTGTCGGTTTCGGATCACCGAACTGTCCCCGGCGATGCAGTTTTACTCGTCCCATTCCGTGACCGACAGACACTTTCCTTCTCCTTTCGCCGCATGGTTCGCCGCCCAGGGCTGGCAGCCGCGTCCTCATCAGCTCGCGATGCTCGACGCGGCGCGGGCGGGGGAGAGTGTGCTGCTGATGGCACCGACCGGCGGCGGCAAGACATTGGCGGGGTTCCTGCCGAGCCTGATCGAACTCGCCGGAAACCCGCGCGCCGGCCTGCACACGCTCTACGTCAGCCCGCTGAAGGCGCTGGCGACCGATATCGCGCGCAACCTGACCCGTCCGGTCGCGGAGATGGCGCTGCCCGTCAGCATCGAGACCCGCACCGGCGACACGCCGGCCAACCGGCGCGCCCGCCAGCGCGCCGCGCCGCCGAACATCCTGCTGACCACGCCCGAGAGCCTGTCCCTCCTGCTGAGCCTGCCCGACGCGCCCGCGCTGTTCGGCGGCCTGGCCACACTGGTGATGGACGAGGTCCACGCGCTCGCCGGGAACAAGCGTGGCGATCAGCTCGCCTTGTGCGCGGCCCGTCTGGGCATGCTCGCACCCCGCCTCCGCCGCGTCGGATTGTCGGCGACGGTCGCGCATCCCGCGGCGATCGCGGCCTATGTC
>JBAWFF010000249.1:0-12890 GCA_049591635.1 Acetobacteraceae bacterium
CGCACCGATTGCCCGCCTTCATGAAGGCGGGCAATCGAGCAGCGGTCCTCAAGATCGAGGTGCGAGTAATTTCCGGCCATTGCAACACCTTAGCCTGGTGTTGCACTTCGTTTGTGAACTCAGGGCATCCAGGCGAACTACTCGGAAGTGCGCGAGCCGCCTGGATTCCTGCGTGTGCGCGGGAATGACGGCCGGGGGCGAAACTTTCGACGCATGGCATAGGCAGCCAGGGTTCGCTTGTGCCTCGGCTTACGACGGGGCGATTCTCCACTCCCCATGTCCCTTGATGGCCGCGTGCATCGCGTCCGGGGCAAGGTCCAGCTCGCCTGGCCACGTGACCGCGCCCATCTCGACGCGGACCTGCTCGAAGACGGTCCGGTCCCGCAAACGCGCGAACACGCCCGCTTTCGGCGACGCGATCAGCGCGGAAAGATCGACGATCCCGGTCAGTCCATCGACGAACCGCGCGAGCAAGCGGTCGTCCGGCAGCGCCCTCACCCCCTGTACCCGCCATGGCGCGGTCGGGCGTATCGTCGGCGCTATCGAAGCGGCTCGATCGGCTGGGCGGCTGCCTCTGCCGGCATAGGTTCCAGTCCTCCATCGGTTCGGCATCCGGCTGTTCGTGAGCCATAGATGGTTCTGCTAGGATCGGATGGGTATGCCGGAAATGCGAACGCGCTTTTTTGCGTCGGCGATCCCGATTGCCTCCAGAGCGCCGGAAAAGGCTTCATACATGGGCCATGCGAACTGCGACGGACCGATGATCAGCCGGTCGAACATCGCCGCCATATCGAGGGCGGCCAGCTTCTCAGACTTCCGCACATCGAGCGGCAGCTTGTGAATGATCTGCGGGATGCCGCCGATTACTTCCGTTGCCGATTCCATCAGCGGCGACGGCAGACGGTCAGGGGAGTAGATCGCCCGCCACTCGCGTTCCTCTCGAAATCCCTCGTGCTTGAGGCACGTCACGCCCGTTGCGAGCATATTGAAGACGGAGGCAACGAGCGTGGGACGTTCAACAGTCCTGAGAAATTCCCTTTCTCTTTCGACGTTCTGCAAAACGGCGCCAATCTGCGCGTGAGCCTCTGACTCCTGCAAGTAGGCAACCGGGCTGAACATGACGTTCAACTCGTTCTCTGCGCCGGTGAACCACGGCACGTTGAACACGAACGCCACGCGCGCCGGGGTGCCGCCGAAGGCGCGCCACATCGACAAGCGCCCGTGCAAGTCCTCGCTGTCGTCGTGTTCGGAAACGGAAGCGATGTAGGTGCTGAACCGGATGTTGGTCCACCATTGATCGAAAAGCTGCACCGCCTCGCCAGCCAGATTGTCCGCAATCGTGTCAAGGGTCGCATAAAGTCGGCTCCGCTGCGTCTGGTCGGCAAAGAACTTATGAAGCATCTCGAACCCGTGCTGCACCTCGCGATAATCAGACATGCACGTGGTGTTGCGCATCCAGATGCGTTTGCTCTTGATGATGCTGAGCGCCGCGTCGGCCGAGGTATAATGAACAAACCGGGCCGACGTTTTTTGTCCGCCGTTGTAGAGCGCGTCCCGCTGCCTTCGTGCGAAGGGCATGAAGACGCTTTCCAGCCTTATCCCGCGCAAGAATTCCTCGGGTAGCGGATTGGGGGCATCGATCATGCCGGTGGGTCCTATGCGGCCAGCCGTGAAATCGTGCTGTGACTGACATTGAAGCTGCGTGCGATGTCGCGGATCGGCTCGCCGTCATCGCGCCGCCGCCGTGCTTCCTGCTGCTGGTGGGCTGTCAGCTTCGGCCTGCGGCCAAGTCTCACGCCGCGCGCCTTGGCGGCGAGGGTGTTCAACCGGTCGCGGGTGGATCGCGCCAGCCGATCGAGCCGTGTCACCATCAGACGCCGCCCGGCGCAAGCGCCTCGATCACGCGGCGAAGCTGCGCGCGATCGGTCTTTGGCTCCGCTCACATGCACGTCGCGGAGCACCTTCTTGCACCCGGCCTTAGCCAGTTGCCGCGCCTGGGCGTCAACGCTCTCGCTCTTGCCGCCCGGAGACACCCTCGCATAGCCGTATTTCATGGGCCATTGTGCACCGGGATCGCGCACCAAAAAAGCCCTTTGTTTTCAGTCTTCTAATTTTGGCGCGAAGTTCTTGATTTATGCGCTCACCGGAACAGACGAACAGACTTGCGCGGGTTCATTCTCAACCATAGTGTTCGATCAAGCTGGGGGATGATCCCGGCGCGGTGGGAAAAAGGATTAATGCTATGAGCGGCGCTGTGGGTCCGCTTGACCTAAAGGTTGACCCTATCAACGCTGGGGTGCTCGCCAAACTGCGGTTGCTTGATGGTTACGACTTTTTGGCGATCACTGCCGACGCCGAACGAAAACTTGGGTGGTCGTCCACTCATTCCGCAGAGATTGAGAAGCAGGTGAAGCAGTTCCTTTCCCTAGCTTTTCTAGACCCCGGCTTCTATCACATACCCGAATTGGATGTTGACGAATATTGGCACCGAATGATCCTTCATACCCAGTGGTATGCTAAATTCTGCGATGATGTATTCGGATCATACTACCATCACACACCGGAACCAGACCCGGCCCATATGAACCAGGCAAACCGCGACCGCTCGGTGAAACTCGCCGATTATTGGTTCGGGACTAAATGGGCGAATCTTGTGCGAACCTGCACCCAGTGCAGAGGACCGTTTATCGTTTCAGGTATCGCCCCCGATCCCCAGACAATGCCCGTCCTTCCCTGAGAAATGGTCGAAACAGGATTTGCCATTTGACCATTTTTACAGCGTTTATACGTTTTACGTAATTCTTGATTTCTGCAAACAGCTACTTTGCCTTGCACTTAGCCACGTTACGGCCTCGCTGAACGCGCGCCGGCAGGACAAAGAGAGCCTCGGCTAGCGCCACGGTAAACTCTACCGCCCGCTCGGCCGATTGCGGGGTGTGATGAGGTTGGTTCAGATCGGCATGGCGGGAGTCGTTTGCATCGAGCCGCACGTCATGCGCCCAATCTGCCATGTCAGGCGTGATTAGGTGGGTGTCTTTTGCCTCGTTGATCCGCGTGTTCAGTGAACCGCTCACCAGCTTCTTCGCCTTAAGCATAGCGTCCACCGAGGACGCGGCCAGCATAACTGCGCCATCGGGAGTGCTGAGGCTTCGAATTGCTTGCGAAAGGTAGTTGCGCGCTGCATCAGGAACGTCTTCAGATATTGTCCGTGGGGCAGGGAATAAACCAACACGTTCCTGTGTGTTGTCGGGCATCAGTTTAGTGCCCGCAAGAACTCCTTTCCCGCAGGTCGAGCAGATGTATGTCAGCCACATAAAGTGGATTTTGCCGGTGTAGTCTTGAGAATGGACGATACCTTGTCCACCTTGCCCATGTATCATCGGCAGAGCCAAGGTCGGTTTGGCCGTGCCACAGTGAGGGCAATTATCGACTTCAAGCTGGATTCTGAGCTCTCCTGATGTTAGATTTGGTGGCGTTTTCATTGGCTGGCTCGCGGCACAAATCCTTCATGGGGTGACTAAGGGAATCGAGGGGGCTCCTACCAGTATCCGGTCTGATCCGAACATACAACGCTGGGCGAGGCCCTCATAAGCCTTGAGATCCGCAACAAAGCGCGGCGGCTACCAATCGAAAGCCTCCTCGCGTTAGGCTCGGCAACCGTCATCCAACCCGGCCCGCCCCGATGACCCAATTCTGGAGCTAGCTCGCGCGTGAGCTTTCGCCCTATGCGCCCGGCGAGCAGCCTCGCATGGCCAATCTGGTGAAGCTCAACACCAACGAAAGCCCGTTCGGCCCTTCGCCGCTTGCGCTGGACGCGATGCGAACCGCCGCGACCGACACCCTGCGGCTCTACCCCGATCCCGAGGCGACGCAGCTGCGCGACGCGCTCGCCGTCCATCATGGCGTGAAACCCGAACAGGTGTTCGTCGGCAATGGCTCGGACGAAGTGCTCGCCCACGCCTTCGTCCTGGCCGGCTTGCGCGTCGGCGATGCACTGGGCTGCCGGTTCGGATCAGTGGCGCGGTGGCGGCGCGGCTGTTGGTCCGTTGAGGCGGTTCTTACGGCCGGGGGAGAGAGGCGAAGCTGCTGCGGGTCGGCGCATCGCGCGGCAGGTGGTGAATGTCGCCGCGCGCCGCCGCTTCGGCTTCCTTGTCGGTGCAGCCGATCTCCTTGCAGCGGTGCCTGGTGAATGCGGCAGGGTCCTTCCCGTCGAACGTCACCGCCTGCTGCTCGCCACGGAACAGGAGAACGGGCGACACCGGCATTTTTCCCTTGCTCGTCGTCAGTTCGAGCTCGATCGGGCGGCGGGCCAATACGGCTTGGGAGCCGAAGACGCGCAGGGTTTCGCGCAGCATCGCCCTCCCGGCGCGATCCACGAGGCAGACCGTGACCTCGCCAGGCCCCTTGATGAGGATGTCCATTTGCTCGCCTCCGTCAGGTCTCCTCGAAATAGACATGCGCGCCGAGTTTGCGGGCCACCTGCAACACGTTCTGCGGCGCGGTGAACCCGGCATCCCTCAACTCCAGCAGGGCCGCCAGACCAGGCTGGACCGGCGGCGACGGCACCGAACTCGGCGCGAAGAAATCAACCTCGTTGTTGCCCCCGGTAAACACGCGCAGCGTGACATAGCCGGTTGGCGAGTCATCGATCGGAATCGCGATATTGTTGCCGAAAACGCCGCCCAGCTTCTGAACGGCGATCTCCGTGACCGTGACCGTGCCGCCGTTCAAGAATGTCAGCGCTTCGGCGAAGATTTCGTTGATGCTCGAAACCTCAGTCGAAAGCTGCTGGTCTACCTCCAACTGCAGCATCAAGCCGGTGGTTGCCATCGGGGCCTCCGTGCCAATTACGGAATTGGGAGTTCGGGGATGCGCATTTCGCCCTGTTGCGGGTCGCCATCGTAGTCCGGCATATACCACACCGACAAGGGATGACGACCATCAAACACCCGTTACATAATTCCTGAATACACAACTCGGCGACTGGCTTACCGATCAGGGCCGCTCATTTTTGGTCTTTGCGGGCCGCGTGGGTCGGCTTTGCGCGGCCTTACGAATCGCGTCCACGTCCGCGATGTCCTGAGGCCGTGCCGTCGCGAGCTTGGCGGCAACGAGGTCGTCCGCCGAGATGAAGCTCGCCTTCAACCCGCTCGCCGGGTCAACCACGGCCTCGATGCGCCGCTTCCATGCCGCGTCGAAGTCAACGCCGGGGATGTCGGTCAAGATGTCAACGCTGACCGGCTCCCGCCCCATGCGGAAGAACGGGCCGGGTTCGGCGAAGTCGGCGGCGGTCATGCCTTGCAGGGGCGCGCCAAATTGGGCCAGCGCCGCGAAAACCCTCCGCGCGTTCGCGGCATCGGGCTTGATGAGGATGTCGAGGCCTTTGGCCGCGCGCGGCTGCGCGTGAATGGAGACGGCGTAGGCCCCGACGACAAGATACTTAACGCGGCGCTCGTTCAAAACGGACAAGAGTTCTTTGAAGTCTCGGTGCATGCGGTTTCGCGTCTTTCAGCGCGTAATGCTCTTGGCTGAGTTCGGCCACCGCCGCGACACGCTCATGGATCGGGCGGCTTTGCCAATAGCGGTATTCGTCCGCCTTCATTTCCTCAAAATCAGCGTAGCGGCGGATGCTCTTGTCCATGAATCCATCGTAGCACAGGCCAGCCGATCAGGGAATCGCGCGATAACCTTGAGATTTGCAGCAAGGCGCGGCGGCTACCAATCGAGGGCATCCTCGCGCTAGGCTCGGCAACCGCCATACAACTCGGCCTGCCTCTTGAGACAAATCCGACGGGACTGGCGAGCCCGAACTGACATTGCCCATCGCTTCCTCCCGTGGATGGCCCGTCATATCCGCCGAAATTCGCGCCGTCGGCTCGCGGGGAAATGCCCGAGCCTGGTTCCCGAACGCGCGCTCTAGTCGGCCAGCGAATGCGAGTCGGACGCGAAGGGATGTTCGTGGAGCTTTCCGTCGGTCTGATAGTTCACGAACCCCAACTGTCCGTCCTTGCGGTTTGGCGGCAAGGCGATGTTGTAAAGTGTCTCATCGGGGGTCTGGTACCAGGTTCCGATCTTCATGATCCGCCGGGCGTCCTCGCCGGTCGCGATGTCACGCCCCAATTCCCTTGCAAGTCGAACCATTTGCTCGACCTGCCTCACCGTACCCATGCGCTCGCCCTTCCTGCCCCAGATATTATCTTCGATGCCGACGCGGACGTGCAGGCCCAGCGTGATCGCGATGTTGCACAAGGGGAGCACCGATCGCATCCAGGACTCCATGAACATGACCGAGCCGTGTGGCGAGCGGCGAACGTATTCCATCATGTCGAACGGGTTGCGGCTCGCGGCGCCGCCGCCGAGCGCCACGAGTTGATGGTTCAGCGGTCCCGCGTAGGCGCCGCCTCGGATCAGCCGTTCGACGGATTCGAGCTGATGGACGTGACCGAGCATGAAAAACGGTTGGATGTCATGGGCGCGGAGCCGCTTCAAATGCTCGATGTAAAACGACGGAGAGGCGTCGGCGACCATGTCTCCATAAAGTTGCCGAAGCTTGGGGTCCGCCATGTGCGTCCCCGCGAGGTCGTCATCAGTGGACATTTCCACTATATTCATCGCGGCCGAGCCGATCGCGATCGTGATCTGATCCGGCTTCGGCGTGAGTTCGGTCAGCATGTGGCGGGTGTCGTAGCCCAGCCATTTCGCCTTGGCTTCGTTGCTGTCCGGCGCGAACGAGATCGACCCGCCAACCTCCAGCACCATCCTTGGGACCGCATTCCTGAGACGTTCGATCATCATGCCGTATTCGGCGAAATCCTTCGATATCTTGCCCGTCTTTGGATCGCGCACGTGAATGTGCAGGATCGAAGCCCCGGCGTTGTAGCAATCGACCGCTTTCTGCACTTGCGCATCCCACGAGACATCGATGTCTTCCGGGAAGTCGCTGGGCCTCCATTGCGGTCCCCAAGGCCCCGCCTTTATCATTAGCTTTTCTTGGTTCTCCGGAAGCAGAGAGTCATCGGTGTAGTACATCGATCCCTCCTTCGGTCGGTGTCGTCCGGGTCGCCAGACCGCGATCCCGCCGGGTCCGCGCCACCGGCGTCGGCCACGGCGCGATCGATGGCGGCCGCGCCCATGCGCATTCTACGAACAGACTGGCATCCCGGGAAAGCGCGACCTACCCATCGAGCGCCTCCTCGCGTTAGGCTGCGCAACACAACCCGGCCCGCCCCGATGAACCAATTCTGGAGCCAGCGCGCGCGTGAGCTTTCGCCCTATGTGCCCGGCGAGCAGCCTCGCACGGCCGATCTGGTGAAGCTCAACACCAACGAAAGCCCGTTCGGCCCTTCCCCGCTCGCGCTGGACGCGATGCGAGACGCCGCGGCCGATAGCCTGCGGCTCTACCCCGATCCCGAGGCGACGGAGCTGCGCGAGGCGCTCGCCGCCCATCATGGCGTGAAGCCCGAACAGGTGTTCGTCGGCAATGGCTCGGACGAAGTGCTCGCGCACGCCTTCGCAGCACTCCTGAAGCAGCCGCGGCCGCTGCTGTTTGCCGACGTTACCTACAGCTTCTATCCGGTGTGGGCACGATTGTTCGGCCTCGCCTGGAAGACCGTGCCCCTGGACGCCGACATGCGCGTCGGGGTCGAGGATTACCGGCGCGAGGCGGGGTCGATCGTGATCGCCAATCCCAATGCGCCGACCGGCATCGCGCTGCCGCGCGCCGGGATCGCCCGACTGCTCGAGGATCATCCCGACATCCCGGTGCTGATCGACGAGGCCTATGTCGATTTTGGCGGCGAGAGCGCGGTGCCGCTGATCGCCGGTCATCCGAACCTGCTGGTCGTGCAAACGATGTCGAAGTCGCGCGCGCTCGCGGGCTTGCGGGTCGGCTACGCGCTGGGCGACGCGGCGCTGATCGAGGCGCTGCGCCGCGTCAAGGACAGCTTCAATTCCTACCCGCTCGGTCGCATCGCCCAGGCGGGCGCGATGGCCTCGGTTCGCGACGAAGCCTACTTCCGCGAAAGCCGCGCCAGGGTCATCGCGGGCCGGGAAGCAATGACGCGGGAGCTGACCAAGCTCGGCTTCGCCGTTCTGCCTTCGAGCGCGAATTTCGTCTTTGCGAGGCATCCGGCCCGGGGCGGATCGGAACTCGCCGCCGCGCTGCGCGAACACGCGGTGCTGGTTCGCCATTTCAGCACGCCCCGCACCGCGCCCTATCTGCGCATCACCGTCGGGACGGAAGACGACACAAAGCGGCTACTCGCGGCGGCTGTGGACGTCTTGGGGAGTAGTCTCCATCTGCTCGAGCCGCATCAACCGGCGTTTTCCTCGTCGAACAGCGCCGGCAGATTCCGCCCACCGTAGAGAATGCGATCGATAGCGACCTGCATGGCCGTGACGTGAAACGCGATGGTGACGCGACGGCGATAGGTCGTGGTCCGCAGGCCCGGCCGAAGATCGTCCCGAGGCGTACCGCGCTCTGGAAATGTCACCAACTCGCGGCAGGTCGCCACGATGCGATCGGTATAGTCGCGCGCCCGCTCGGCGCTGGAATCGGTCGCGATGTAGTCGTAGATCTCAAACAAATCCGCCAGCGCCTCCGGGGCGAAGATAACCTCACGCGTCACCGGCCGGCCTTTTTCTCCCGCGCCGCGTGATGCGCGGCGAGCGCCGCCGTGACCTGCCCGGCGGAAAGGCCGCGCCTGGCATCCGCCTGCATCGCGTCGTAGACCGGCACCACCTGCTCGTGCAGCCAGCGTGCGACCGCAGCATCGCGCTCCTGTAGCGCGCGCAGGCCGGCACGCACCACCTCGCTGGCCGACGCATAGGCGCCGCCGTCGACCAAGGCGTCGATGTAACTCGCCTGAGCAGTCGGCAGGCTGATGGTACGTTTCTCGATCCCGGGCATGGTGGGTCCCTCGATCAGGGCTATCCTGGCCCTGCGTATGAAGAAATCATACTCCGGACGACGCGGTCAGGCGAGTTCGACGTTCGCCGCGCGCGCGCCCCCCTACAGCCACCGCACCTGCCCGATCCGATCGGCGCCCGCCGCGATCATCGCCAGCCGGTCGAACCCCAGCGCGATCCCCGCGGCTTGCGGCATCCCGTGCGCCAACGCCGCGAGGAAATCCTCGTCGAGCGGCCAATCAGGCCCGGTCGCCGCGTGGCGGCGGGCGCGATCGGCCACGAAGCGGGCGCGCTGCTCGACCGGGTCCGTCAGCTCGACGAAGGCGTTGGCGAGTTCGATGCCGCAGACGAACAGCTCGAAGCGTTCGGCGACCCGCGGATCGGCCGGATCGCGGCGTGCGAGCGCGGCCTGCGCGGCCGGCCAGTGCGTCAGGAACGTGGGATGGGCGCGCCCGAGACGCGGCTCGATGCGCTCCAGCATGAGGCGGAAGAACAGATCCTCCCACGTCTCGCCCTCCCGCAGCCGCGCGCGCGAGGCGGCGGCCAGCGCCGGCGCGTCCTCCGCGCTCGCCAGCACGTCCACGCCGACATGGCGCGCGAACGCCTCGGCGACGCTCAGCCGCTCGAACCGCGAGAGATCGGTCGCAACGCCCCGGCAGGTCACGACCGGCGGCAGGACCGCGCGCAGCAGCGCCTCCGTCTCCTCCATCAGCGCCGCCATGTCGGCGCCGGGACGATACCACTCCAGCATGGTGAACTCGGCCGCATGGAGCGCGCCGCCCTCGCCGTTGCGCCAGACCCGGGCGAGTTGGAACACCGGCCCGGCGCCCCCGACCAGCAGGCGCTTCATCGCGAATTCCGGGCTGGTGTGCAGCCAGAGCGGCTCGATGGCGCCGTCCGGATGCTCGCGCGCGGTTGCGAAGGCACGCAGATGGACCTCCTCGCCGGGCGCGGCGACCGCATAGGGCGTCTCCACTTCGGTGTAGCCGCGCGCGTCGAAGAAGGCGCGGACCGCCTGGGTCAGTCGCGCGCGGCGACGTAAAAAGGGCCGCCTTGCGGCGAGGCTGTCGGGGTGCCACGCGGGTTGCGGCATTGGTGCCTCCTGGTGGCAGGGAACTTTTGCCGTGGTTGATACTGGTCCGACTGGACTTGGTCCACGAGCGTCCGGTAGGACCACGGGCGAACACCGCAACCCCCGTCGTCATGCCCGGCGAAGGCCGGGTATCCACGTCTTCGCCGCGACCAAGACAGACGTGGATACCCGCATTCGCGGGCATGGCGATGTCATTACGAACGGACGCACATGTCCCGCGCGGGAAGCCGCACTACCCTACGCGACGCCGACGCGCTCCTCGCCGCCGGCCTGATCGCGCCCGGTGAGCGCGAGGCCGTCGCCGCCGTGGAGGCGCGTTACGCGGTCGCCATCCCCCCCGCATTCCATACTCTGATCGAACACCCGGACGACCCGATCGGGCGGCAGTTCATCCCGCATCCGGACGAACTCGTGACCGCCCCGCACGAACGCCCCGATCCGATCGGCGACGATGCGCTGTCGCCGGTGAAGGGCATCGTGCATCGCTATCCCGATCGCGCGCTCCTCAAGCCGTTGCTAATCTGCCCCGTCTATTGCCGCTTCTGCTTTCGCCGCGAACACGTCGGCCCCGATGGCGGCGTGCTGACCGACGCCGAACTGGACGCCGCCTACGCGTGGCTCGCCGACCACCCGGTCATCACCGAGGTGATCCTGACCGGCGGCGATCCGCTGATGCTGTCGCCCCGCCGCCTCGGCGCCATCGTCGCCGCGCTCTCCGCCATCCCGCACATCGCAACCTTGCGCATCCACACCCGCGTCCCCGTCGCCGACCCCGACCGCGTCACCCCCGCGCTGGTCGACGCGCTGGGAACCGAGCGGGCGATGTGGGTGGTACTGCACGCCAATCACGCGCGCGAGCTAACCGAACCCGCCCGCGCGGCGTTGCGCCTTGTGCAAGCGGCGGCGATCCCGGTGCTCGGCCAATCGGTCCTGTTGCGCGGCGTGAACGACAGCACGCCGGCGCTGGAGGCGCTCTTCCGCGCCATGCTCGCCGCCCGCGTGAAGCCGTACTACCTCCACCAGCTCGACCCGGCGCCGGGCACCGCGCGCTTTCACGTCCCGATCGCCGACGGCCAGCGCCTGCTGGCCGAACTCCGGGGCCGCGTCACCGGTCTGGCGTGGCCGACCTACGTGCTCGATATCCCGGGCGGCCACGGCAAAGTGCCGATCGGCCCGACCTATCTCGCGACGGACGGGGCGGTGCGCGATCCCTGGGGCGGGCGCCATGTGCTTGCCCAAGACCCGGGCTCCGCGTAGAAGCCCGGTTTTCCCCGCCCTTTCGAGACGAGTAACCATGAAGCAGCAGGCGAACCTGATTCGCGCCGGACAGGTCATCGAGCACGAGGGGCGCCGCTGGACCGTGCTCAAGCAGCAGATCATCTCACCGGGCAAGGGCGGCGCGTTCATCCAGGTGGACATGCGCGACCTCAAATCCGGCAACAAGACCAACGAACGTTGGCGCACCGCCGACACGGTGGAACGCCTGATGACCGAGCAGAAGGAGTATAACTACTCCTACACCGAGGGCGACAACATGGTCCTGATGGACCCCGAGACCTTCGAGCAGGTGCATATTCCGCTCGCGATCCTGGGCGAGGCGGCGCCGTTCCTGCAAGACAACATGACGGTCGAAGTCGACATGGTGGAAGGCGACCCGGTCGGCGCGACCCTGCCGCCCACGGTCGTGCTGGAGGTGGTCGAGGCCGATCCGGTGGTGAAGGGCCAGACCGCCGCCTCCTCCTACAAGCCGGCCAGGCTGTCGAACGGCGTCAAGACCTCCGTGCCGCCCTTCATCGAAACCGGCGAGCGCATCGTCGTGCGCACCGAGGACGCGAGCTACGTCGAACGCGCGAAGGGCTGACGCGCTTGGCCCCACGTCTTTCCCCGCATCTCTCGGTGATGGCCAGCGCCGCGCAAAAGGCCGCCAAGCGCCTGTTGCGCGACTTCGCCGAGGTCGAGCAGCTTCAGGTGAGCATCAAGGGGCCGTCGGACTTCGTCTCCCAGGCCGATCTCCGCGCCGAGGCGACATTGCGCGAGGAACTGGAGCGGGCGCGGCCGGGCTATGCGTTTCTGATGGAGGAATCCGGTGCCTCCGGGTCGGCGAATTGGGCCTGGCGCTGGGTGGTCGATCCGCTGGACGGCACGACGAACTTCCTGCACGGCGTGCCGCACTGGGCGATCAGCATCGGGCTGGAGCGGCGCCTGCCGGACGGCGGCAGCGAGATCGCCGCCGGATTGATCTACGCGCCGGCGTCGGACGAGATGTTCTGGGCCGAGAAGGGCGGCGGCGCCTTCATGAACGAACGCCGGCTCCGCGTCTCGGCACGGCGCGAATTGAGCGAGGCGCTGTTCGCCACCGGCATTCCCTTCGCCGCGGTCGGCCCGTCGCGGCAAGCCGCGTTCTCGCGCACACTGGCCGCCCTGATGCCCCATGTCGCGGGCATCCGCCGCTTCGGCGCCGCCGCCCTCGACCTCGCATGGGTAGCCGCCGGGCGCTACGATGGGTATTGGGAACTGGGGCTGAAGCCGTGGGACATCGCGGCGGGGCTGTTGGTGGTCCGCGAAGCCGGCGGCTACGCGACCGATCCGGCCGGCAAGGATCCGCGCGACAGCGGCAACGTCGTCGCCGCCAACACCCATCTTCACCCAAGGCTGCGCGAGGCGGTGATCGAGGGCATCGGGATGGCGGCACCAGCGGGGATTGCAGTGGCATCATGACGCACGGCCCAGGCATTCCCCTCCGGGTGATGCGCCGTGCCGCCTTGCCCCTCGCCGCCCTCCTCGCCCTGTCGGCGCCCGCCGGCGCGCAGGTGACGGTCGACCTGCACGCGCTGGAGGCCCTGCCTGCGGAGACGGGACGGCCGGCGCCGCCACCACGTCCGCGCCATGC